>JANNWQ010000363.1:0-14246 GCA_031408595.1 Acidobacteriota bacterium | reverse complement strand
CGAAGCTGCAGGTTTTACATCGATTCCTGAAAAAGTAGCCGTGTCCGTCTCGCCGTCGTGCGTCACGTTAGTTCGCATTTTGTAAACGCCATCAGGCATCGCCGGAAACGTGACACCGTACGTTCCCGCCTGTTCGCCGGGCTCTACAGTCGCATTGAAGATCGCTCCGCTATCTGATTCGATCTCAATCTTTGCGGCGGCAAGTTTGAAGGGCTCGTTAGTCTCAAATCTCGTTATAAAAAGAACCCCAGTCGTAGACCTGTCGGGCTCCATAGCCGGATGTTTTACCATGACCTCAAGATCACCCAAACGGGTTGAATGGGCAACATCACCTTTCGCGTTCGATGTGGATTTTGGTTTTTGGTCGCCGTGATCCTCCCCACCATGCGCAAAGATCGCGGTCGGCAACAAAACTAGGAATGAACTACACAAAATCGCACACCCGAGTGAAAATCGCGCAAATTGACCTTTCATAGTAAGAAATCATTGCAATCGTCATTCCAGATGGGCAACCGAAACTTTACTGGCCTTTATCGGGGTGTGGGTAAGTGCAGCACTGCGGCGGTGTACATAAAGAAACAGCGCTTGTCTGTTTTCAAACATAGCTAAATCGGCAGAATCTTCTTTTGCTTGCCCTTTGGATATTTGTGTGCTTATTGCGTGCCAACTACGCTAATCCGGGCAAAACTCAACAAATCTCAGGCAAAAGCCCTACGGATAAAAACCAACTTGAATCGAACTCAAACCTACGCCGAGGAACCTAAGAAAAGTGACCGTTAGACTGCAAAACTTTTATTCATCGGTTCGATTCCGATCGCCGCCTCCAATTTGATCAAATCTTAAAAGAGACCGCCCTCCAAAAAACGAGTTTTGGGAGGACGGTCTCTTTTCACGTTCGTGCCGGACGTTGGAATTAGTTGTATATTTTTGTGCCCAGTCCCGAGCGGTTATGAAAGTTTGATTCATTATGGGCTGACGGGTTGGCACCAACCGCTAGGAGGCCATTATCATCGCAGATCCGCCAGCCCACAAACTTGTAAGACATTATTTTCGCTCTATCTCGGCAGGCGTCTTAACCTCTCCGTCGCTCGCTGCAGAGATAGAAAAAATGACAAATAATGCGCCCGTAATCGCGATAAATGCGATCACCGACATCAGGGCCCAGTTGACACCTCGATAGGCCTTAGCGGTGTCCTCGCGGACGACAACATCTTGTCCATCTACACTGATCACATCTTTTGACATAAATTCTCCAAATATTGGGAATGACGGGGGCCGAGTGAACGTTGTTCAATGTGGATGTTCAGGTGTGATCGGCCCCCGCCAAAGGGTCAGTTGGAACTGTACCCTCAAAACTTTGTGAGACTGTCTCCTTTCAGACAATCAAAAATTTAATAAAAATTTAGTGTGCTGCGACAATTCCCATCTCTGAGTAACATGCACACGCCGAACGCTCTACTTTAGAGCGGTCTCGGATGAGAATGCCGCCACGCGAATAGTCGATAAGACGATCTTCGCGTAATTCCTGAGCGATACATGTAACGCTCGGACGGTAGACGCCGAGAACGCGGGCGATCTGTTCGTGAGTCAGGTTGAGATTCTGGCTACCGCAACGATCCTGAAGCATCAGCAGCCATGTACAAAGCCGTTCTTTTACCGAGTGATACATGTTGCAGATCGCTTTCTGCGAGATCTGCCGAATGTACATCTCGATCGGGCGGGCTAAACGCATTCTCAGCGGTTCACTCACAGCCAGCATTCGCTGAAATTTATCGACATCGATCTTTAACGCGGTTCCAGCCTGTGATATCTGCGTACTATTCTGAACCACAGTGTCGCCATAAACTGAGGAGAGCCCAATTGCTCCTTCCCTGCCCGTGACAGCAATCTCGACCATACGGCCATCTTCCAGCATCTTGAATTCAGAAACGACTGCAGTCTCAGGGAAATAAATAAAATCCAGTAGATCTTCTTCCTGATACAGGAAAGTATCCTTCTTAAGCGATACGCGTTTGAGAGCCGGTGCAATAGTGCGTTTCAGGTCCGGTGCCAGTGCATGCAGGATCTCATTTTCCGTAGTCAACGAAACGCTTGTGTCCCGCGACGATACTCGGATATCCCGAAACGATGTATTCTGACGAATGATCTGTAAACTCATAATTTTCTCCCTGTGTCTCGACATATCCGGTGGGAGATAGATCGAAGATCCAAGATTTGTCGAGTTGTGCTTTTGAACTACTACTTTTCTCAGAAGTTTCGGGTGAGGAGACTTCCCCAAGTCTCCTCACCACACCCCTTGAGATATCGAACAAGCCCCCGTTTGATTGTGCCTCCGAGCTATCGAAAGCCGCCTTTTGCCTGTTCGATGGAGTAAGTATGGAGGAAAGCGGGAATAGGGAAAATCAGGAATTTGAGGAACTTTACTAGGGAGTTTCCCTAATAGGGAGGTTTACGTGTCTTGCATCCAATTTTGGAATATCGCATAGCGGACGATGTCGATACGGCTGGAAATGCCGAGTTTCTTCATCGCATTTGCTTTGTGAGCCTCGATCGTTTTAACACTCAGTTCGAGACGTTCGCCAATTTCTTTGTTGCTGTAACCTAGGGCTATCAGGCGTAAAACTTCAGATTCACGATCACTGAGGTCGGCTTTATTCTCTCCCCTAAGCGAATCGGTTCGGGCCGCATAGCCGCCCATGACCTTTCGTGTAAGACTCGGATCCAGATATGAATTCCCTGCGGCGACCGTGCGGATCGCCGTTATTAGTTCATTAGGAGCGCTCTGTTTCAGAACGTAACCGTTCGCTCCTGCAGCGATGATCTGCTTTAGATAACCATCGTCCGTATGGCGCGTGAGAGTTAGTATCTTTACGTTCGGCGAAGTAGCTCTGAGCCGTTTTGCCGCAAGCAGGCCATTCAACTCGGGCATAGAAATGTCCATCAGCACGAGATCCGGTTTTAAGCGCTCTGCTTCAATGAGAGCCGTCTCACCGTCGCCTGCTTCGCCGATCACTTCCATGTCCGGCTGCGAATTCACGAGCATCTTGATACCCTCGCGGACGGTCTGGTGATCTTCAGCGATCAATATTCTTAGTTTCTCGCTCATTTATTTCTCCGAATATGGTACTCGAACATAGATCGTTGTACCGTTTACGATCGACGATTCTATTTCCACTTCACCATGTACCAATGCAGCCCGTTCGTTCATGCCGGTAAGCCCGAGCCCGCCGACAGTCGGATCAGTTCCATGTATCAATCCTTCTGGGTCAAAGCCTTTGCCATTGTCCTCAACGACGAGAACGACATTTCCCTCCTGGCGTTCTAGAAGCACCGAGACATGATTGGCGTCAGCGTGCTTTGCAACGTTGTTCAATGCTTCTTGGGTGATCCGATAGAGATGCGTCTCGGTTTCGCGATCGAGGCGAGCACCGGCAAGATCGGCTGCGTGAAAATCTGCTGCGATCTCTACATGCTTTGACCATTCGCTGACATACTCGCCTATAGCCTGTACAAATCCGAGATCATCCAGTGCGGTCGGCCGGAGTTCCCATGCGAGAAAACTGACTTCCGAATCAAGCCTGGCTGCAATTTCCTGTAAGCGCTCGACACTCGGGGCAAAATCCGCATTCCCAGCTGCCGCCTGACGAAGCGATGCGATCTTGAGTCTAAGCGCTGTAAGACGCTGTCCTAATTGATCGTGAATGTCCCTGGCTATACGTCTCCGTTCTAATTCTTGACTCGACACTAGCCGGTGAAGCAGGTCGATACGCTTTGTTTCGGACACTTTGCGTTCATCGATCTCCTGGAGCAAGGTTGCATTTGCAGATCCGAGTTCTTTAGTTCGCTCTACAACCCGACGTTCTAGGTCGCGTTTTGCATGGCGAAGTTGGCTCTCGGATTCGCGTAAGGCCATCTCGCTACGGAGACGGCCAACCGCAAGCCACGCACGTTCGGCGAGGCTCTCAACCGTCCGAACTTCGGCGTCGCTCCATTGTCGCGGCTTATCAGAACCGACGCGCAAAGCTGCTACCAATTTACCGCCGCGGATAAGAGGAACGGCTATGTATGCGTTTTCGCCGACATCTTTATAGATCGTCGAATAGCTCTCGGCAGTCCTATCATCGTTGATCGCATCGTAGTTGACGATCGTTTTTCCCACACGCATTTCGTCGAGAGTAATTTTGGCCTCGCCTATCGGCCGCTCGCCTGTGATCGATTCTCGGCCACGGTAATAATCACCGTGAACAGACTCAGTTCCGGCATCAAGGTCGATCTCGGTGAACATGCACCGGCGCGTTCCCATGCTGCCGCACACCCCCTGAGATACCGCGTACATCAAGTTGTTCGGGTCATCGATGGTCGCGATCAAGTCGCCTAAACGTGCAAACAAAGAACTACGGGCTTCGTCACGTTTTCTTTCAGCAGCCTCGCTCTCTTTGGCGACCTTCAGCTCGTGAATATCGGTCGCAGTGCCGTACCATTTTTGAACCTCGCCATCCGCATTGAGAACGGGTATCGCACGGCTGAGATGCCACCGATAGCTGCCATCTCTCATCAAGATACGGTGTTCGTGCGAATACTTTTCGCAAGTCGTGATTGCCTCTAGCCAGGCCGCCGCTGTGGCGTCAAGATCATCGGAATGGATGCCAGCTCGCCACTCGAAATTACCCGATGCAACCTGCTCCATACCGCGAAACTCCTCTACCCGACGGTTAAAGTAGTTCACATTGCCTTTAGGATCAGCGATCCACACCACCTGCGGCATCGCGTTGGCCAGGTCTCGCAGCTCGAGGTCGCTTTTTCTGGCTTCGCGCTCGAGCAGCTCGGCACGCTGTTCCTCGCGATTTACTGTCTTCCCGGCCCACCACAACAGCGTCAGGAGAAAAGCGACCTCCATCAATGTTCGAGCAGCCGTCCCAAAGGCAAGATCGTATAAACCGGCTCGATGCCCTGCAAGGCTCGCCCATCCGAGTAGGATCGGCACAGCAATGATAGCTGGGACAACACGGCGAACCATGGATCCGGAGATGCTATTCTCGCCGAAAAGCCGCGTGGGGCCAACATCCGATATGCTCAGGATGATCGCCATCGACAGTGCGAAAACAAAGGTCGCGGTTTGAAAAGCGATCACTGTCAGCCGCGGCAAGGCGTATAGAAACTCGGCCCCAAAAAGATATCCAGTGATCGACAATGCTGAAATCGCAAGGGTTGTCAGCGCCAGGCCAACGCCGACCAATCGCAAACGCTTTGACGTATGGTTCACGACCCGGTGCGAAGTTAGCGAGATGATTGCAAGCGAAAGTCCTATAAAGGTAAGGGAAACAGAACCGGGAGCTCCGATCTGTCCTGGGGTCAGGCCCCATCCGCGGCCCCATGGACGGTCGAAGAACAGCCAGGTATTCGAGGAAAGTGTCAATCCGGACACTATCTGAAATAGCGACGAGAGCCCGATCAGTCCGACTAGAGCAGCAAACATCTTGGCAGGCCAAGAATAACCGCGCCACATGGAGGCGAGGGCGGCAGATCCGGCCATTATCGCAACCGCCATATTCGGTTGGATGGAAATCCCGTGCTCACCCCAATCAGTAAATCGCGGTATATCGATTATCCATCCTATAAGTGAGATCGCTCCGCCAAAAAAAGCGTACGAAACCAGCAGGATGCACATCACACGGGTCCAAAGCCCAACAGAGTCGAGGGTTCGGTCGATATTGATAACAATCTTGCTCATGGCGGATAACGGCTATTCTATCGCTTGCCGCATCAATCGCGAAAACCACCTTTCCATGTCGGACAGTAGTAAAAAAAGGTGTCTTCTGTGAAAAAGACACCTAACCGCTTAAAGCGAAATTGGAAAAAACTAGTGGCAAGATGAGAATGCCAGTGAACCTTAGCCTTGACAGTATTCTGGAATACACAAGGCGCTAATTTTTTGGCAGCTTCCGATTCAAAGCCTAACGGAGCGAATTGTTTAGCTTTGCAAGCATGTCCGAGCCAGGGCAAAGTATATCTTGTGGCAATGCGTTCAGCGGTTTATCGCTGGTGTTGAGCGTGTGATGCAGTTCGGTCGAATCTTTGTCGATGTAGAGTAAACCGGTAAGTATCTCACCGGTTTGTTTTGCCCGCTGCATCGCACTAGCGGCTGAATAACGGTCGAACGGATCCCAGTCTTTGGCTAGCTTGTGCAGACGGATGGTCGTGCCGTCGTGCATCAAAAGATCATTGACACTTCCCGCCTCATAGTTCGCCGTGATCTCACGCATCAACGGCACAAAATCCATCGTGCCTGTTACTTCAACGTGCTCGCGGACGTAGTCGTAGGATTTTGTCGAACCGACGTTGTTGTTAAACGTGACGCATGGGCTGATAACATTGAGAAATGCAAATCCCTGATGCTTCATCGCTGCCTTAAGTAGGGGCGTGAGCTGTTCTTTGTCACCCGAAAAACTCTGCGCAACAAAGGTCGCGCCTAATTCGATGGCGAGGCTGGCGAGATCGATCGCCTCAAACAAATTGACACTTCCCGCTTTGCTCTTGGAGCCCGCATCAGCGGTCGCGCTGTCTTGTCCCTTGGTCAACCCGTAGCAGCCATTGTTCATCACGAGGTAGACCATGTTCAGGTTTCGCCTGACGACGTGAACGAACTGCCCCATCCCGATCGAAGCCGTGTCACCGTCGCCCGAGACACCAAAATAGATCAAGTCGCGATTCGCGAGATTTGCGCCCGTCGCCACGCTTGGCATTCGCCCATGAACCGAATTGAACCCGTGCGAATTGCTCAGGAAATAAGCCGGTGATTTAGACGAACACCCGATCCCCGAAAGCTTTGCCACCTTATGCGGCTCAATATTCATCTCCCAACACGCCTGCACAATAGCCGCGTTGATCGAATCGTGTCCGCACCCCGCGCAAAGCGTCGACAGCGAACCCTCGTAATAGTCGACCGTGTACCCAAGGTCGTTCTTCGGCAATGCCGGATGTCTGAATGTGGATCTTACGTAAGTCATTAGACGGTCGAAAGCTCCTTTCTCAGAATTCCATCTAATACCTTTCTGACTGGCTGATGTGACAAGGTGGCCTTCTTCTGAAGCCCCTCGAATACATCCTCTGAAACCTGAACTTCATAGGTACGCTTCTCGATCTTAATCGTGTGGTCCGCTGGCTCAAGAAATTCCAGATAGTCCGCTGTGCTGTGCGTATCCCAGAATTCGCCAGCCTCGGCGTAAGTCGCAAACGTCTCAGGTATCGGATCAATAACTTTCTTTTTGTTTGCCATAATAATCCCTTTCGCCTCCGTCCATGTCCCGCCCAGAAATAGGCAAGATGGCTCCCGTTAGTTTTCGTATATAGAATATCACCAAATAACGCCCACCATCTGTCTGTCCATAGGCTCCATAAACATTTTCGCCCTTGATATTGCCTTTCCCCATCTTCCTGATGTGCGGTTTCGAATTCAGAACGTCTTCGGCCTCCTCTTTCGAAACGCCGTGCTTCGTCGCAAGCTTATCAGCGAATACATCAATCCATATGACTTCACGAATTTTCATACGGAAATCAAATCAAGCCCGCATCCCACGCACAGCGTCGAAAGCGAACCCTCATAATAATCGACCATATACCCAAGGTCGTTCTTTGGTAGTGCCGGATGTCGAAATGTTGATCTGACGTAGGTCATAAAGTTAAATGCTCAAACTCAGTCTAAACAATTGGATTTCTTTCAGAGCGAATTTCGCTCGGCTACGATTCACTACCCCGATCTACGTCATTCGTCGTGAAAAGGCGAACATATATTAGCCAACAAAATAATGCCACGCACATCACCGCTGAAATCAGAATAATAAAGAGAGCTGGAATGATTGATCCCATAAAAAGCGTTATCGTACCGGTTACAGCCACAACTACAATTAGAATTACCATCAGACCGATTAGATATAGCACCTGTCTGGTGTTCATCGAGCCACCCTCTCTATTATCTGCCTGTAAATACTATCCGCCGTGATCGGCATGCCGTCATAGTTTGGGATTTAAACTAATTTCGACGCGTCGGTGCCGAGATCGATCATCATCAGGCTGCACTAAATAAATGCCTCTACCCTCATAGCAAACTTTTCGGCAAGCGCTTTTGCTTGCTGTTTTGTAATTTCACGCTTACCGTTGAGTATCTCAGAAACTACGCTCTGCGTTGCAAAAACATCGGTCATGTCAGTTTGTCGCAAATCATTATCTTTCATCAACGATGCGAGTAACTCACGAGGCTGCATCGGCGGAATCTCTCCGACAACCCTTCTCCCATAATCTTCCAAAAGATCAGCCAACAACAGAAAAAGTCTTTCCTCCTCTGGCGAAAGCTTTTTTTTGTTCCATAAGCCATTGAAAATGCTCTCGATTCGGACATACTCTTCATCTGAATCAATAGACACCGGCAACACATCAAGCAAAAGCCGACCGTAAACTTCTCTATTGTATGAAAGAGTCATAAATCTATCTTAGTCCTCGCAGTCAGCCTGCCATTTTTGCTCGTCGTACTCTAAGTGAGTCAGGACGTGCCGAATATATACAATTTTCCATTCGTATTTGATTTTGGCTATGATGCGGTAATTGTTGCCGCCAACATCAAAGATTACACAGCACTTATAAATGTCAGCATGATTAAACGTTTTCCGCACATTTGAAAAATTGTCCCAAACGGCTTCGCGAACCCGTTGAATCCACGTCTTAAACGAACTTTCAGAGCCACGATGCTCTTCCCAAAAATCTTTAATGGGTTTTTCGCTGATGATCCTCATCTGATCCGCTTTCGCAATTCAAGTATCGCAGTTTGCGATATGATGTCAAGAGCAAAATCGCAGACTGCGATATTTATTCAGGTAAATGCCCCTTTATCTGTCTATAGATATTATCCGCTGTGATCGGCATGCCGTCGTAGTTGAGGACGGAGACGAGCTTTGCGGCGTCTGTGCCGAGCTCGATCATCATCAGGCTGCGGAACTGGGCGTCGCGGTTTTGTTCGATGACGAAGATGCGTTTGTGAGCGTCAACGAAGTCGCGGACTGCTTTGCCGAATGGGAATGCACGGACGCGCATGGCGTCGAGGTTGATTCCCTCTTCTGCGAGGAATTCGAGAGCTTCCTCGGCGGCGTAGGTTGATGTCCCGAAGTAAATTACCCCGTCGCTTGACCCGGTCGCTATCGCTCCCGGTTCTGACAGGAATTCCGGTTGCGGAACGAGTTCCTTCGCCGTATCCCATTTGCGTGCGAGCCGGTCCATGTTTCGCTGGTAGACAGCGCCGTCTTCTGTATAAACTGCGTATTCGTCGCGCGAGGAACCACGGGTGACAAAAGCCCCGGCAGTCTGATGTGTGCCAGCGATGGTACGGTAAGGAATGCCGTCGTCATCGATATCCAGATAGCGGCCAAACTTGCCTCTGAACTGTTCGAGGTACGAACCGGCAGATTCTGCCTCGGCGTCAGGTTGCGTTTCGAGGTCTTCGGTCGGAACGCGGTCATCCTTGCCCGCGTGTGTTCCATTGCCATTTGTACTGGCGGACAAGGATGTCCGCGTTCCGTCGTAGATGGCGTCGAGTTGATCTTGCGTCAGCACCTTTCCACGGTCAAACGTTCGTGAGTCATCCCATACAAGAGGCTCCGTGACGTGGTCGTTCATGCCGAGGTCGAGGTCGGTCATAACAATAACGGGCGTTTGGAGGCGTTCGGTTAGATCAAACGCATCGACGGTCATCTCGAAACACTCTTTTGGTGACGCCGGAAACAGAAGCGGATGCTTTGTATCACCGTGCGAAGCGTAAGCTGCTAGCAAAATGTCCGACTGCTGCGTCCTCGTCGGCATTCCCGTCGAAGGTCCCGTTCGCTGAACGTCAATAAGCACAGTAGGAACCTCGGCGAAGTAGCCGAGACCGAGGAATTCGTTCATTAACGATAAACCGGGCCCGCTTGTTGCCGTAAACGATCGTGCGCCGTTCCAGTTCGCACCCATGACCATGCCGATGGCGGCGAGTTCGTCTTCGGCTTGGACGATGGCGTAATTGTTCTTGCCGGTCTCGGCGTCAACGCGGTATTTCGCGGCGTATTTTGCAAAAGCATCGACGACCGAGGTCGAAGGCGTGATCGGATACCACGCGGCGACCGTTGCTCCGGCGTAAACTGCCCCGAGCCCGCACGCGGAATTGCCGCCAAACAATATCTTATCGCCAAGCAGATCGCGGCGTTCGACGCGGATATCGAGCGGACAATCGAAGTTCTCACGAGCGTAATTTACGCCAATGTTCAGAGCCTTGATGTTCGGCTCGATCAGCTTTTCTTTGCCTCTGAACTGATCCGCGATCTGCCCTTCGAGCATAGAAAACTCAATGTCGAGCAACGCCGACAAGGCACCGATATAAATAATGTTCTTAAACAACTGCCGCTGGCGCGCGTCTGTGTACTCGGCATTGCACAGATTCATCAATGGGATCGGAATGTGTGTAATATCTTCACGGTCGTAGCCGGGTGGCAAAGGCTTTGACGAGTCGTATAGGAAATACCCGCCGGCCCTGACGTCGGCGTAATCCTTTTTCATCGACTGCGGATTGACCGCTATCATCAGATCGACGCCTTCGCGGCGGCCGAGATAGCCTTTCTCGCTCACACGCACCTCGTACCACGTCGGCAACCCCTGAATATTCGACGGAAAAATATTCTTCGGCGTCACCGGCACGCCCATGCGAAAGATCGCCTTGGTAAACAAAGCATTAGCCGACGCCGAGCCCGTGCCGTTGACGTTTGCAAAGCGAACAACAAAATCGTTAATAGCCATTTATATTTATCGATCAAGCCCAAAGTCGGGATTGCGACTGTCGTGTTTAACTACCAGAAGTTTTTACGTAACCCTCGGCAACGATCTGATATAAGATGTGATACGGAAAGCAACTAAAATTAATACGGCGAACATCATCGCGGACGATTGGGAAAGATCGTGGCCGTTCTGCGATGATTTGTCGGCAACGTTTAAACTCTTCGTAGAATTCCGTCGCAAACTTGGCCCCGGCCTCGAAGGTAATAGCTCATCGCAGACTCAATATCCGCATAAACCTTACTAATTAATCTGACACGCATTGGGGAAAGCGTTTCCTTATCATTTCATCAAGTTGTTCCATCGAGATCGACATCTCAGGATTCTCATCCATTTCCCGGCTCCGCCTAAGTGCTTCCTCGATACCGTCGTCGTCATCGTCCCATCCAGGCGACGGCAACGAAGCGATCAATCTATTCGCAAGCTTCCCGCGATCTGACGCTGGCAGTGCCAATGCGAGTTCCTCTACATCTGCGATCATTGACATTTCATCCACCTCGGCCCAATTATATCACCGACACCACTTACTTACTCCGCCGTTCTCAGTATCTTCTCCATCTTTTTGCCTTTGGCGAGTTCATCGATGACTTTGTCGAGCCAGCGGATCTTTTGCATAAGCGGATCTTCGATGTCTTCGACACGGATGCCGCAGACGGTGCTGCAAAACATTCGAATCGGAGCAAACCGCTTATTTCAACTCTGACCTTGAATCACCGCTTTCTTCGTATTCAGAATTCCCGTTAATAGCAATAAAACGAGCATGATCATAAAGCTTCCGCCAAAGGTGACAATTTCATTGAATGAGCCCACGAAGGCGGTTGATCGCGGTATAAGCTCATAGCTCTCGAGAATTGCACCGACCAGGATACTAGAAGCCGGCATTATACCGGTCACCAGCAGCGGCCAATTGTTCCTTCGATCTTTGAGGAAAAAGAGGATCCCGATAATAAGGCGAATAACGAGACCCGTAATGGCGGCATATGCGAATCGGTAAGAGGTTTCCGGCCCTTCGATCTTGAACTGCGGGACAAACGCGAGAAACGAGAAAAACAGCGCGATCCCCACGAATGCCAGCACCGTACTCAGGAGAAACGCTCCATGCAATGCTCTTCGCTTCTTCACAACGAAAGCGAACACCATCAAGACCGCCAATTCAAACGTCCCCATCACGTTCCCCACAAAGAAAGGGTCGCCTTTACCGGAGATTACACCCTTGTTCGCCGAATGAATCGTCATTACCGCCGTCGCCGCCACGAGCAAAGGCCCAAAGAATAATATCAAGAGTCCGATCCGCTTATGACTCAGGAAGCCCTTCTTTCCGATGAGGTTGAGTTGAAGGAGTAGCAAGATCAACCAGACAAAGACCGTGATCACGTGGAAAAAATGATACGCACTCGGTTTCGCCTCTGGACCAAAAAAGATATTCCAAAACCCGGTAACGCTCGCAACCATCACACCGATCACTAGAAGGTACTCAAATCTGTATTTTTTGAGATTCGTCATTAGTTGAATACGCTAACCGCGCCGAAAAAGAATGAATAGAGTATGAAAACACCTCCGAACAGCGAGACGACGCCGAAAACGGTCATCCATTTGTGCACCATAGGCAGGGACTTGTCGGCGAAGCGGCGATGGAGTTTCCACGGGACAAACAACAGGATCGCGGTCGTCGCTATCAGCAGCCAGCCGAAGGCGGTAAAGACGACAGAGAATTTCATCTGAGCCGCATAAACCACAAACGCCGCACCGACCGCAAGCCGGACAAACATCTCCAGGAAATGCGCAAAAGCCGAACTAGCAAACTTGCCGAAAAACCCCTTCACAACCTCGGGCCTCAGAAACGCGACCAGCGCCAGCCCGATCAACCAGATCCCCGAAACTACTACCGCTAAACCCGCGAGAGTGTTCATAAACACCTGAAAGACTCGTCACAAAATCTCTATCATTGGCATTAGATTGTTACCAGTAATTCCTAATAAGTTCCGCTAAGGCTTCACCATCGATCAAATGAATCTCGTTTGCCTGAGCGAGTTCATAAGCTGCTGGCGTGAATCTACTATTAGTAATTACCATGCCCGCGTTTGCTTGATAAAGACTCATCGCGGCAACGATCTCCTGCACGGCCTTATTCCCCACCTTGGCCATAAATCTTTTGGCTTGAACGACCGTTCTTTCACCGAGTTTCACCACTACGAGATCGGCACCTTGATCGCCTGAGAGTCGCGTCTGTTCAACCTCATATCCCATTTTGAGAAACAAATCCTTAAGAAAGGCCTCAAACTCGTAGCCGCTAAGCATCTCAAGATCGGAACAATGAACACTTGATTCGTCAAGCAGTTGCTCTCTGAATCGCTCGGCTTCCATTTCTGCGGCTACGCGCTTCACGAGGTCGAGTGTCGACTCTAGGTCTTCTCCGGCTCGTCCTTTCCGAGTAAAGTATGCATAGAGTAAATCTAGGCTCGAAGAGTCGGCGGCACTGTAATATGAGAGAAAAGCACGAGCAATACCATCTCGGCTTTCATCTCCCGAGGAATCTAATCGCGATGTTAAGCGTTCGAGATCGATTGCATACAACTCAGCGTCAAGCAGTTCCTTAAGATCGCCAGTTCGAAAATCCCAACTAACGGAAATTAGCTGCCTAAGCTTTTTTAGGTGTTCACGTTCAAACCGTCGGCCGTATTTCTTGGCGAACTGGCGAACGTACTGATACTCATCGCTTTCCGAGAATAGCTGGAACCTCTGCTCCAATGCTTTTCGTTCCGCAACAAATTCCAGTCGAGCCGCCTCTGTCGCCGCCTCCTGTTGTCTTATGCCCTGCTGTTCATATTCTTGCACAGTCCGCTTCACCCCAAAATATGCAACCGTCGCTAGAATAGCTGCAAAGGCGTTGAAAACTGCTGAGGCGAGAATCATCCCGCCTCCGCGACCTCGTCCAGGCCAACTAGACATCTCACCACAAAAAATAAGGGGTCGGATGCCGAAGACGAACCAACAGCCCACAGCGGCAAGATACTGCATTTCGCCACCGGTCTTCATTCGCAGAGCCAGCGGATACATCTTGAATGCCATAACACCAATCCAAATCCACGAAAGCATCCCAAGGATAATTGGGAGCCTTACGTCCATTTGGTCAATATCGACTAGGAATAAAGTCATGATGCCTATGGCGTCGGAGCCGATTTCTTCGGTGCTTTCTCAACATGGCTCGCGCTTATCCAAGCCGCTAGTTTCCCCGGATCGTTTCCGTACTTATTTTTGACGATTCCGTCGAGGACGCGGACTATTACCATGCCTTCGCGGACTTTGGCTGAGGTGTCGGCGGTGGCGGCGACGTGTTCGGCCATAGTCATCACGTAGCTTTCTTGACTTTGTCTTTCTCCAAAAGGTGCTTGGTATAG
>JANNWQ010000362.1:0-4182 GCA_031408595.1 Acidobacteriota bacterium | reverse complement strand
AGCAAGCTGCTGCTCGGCGGAATGCGTTTTCTCCCGCTTCCAAAAATCGCTCGCAGATAACAGTAAATGATTATAGAGAAAGGGATATTGGTAGTATGAATAGCCAATGCGATGACGGGCACCGGTTGCGCGGACGAACATTGTCGCGGTAGTTCCGCCGTGAAGGTTTATCGCAACATCATAACTATGCCCACGCAGATTCCATGCGGTTTTGAGTCTTTCTAACGAGCTTTTTCCAACCCTGATCACATTGTTGACCGAGTCAAAACCGTCGAGAACCGGCGCGACCCAGTCTTCGAGCAGAATGTCGATCTGTGCATCTGGAAGAAATCTTCTAAGAGCGATCAGCGATGGTGTTGATAGAACCGTGTCGCCTATCGAGCGAAGCTTGACGACGAGAACGCGCCTTACATTGGGCCAATCGATCTCGTTTGCGATCATCTATTTCTCAACAGTAGCCTCATCGACGAGCATCACAGGAATGTCTTCGCGGATCGGGTAAACTAGTGAGCACTCTGCATTTAGACACTTCAAGCGGGTCTGCTGGTCATTGATCTGAAGCTCAGATTTGCACTTGGGACAGCGAAGGATCTCTAGCAACTCGGGACTGACGGCCATAACTTTTTAAACTCCGTAAGCAAATACGATTTTAACGCAATGTCGCGAAGGGGCAAAAACTTAAATTAAAAGGGCGAGACATTACACCCGCCCTTTTCTATCGTACGTTAAACCACCCGCTATCGCAGGTGGTTCCGACTTATTCGGTCTTCGCTCCGCAATCGGGGCAGAACTTCGCACCGGCGGCGAGCTCGGCCTGACAGCCTGCACATTTCGCCTTTTCTTGTGTCGAACCACACTCCGAGCAGAACTTTGCGCCCTCGCGGAGATTTGCCGCGCACTTAACGCATGGCACCTGGGCGATCTCCATCTTTCCACCGCAATCCGCGCAGAATTTAGCTCCCGGGGCGTTCGCCTTAGCGCATGATGGACAGGGCGTGGTTGCGACTGCCGCTCCTCCACCGCCGCCTTGCTGCATACCGCCGAAGGCGCCAACCATCTGGTTGCCCATCGCAAATCCGGCTCCGAGACCCGCACCAAGGCCAGCTCCGCCACCTTCGTTCTGCGCAGCGTCACGCAGAGCGTCCGCCGCCTGAAACTTCATGTACTGATCGACATTGCCGATCGCACCCATCGCGGACCGCTTGTTGATCGCTTCTTGGACCTCGTCGGGAACGCTAACGTTCTCGACGTAAAACTTCGTGACCTCGAGCCCATAACTGCCGAAATCACCATTGATCATGGCGCGAATACGCTCGCCCATCTCCTTGTACTGAGACGCGAGGTCGAGCGCAGGGATCTTCAATTCGCCTATCGCATCGGAGAATTCGGTAACGATCGCGCGTTTCAGCTGGCCCTCAATATCGTCGGTGCTGAATTGAGCGTTCGTGCCGGCTATCTCTTTGATGAATTCGCTGGGGTCGGCGACACGTAGACTGTACGCACCAAAGGCACGAAGCTGAACGATGCCAAAATCAGCGTCGCGGAGCATGATCGGGTTCGACGTACCCCATTTCATGTCCGTAAACTGTTTGGTATTAACGAAATAGACCTCGGATTTGAACGGCGAATTAAAGCCAAATTTCCACGCACCGAGCTTCGATAGGATCGGCGTATTGCCACCATCGATCGTATATTTACCCGGCGTGAAAACGTCAGCAACCTGCCCCTCGGTAACAAAAACCGCAGCCTGCGACTCCCGCACGATAAGTTGCGCGCCGTTCTTGATCTCTTGTCCCGCTACCGGAAACCGATAGACCATCGTATCGCCCGTGTTATCGAGCCACTCGATTACCTCGATAAACTGGTTGAGTGCTTCACTCTTGATCTTGTCCAAAATGCTCATTTATTGCATCTCCTTCCGCGTATCTATTAACGTTTAAATATGGCATAAAGTTGCCGGAAATGAAAGTTTTTCATTCTGGCTCCGCTAGACGCGGGCGGCGGGCGATCCATAGCAGAGCGATAGCCAACATTCCGCTTGCGATATCGAGGATCGCGTCATCGATCGTTCCGGTCCGGGTTATCTCGAGGCTCTGTCGGTATTCATCCACTACCGCTACGAAAACAACCGGAATGATAGCAACGACATAACGCCAATTGGCCAACCGGTGTCCGGCAACCAACGAAAATGCACGCACCGCCAGGAACCCGAGAACGGCATATTCAAAAATGTGTGCGAGCTTGCGGACGCCAACGTGAATGACCTTGAGAGTTTCGGGTGAGATATCGGGATAGATCCATCGGATGAACGGCCCGATGAACCGCGACGTCTCAGCCATCGACGCTCCCGAGCTGGACATCGCAAAAACGACGACGATCCAGACAGCAAGAGGCGCGAACGCCCAAAGGCCTCCGCGCCATATATTGACCACTCGTTGACTCATCAATTAGTGGGCAGATTCCCCATTGAGAAGTTCATTCCCCCGCCGACGACCATCACGATCCATCCCGCGATGACCAGAAGCAGGGGTATCATTCCCTGTTTCTTCATCACGTAAAAGATGATGCCGCCCAGCGGTTGGCAAAAGAAATTGACGAGGCCCCAAATAACTTTGTCCTTAGTATCGGCACCTGTTTGAACGGCCGTAACGACGAGCCATATTGTGCCAACCAAAACCAATACCCAGCCTAGAATCCCTAACATTGAGTTCCTCCTAAAAGATCTAAATTTACTTTGGAAAGCTGAAAAGCAAGCCAATCATATACGAAGTTAGTTTAAAATTCAAAGTTCCAACTCCTGAGTTAACTAATCGGAAACTCGGAACTTGGAACTTTGGAAGTTTATCTGTTGAGTTATGCCGCTGCGGCTCCGGAAACCACTTCAATAATTTCCTTCGTGATCGCCGCCTGCCGAATTCGATTCATATTTAAAGTCAAAGTATCGATCAACTCGCCGGCATTCTTCGAAGCCGAGTCCATCGCCGTCATACGCGAGCCTTGCTCGGACGCGACCGACTCGAGCATTCCTTTATAGATCTGTATCTCGACCTGTTTTGGCAACAATCGGCCAAAGATCTCTGCGGCGGGTTGTTCGTAAATGTACTCAGCCTCAGCACCGCCGGCTTCTCCTTCAACCGCTTCTGTTTTCGGGATCGGAAGAAGCTGTTGAATCACGGGCTTTTGGGATAGAACCGTTTTGAACTCGGTAAAGACAACAAACACCTTGTCGATCGTCTCGTCCTCGGTAAATGTCTTGATAAGTTTGTTCGCGATCTCGACCGCGTCAGCGTGGACAACCTGGCCGCTGCCGGTCAACCCTAGGTACTCATCAACCATCTCTATCTCGCGACGCTTGAAGAAATCACGGCCCTTGCGGCCGACGGCTACCATTGAGGCTTGTTTGTCGGCATTCTCTTTTAGGAAAGCCTGCGTTGCTTTGATAACGTTCGCGTTAAATGCTCCGGCGAGGCCTTTGTCGGCGCTGATGAGGACGATTAGATACTTTTCGTCACCGCGAGCATCAAGCAACGGATGCGAGAATTCGCCCGCGACCTTTCCGCTCAGACTGCCGAGCACCTCGCTCATCTTGCCCGCAAACGGACGCGACGCCGTCACGCGATCGGTGGCACGCTTGAGCTTAGCCGCCGCGACCATCTTCATCGCCTTGGTGATCTGCTGTGTATTCTTGACCGACTTGATACGTCGGCGCATGTCCAAAAGACTTGCCATAATCTTAGTTCAAAGTTCAAAGTTCAAAGTTCAAGGTTCAGTAAACTTTGAACCTTGAACCTGAAACTTTGAACTATCTTCTAGGCTGCCGCTGCTCCTGCCGTCTCCCAGCGCGTTGCTTTGAAATCCTCGACCGCTTCCTTCATCGCCGCTTTTAGATCGTCGTCGATAGACTTCTTCTCGCGGAGTGTGTTCAGCACGCCAGGATGAGCTTCTTCGGCGAATTCGGTCAATTCTTCCTCGAACCGCTTGAGGTCGGTGATCTCGATGTCATCGGCGAGGCCGTTGGAGACGGTCCAAATGATCAGCACCTGTTCGATAACATCCATCGGGACGTATTGCGGCTGTTTGAGGATCTCGGTGAGGCGTTTGCCGCGTTCGAGCTGAGATTGCGTCGATTTATCGAGGTCGGAGCCGAATTGCGCAAATGCCGCGAGTTCGCGAAACTGTGCG
>JANNWQ010000361.1:0-2409 GCA_031408595.1 Acidobacteriota bacterium | reverse complement strand
CGCGCATCGAATCAACATATCTTTGCGTGATTAAATACTGTGCAGTCTGGCGCCGATCGCCGATTGCACTCGCGATTTGAGCGATCGCCTGAGCTTCGGCAGTAGCGTTTACGAGCCGCGCCTGCGAAGCTCCTTCTGCATCGAGAATCGCCGATTGCTTGTTACCCTCGGAGCGCGTTACGGCAGCCTGCTTCTCACCTTCAGCACGAGTGATCGCAGCTTGTTTGTCGCCCTCTGCCTGTAGGATCAACGCACGACGGTTACGTTCAGCCGTCATCTGTTTCTCCATCGTGATGCGGACGTCCTCGGGCGGATTGATGTTCTTGACATCAACTCTAGTGACCTTGACGCCCCATTTGTCCGTCGCTTCGTCGAGGATCAAGCGGAGTTTGCCATTGATCTGGTCTCGATTTGAGAGGGTGTGGTCGAGATCCATCTCGCCCATCACCGAACGCATTCCTGTAATGGTTAACTGCACGATCGCGCCTACGAGATCAGCGACCTCGTACACAGCTTTACTAGGATCCGTGATCTGCCAGTAAACAACGGAGTCCACGTTGATCGTCACATTATCTCGAGTGATAACGGGCTGAGGCGGCATGTCGATAAATTGCTCTCGAAGATCGATGGATGTAAGTCCCGGACGGGTGCCCGACCAGAAAACAGCGCGTGGAGCCTCGAAGAAGGGCACAATTATGTTCAAACCGCTCGCCGCCACGCGATGAAACCGACCGAGCCGCTCGATCAGCAAGACGCTCGATTGCGGAACGATCTTTACCGTCTTGTACAACACCACGAGCAATGCGATCCCCAAAAATGCCAGAAATATCGCGCCTAAGCCAAGAGCTTCCATCGTTTCCTCCAGTGATCTATTAATTGTAAATATACTCTATTTCACGCATGTTTGCTATAATTCGCTTCAATCATGACGGTCAACATCAACGACATTCACGCCGCCCGCGAACGTATTCGTGACATTATTACACCCACACCGATCATTGCCGACGACCGGCTTTCGGAAGAGGTCGGAGCAAGTGCATTTCTTAAGGCTGAGAACCTGCAAAAGAGTGGTTCGTTCAAGATTCGCGGCGGTTATAACAAGATCGTTCAGCTATCCGATGACGAAAAGGGGCGTGGCGTGATTGCGGCTTCCGCTGGCAATCATGCTCAGGGGGTTGCCCTCGCCGCAAAACTGCTTGGCATTAAAGCGACGATCGTTCTACCCGAGCTCGCCCCGCTGACGAAGATAAATGCAACGCGTAGCTATGGTGCGGAAGTGGTACTGCACGGTGCAACATTTGATGAGGCCGTGGCTCACTCACGTGAGCTTCAACGCGAGCACAATTACACCTACGTTCACGCGTTCGACGACGAGAAAATCATCGCGGGGCAGGGAACTATCGGGCTTGAGATCGCCGAAGGCATTTCGGGAGTCTCGGTTGTGGTGGTTCCGATCGGAGGCGGCGGTTTGATCTCGGGCATCGCGACGGCGGTGAAGACTTTGAATCCAAACGCTCGCGTTATTGGCGTACAGGCCGCGAATGTCGCATGGGTTAATCCTTCGCTGAAAGCTGGACATGCGGTTATCGCCGAGACTGGACAGACAATTGCGGATGGTATCGCGGTAAAAAGCCCGGGCGAGATCACTCTGCCGATAATCAGACAGTATGTTGACGAAGTCGTTGAGGTGTCCGAGGAAGAGATCGCCCGTGCGATCTTTTTCTGTGTGCAGAATAATCGTCTCGTCGTTGAAGGAGCCGGAGCCGCGGGCCTCGCGGCTTTGCTGGCGAAGAAAATTACTGTGAAGCCGGAAGATAAAGTTTGCGCCCTTCTCTGCGGCGGCAACATCGACCCGAATTTGCTCGCCCGCGTGCTCGAACAGGTTCTCGTTCACCAAGGGCGTTACATAATGCTCAAACTGCTCGTGCTCGACCGCCCGGGAATGCTCGCAACGCTGCTAAACAAAGTCGCAGAGACGCGTGCCAACGTCATCGAGGTCTTCCACCGCCGCGCAATGTGGCTCGCACCGCTCGGGCGCGTCGGCATTGAAATGCTCCTCGAGGTTCGCGACAACGAGCACGCCCGCGACGTAGAAAGATACCTCGAACAAGCCGGCTACCAGGTTGAACGCGAAGGGCAAGGCGACTGGGAAGAGTAGTGAATCTTATGCAAAAAAAGTGTGTTCTGCTTATATATTTTGTCCTTCTTGCTACAGGGTCGGCAAAAGCGACCGACATTCCGTTTACGCTGGAAAAAGGATTTATTGTCATTCCGGTAAAGATCAAGAAGAATATCTCAATCGAAGCCTTAGTTTTTACTGGCAGTGCCCAGTCCTATTTCAATTTCGATCTACTCGAAAAACTGAAAATGACTGCTTCTTATACAAATGACGGCCCCGTTAACGGCAGT
>JANNWQ010000360.1:0-21857 GCA_031408595.1 Acidobacteriota bacterium | reverse complement strand
GGAAGATGCAGCTGTCATCACCGATGTCTTATCCGATGAAATGGATATAAAATCAGCATTCGTGTCTTTTGAAAAAAGACGAATTTCTAAAACCACCCAGGTAATAAATAACTCACAGACTCTTGGGAAAATAGCGCAATGGGAAAATAAACTGATGTGTTCAATAAGAAATTTTATAGTAAGAATGACACCTCAGCAACTTAATATGAAACAAATGGAGAAATTGTATAGTGTAGATTTTTGATTTTTCGATCACAGCTAATATGCTGGATATCATTACTTCATACTTCAAATTGTTACATCCCCCTGCTATGTTGTATAAAATAGAGCAACATATCGTTACCGGTACCGACGATACACGGAATGCCGAGTTCGCGGCTAATGATCGCACTATGACAAGTACGGCCGCCACGATCCGTGACGATAGCCGACGCACGTTTCATGATCGGTTCCCAAGCCGGGTCGGTCATCGAGGTGACGAGGATCTCGCCTTGTTTGAATGTATTCAACTTTGCCGAATCGAGCATCACATGAGCCGTCCCCTGGCCGATCTTTTCGCCGACGGCGACGCCGGAGACGAGTGGTGCTCCGTGTATGCCGGTCAGCTTGTAATTCTCGATGTAATTGGTCGTGTTGCGTGCGTGGATAGTTTCGGGACGTGCCTGCAGGATGAACAGCTCGCCCGTGATGCCGTCCTTGGCCCACTCGATATCCATCGGCTGGCTCTTGCCGGCGAGTTTGGAATAGTGATCCTCAATCTTGCACGCCCACGTTGCAAGCTCAAGCACCTCAAATCCGGCGAGGCACATACGGTTTCGCTGGGTCTCGACCACATCGCGAACCTGCGTGCCGGTGCCGTCATCGGCAAAGACCATTTTTACTTCTTTGACACCGAGTTTGCGTGTGACGATAGGTCGAAAGCCCTGCTTGAGCGTCGGTTTGAAGACGATCCATTCGTCCGGCGTCGCCATGCCCTGCACGACGGCTTCGCCGAGTCCCCACGCACCATTTATGACGACTACATCGCGAAATCCACTCTCCGTATCGAGGGTAAACATCACTCCCGAACACGCGATATCGCTGCGAACCATCGGCTGGATACCGATCGAGAGAGCGACATCGAAATGGTCAAAGCCCTTTGCGGTGCGGTATGAAATGGCCCGGTCGGTCCAAAGTGAAGCGTAACATTCGTGGCAGGCCTCGATGATGCGTTCGTGGCCTCGAACATTTAGGATCGTGTCTTGTTGCCCCGCAAACGAAGCGTCGGGCAGATCTTCGGCAGTAGCTGACGAACGAACGGCGACCTCGAACGCTTTCTTTCCAATTCGTTCACCGAGCCGGGCGTGTGCATCAAATATCGCCGTCTCGACCTCAGGCGGAAACGGCGTTTCGAGCATCAGGCGACGAGCTTCGGCACCGACGCGGGCAAGCTCGTCGAGATCATTTACGTCGAGGCCTTTGAGTAGTTTTTTGAGCCGGCCGCGAAGATCATCGGTTTGGAGCAGCACTTCGTAAGCATAGCTCGTCGTCGAAAAACCATCGACTGCCCGTACGCCCTGTCCGGTCAATTCGCGAAAAAGCTCGCCGAGACTCGCACACTTTCCACCGACGAGAGCGACATCGCCGGCACCGACTTCGGAAAGATCGAGGACGTAATCGGGCATCAGTGTCAGGCGGCTTTAGCCAAAACGTCCGGCGGCAGATCGCCGCAGTCGGCACGCATATGCTTGAGCATGTTTGGCTTGAGCGTCGCGATCAGCTCGGCACGCGTCTTGACCTCGATCGGTTTTCCGGTGTAGATCTTGCCCATTTTTGCCAGCCGTTTTTCCGAGAGCAATCCCGAGAACATCGCCAGTGGATAGGTGAAGTTCGGGCCATTCAGCTTGCGGAGCTTATAGAGCCAGATGCCGATCGAACCGAGTCGCCACGCTGTCGGGCCCCACCAACTGTACTGGCCGGGGCGCAGATTCATCTTCCAGCATTTCATCATCAACTGCCACTGCAACGAGGTTAACTCTTTAGTTTGTGTCACGCCTTTTTCCATTTCCATCCGAGTGTCGTGGAGCGGCGTAAAGATCGACGGGATAAGGAATGCGAAGAGGCCGCGGCGTTCCATCTCGTAGATGAGGTCAAGCGTCGCCATGTTGTCTTCGTCGGTCTCGTCCGGGTTGCCGACGATCAGCGTCATGGCCGGGAACCAGTTGTTCTCGTTCATCACGCGAAGGCCTTCGAGCACGACGCTCTGCCAATGGTCGATCGAGAACGGCACGCCTTTGCTGGCCATTACCTTTTTCGCCATCTTGATCGAACCAGTCTCGAGGCCGATCAGCGGAGCCAAAGCTTTCTTTTCCGGATGCGTACTCAGGTACGGGAAATGGATCGGGCTCTTAGGCAGTAGGATATCCGACAGCTGTTTGATAAGGATCGGGTCGACTACTGCAGGAGCGATGGTCGCGTGGCTGAGCACGTGCTGCTCGACGCCCGGCGTATCGACGATCGAGCCGTACAGGTCGAGCAGAGCCTCACGATTAGGGAAGTAGAAGGGTATGTCTGTATGCACCTGTCCCCAAATGAACATATCTTCGGTCGCCAGGCTGATCTGCTTGTTACCTTCGCGGACATTCGCCTCGACAGCCATCATGATCTTGTCTTTTGGCAGATCGATCTGCGGATTAAGATCGGGTACGCAGAATTTGCAGCGACGTCCACAACCGGTCGTCATCTCGACCACGCCAAATGTGGTTCGCGTGTCGGGGAACATTATCGAGTCGCGATCAACAGGATGTTTTACGACAACCTCACGCGGCAGCTCTTCCTGACGGACCGCTTTCGCGAAAAGGTCGAGCGTATCGGTCGATTCACTGCGACCGTCAACTACGCAGTCAATTCCGAGCTCCTCGTACATGTCGGTCTGGATGATCTGCCAACCGCCAGAGCCGCCGACGATCACTTTGAAATTGTCACGATACGCACTGCCCTTGATCTTGGCAAAAAGCTCGCGCGAGTAATGCGAATTGATCGGCATCTTCGACGAGCCGAACATCGATGTATACACACCTGCTGCAAACGTCACACCAAGCGGATTGTGTGTCGAAACGGCAACGACGCGGGTGTTCGGGCCGACAAATTTATGGAGATCATCGGGGTAACACGAGACGATATCGTCACTTGAGTAAACGCGAGAGAGCGATTTTTCGACCAGACGAACACCGGCGGGCATATATTTTGCCGAGCCGTCGTTGTAATGCTCGACCTCGCGCCATTTGGGGTATTTTCGGTTGATGACCGGCTCCATCCAGATCGGCAGGGAAGCCATCGCCATCTGAATAAAATATCCGGCATGGTCGATAGCCTCGGTCAAAGGGGCCGTGAGAACGATCAATTTACCGCCGTCGATAGCCTGCTCAGTGTCGCGGGCCCGCGGTATCTCGTGAAGTTGGTTGAGTGCCACACTCATAGGTTAATTTCTCCAAACGGTGCTAGATAGCAAAACTAGAATCTTATCACAGCGTCAGGCCCACCCTCTACATGAACCGTATCAACAAACCGAATACTCTTGGAATCTGTCGTCATTACCACCGAATGAGTTCGTTTGCCCGAACCAAAGAATCTCACACCGCGGAGCAGAGCACCATCTGTCACGCCGGTTGCCGCGAAAATTATCTTCTTGCCGGGAGCGAGATCGTTGGTGTCATAGACCTTGTTCGGGTCGTTGATGCCCATTTCGTTAAGCCGTTTCATGACCTCAGCGTGGGGCGGAACTTTTGATTTGTCAACGCCTAATCTTTCGGGGTCCCAAACGAGCTTGGCGAGGATCTCACCGTTGAGGCATTTCATCGCAGCGGCTGTTATGACGCCCTCAGGAGCTCCGCCGATGCCCATCAATGCGTGAATATTGGTTCCGGCAACCGCAGCGGAAATGCCAGCCGAAAGGTCACCGTCCGAGATCAGACGAATCCTGGCACCAGCTGCACGGACCTCATCCACCAGAGCTTTATGCCGGGCACGATCGAGACACATCACTGTCAGATCCTCAACATCGCGACCCAGACGGCGGGCAATATTCTTCAGATTGTCCGTCACCGGTGCGTCGATATCCACCGCGCCCCGGCACGAAGGGCCGACGACGATCTTGTCCATGTAGAGGTCGGGAGCGTTAAGCAGGCCGCCGCGTTCGGCAGCTGCGAGAACAGCAATGGCGTTGTTGGCACCAAGTGCACAAAGATTTGTTCCCTCGAGCGGATCGACAGCGATGTCCACCTCGGGAAACTCCGCACGGGCTTCCTCGGAAAATATTCCGCCGCCGACTTCCTCACCGATGTAGAGCATCGGAGCCTCGTCGCGTTCGCCCTCGCCGATCACAATGCGGCCGCGCATCGGAACGGTGTCCATCACCTCTCGCATTGCCTCGACGGCGACGTGATCGGAATATTTGCGGTCGCCCTGGCCCATGGTCTTGGCGGACTCAATGGCCGCCGCCTCGGTCACGCGAAGGAAATCGAGCGACAATTCGCGTTCAGCTTTGATGTTGTTCATCTGTTTTCTCTAAAGAAGATCAGTCTTAACTACCGTAATTTAAGAGTAATTTAAGGCATTTTATCACTTGTCTCACCTGATTTGACAAGTTATCCTCGGAATATTACGGTTTTACGATAGAGTTCGCGAAGTTTTCTGGAGTTACAGAGTTACGGGGGTGGCTTTCTTCAACTCCGAAACTCCGTAACTCACCAACTCCGTAACTATTTATTATGACCTATATTGTCACCGAGCCATGCATCGATTGTAAGTATACCGACTGCGCCGCTGTATGTCCTGTCGAGGCCTTTCACGAAACGCCTGACCGCCTTTTGATCAACCCCGACAACTGCATCGACTGCGACGCATGTCTCCCCGAATGCCCGGTAGAAGCGATCTATTCCGACATGTCCTACCCGCCGGAATACGCTGACTGGATGGAGAAAAATGCGGAAGCGGAGAATTTCCCGATCATCAGCACGAAGATTCCGGCTTTGATGGGGCCTGGATGTTCGGGGCCGCCGGAGTAAGAAATTTGGCCGCAAAAAGGCACAGAAAGCGCAAGAAGGAGTTTTCCTACTTGCGCTTTTTTAGGCCTATTTTTCTTCATTCCAGCGAATGCCGATCCTTAGATTTATCGGACTCGCTACGGTTCGAATAGGCGTTCTGCCAACTGAGTATCTCGAATTGAAAACATTCTCGACCGCGACGTAGACCTTTATCCCTTCTTTAATCTCCCGCGAAGCGTACAGATCGATCTGAGCGTACGGCTCAAGTCTGAACAGGTTTTGGTCGTCGTCGAATTGACTGCTCGACGTACGGCCTTGGACGGCGACGGTCCATCTTGAGCGGGTGTATGTTGTTTGGAAGGTGAATTGATGCCGGGCGACTTGGGGAATGTTGAGGTTGCCCGGCGTTGGGTTTGCGGTAACAAGGATCGCTCCCGGCAGGTCACTCAAAACTCTCGGGTCAACATAAAGATAGCCCGCTGAGAGCGAGAGGTATTTGAAACTCGTCTCGCCCTCGATCTCGATGCCGGTTGAGCGGGTTGTTCCGACGGCGTTCAGGCGTTGGCGTGTGATGAGGGTTGGTGTTGTGAAGATCGTGATGTTAGCGATTGGGCCGTCGATCAATGTCCAGAAGCCGCTCGCTCGCATGAATGTGCGTTTTTCGCCGAAGCTGATGCCACCTTCGAAATTGCTGGAGCGTTCGGCACGCAGATTCTCGTTTGCGAGCGTGAGTACATTGCCCACCCGAAAGCTACGATACAGCTCATTCAGCGTGGGTGAGCGAAAACTGCGTGATGCATTCGCGTAGAGGGAAAAACGGTCCGAGAGGTGGAATAGTGCCGAGATCTTCGGACTGAAGGAGCTTTCTTCGCGGTCGGGAAAAGCGGTCATCGTTGTTAGGCCGGTTGAGAGCATCCGGTTCGCGCTAAATGCTTTGTAGTTGCTCCAGCGGTCGGCTCGGAGCGAACCGACGATGACGAGCTTTGATCCGATCTTTACGAAATCCTGTACAAAGGCGCCGACGATCGTTTGACGGCCACCGGGACCGACCAATGATGTCGGCAGGCCGTTCGTGTAGGCGATCTCGTCGCTGGAGCCGCGGACGTTCCTAATGTCGAGGCCGCCGATCAATTGGTGGTCGTCGAAGACCTTTGAAACGGACATTGAAAGGCCCGCGTTTTGAACCGGAACACGCTGGACGCGGGTTGGTAGTTCCGATGTCCGTGTGACGTTGACGCTCGAAAATACCTGATCGAAAACCTGAGCGCCGCCGTACGCACGCCAGCGGAAGATCGCACCTTTCTGCAGATCCCCGCCGACAACCAGTTGGCGGATGTGTGTTCGGTTGGTCTGCAAACCGGTTCCGTTCGAACGCACCTCGCCGAAATATGTTGGCGAAACGAATATCGAACGCACCTCGCCGAGATTACGAGCGATGCGGCCGCGAAAATTGTTGCTTCGCACTCCAGCGTACGAATCGACGGGGCCGCGAGCTGATTCTTCAACGGGTTTGTAGCCGCGTGTTTGAAAAGATCCGAAAGACCCGTCAACAAACCATTTTTTTGGTAGTCGATATCCCAGGAACAATGACCCCGAAAGTGTTTTTTGCGTGCCGCCAAAGAGATCGATGCCGAAAACGCCGACATCCGCATTAAGATGACTCTGCGGCAGCATATTTACAGCTCCGCTCAATCCGCCGTCACCATACAGACTCGACGCACCGCCTCGCAGCACCTCGATACTATCCAATTCGGTCGGCGAGACGCGATTCCATTGGATCCAGCCGCCGAAGGGGTCGTTGAGCGGGACGCCGTCGAAAAGGACGACCGAGCGGCTTGCTCCGCTGGCACCGACGCCGCGAAGCGATACGCCTTGCGTCGTAGGATTTGCATTGCGGCTCGATGAGCGGCGAAAGATCGAGAATCCGGCGGTTTGCCTCAGCATATCGTCGATCGTCGGAGCGGCCGAGGTCTCGATCTCGCGTTTTGAGAGTGTGACTATGCTTGCTGGCGTGTCGCCGATGCGTGTTTCCGTACGGCTGGCGGTGACGACTACTTGTTCCCGGATCGGAGCGGGCGTTTCCGACGGTTCCTGAGTGAAAACGGTCACGAGAGAGGCGAGGAGGATCAGTAATACATAGGAGCAGCGCATAAATTTAGACCGAAATCGGAACACAACACTGTTTAAAAGTATATTAACACGGGGAATTTGCCCTCCCCATTTTAGGTGAGAATATCTTATGTTCGATGCAGTGAGTGCCCAATCACAGAATCATCTCAGTAGTCCGTCAGAGCGGATGATAAAGGTTCTCGTCCTTTTCGGGACACGGCCCGAGGCTATTAAGCTCGCGCCCGTAATTCACGAGCTTCGCAAACGATCCTTCCACACGATCGTTGTTTCATCCAGCCAGCACAAGAGTTTGCTGACGCCTTTCCTCGCACAGCTTGATATCGATGTCGATTTTGACCTCGGCGTGATGAAGCGTAATCAGTCACCGAACGATGTGTGTTCGCGAGTGATGGCAAAGCTCGACAAGATCCTGGCCGCCGAGCAGCCTGATCTCATCCTCGTTCAGGGTGATACAACGACCACGCTTGCCGGAGCCCTTGCCGGATTTAATCGAAAAATTCCAGTTGGTCACGTCGAAGCCGGGTTGCGTAGCGGCAATCTCATGAGCCCTTTTCCGGAAGAGATGAATCGGCGCGTCGTCTCGCAAATGGCGACGTTCCATTTTGCCTCGACCGAACAGAATCGGAGCGCTTTGGTCGCAGAGGACGTGTCGAGCGACAAGATATTTGTGACAGGAAATCCCGTCGTCGATTCGCTCAAGCAGATGCTCAAGAATCTAATGCCGTCGGCGGAGATCGCAGAGTTGATCGAGAAAACGAAAGGCAAGAAACGAATCTTGCTGACTACGCACCGCCGCGAGAGCTTTGGCGAGGCAATGGGCGGCAATCTAATGGTGCTTCGCGATTTTGCCGACAGACATGCAGACGTGGCAGTTTTCTTTCCCGTGCATCCGAATCCTAACGTTCGCTCCGTTGCTAAAGAGATTCTCGGCGAGCGCGATAACGTCTTCCTTCTGGAGCCGCTCGACTATTCGGACTTTCTATTTATCATGAAAGCCGCCTGGCTTATCGTTTCCGATTCAGGCGGCGTTCAGGAAGAAGCGCCGAGTTTGGGCAAACCACTTTTAGTAATTCGCGAAAATACAGAACGGCCCGAGGCGATAAGTGCCGGTGTGGCAAAGCTCGTGGGAACCAACCCCGGAGCTCTCAAGCAGATGCTTGAGGAGAATTACTCGGTGGACACCTGGATCAGATCGGTTCAGGAGGTCGCAAATCCATTCGGTGACGGGCGCTCGGCGGAACGGATCGTACGAGTGATCGAAGAAAAAATGGCGGCTAAGGCAAAGGCGAAGGTTTCGCAAGTTAACCTTTTCTAAATTCCGACAGATGAAGAAAGATGCCCAAAGAAATCTGCTGACGGTCCTCGTGGAAGATTACTTCCACGTCGGGGCGTTCGAGAATCTCATTCACCAGCGAAACTGGCAGAATTTTGAGCCGCGCGTCGAGCAGAATACGATCAAGGCTCTCGACCTGCTAGACCGATATGATGCCAAGGCGACTTTCTTTGTGCTCGGCTGGATCGCAGAACTAAATCCGGGCCTGATGCGCGAGATCGTTGCACGCGGGCACGAGGTCGCGAGCCGCGGATTTTATCACCGCAGCCCGAGAAATCTGACACCTGACGAATTTCGCGATGACCTCCGCCGTACCAATGATGCGATCGAACGGGCGTCGGGACAGCGTGTCGTAGGTTATCGTGCGGCTGAGAAGCTCGATTTTGAAAAGAACGAATGGATACTCGACATTCTGGTGGACGAAGGCTTCGCCTACGACGCATCTTTCCTACCTACAAAAAATACTGAAAAGACCAAACGCGTCGCACACCAAGTAGATGTGGATGGCAAGGCGATATGGGAATTCCCATACGCGACAGCCGATCTCGGCGTGGGCCTGCTGCCGATCTCGGGTGGCAATTATTATCGTCAGGTTCCTTATACGCTCATGCGCCACGCCGTAAAGAAATGGCACGAGCGCACCGAAGACCCATTCGTCTTCTATTTTCACACCTGGGAACTCGACCCCGAACAGCCGCGTATTTCTGCCGCATCGCGTTTCAATCGGATCCGCCATTATCGCAAGCTAGATAAGATGGAGTGGATACTCAACGAAAATCTCGCTCTATACCGATGCACCGGAATGGCCGATTATCTCGGTATAAGCGAAGACCTTGTGTCGGACATGGTGCCCGAAACGGTTGCCGCTCCGATAGTCGAAACGGCGAAGATAAAGGCCGCCGACCTGACTCCGGTCTCGATCGTCGTGCCGTGTTATAACGAAACGGAATCGTTGCCATATCTCGCCAAGACGCTTAGAAGTGTCGAGAGCCAACTCAACGAGATCGGATATTCGTCGAAGATCATTTTTGTTGACGATTGCAGTACGGACAATACGGTTGGAGCTATCGAAGAGCTGTTCGGCGGACGCGATGACGTTCGTGTGGTCCGGCACGAGGTCAACAAAGGGGTCGCGGGCGGCATCATCACGGGCATTCGAGCGGCGGATACGGAGATCGTATGTTCGATCGATTGCGACTGCACATTTGACCCGCACGAGCTCGTCAACATGATCCCGATGCTCACCGACAGCGTCGATCTGGTACAGGCTTCGCCGTATCACAAGGACGGCGGTGTGCAAAATGTTCCGGGCTGGCGGCTGATGCTGTCAAAAGGTGCGTCGGTGCTGTTTCGGCTTATTCTAAGAACTAAGATCGCATCTTACACTGCCTGCTTCCGCGTCTTCAGGCGCAGTGCGATGGTCGATATCGAGCCGCAAGAATCAGGCTTTCACGGCGTTCCCGAGATGCTCGGACTGCTCGATCTGAAGGGCGGGAAGATCGTCGAATACCCAACAGTTTTGGCCGTACGCCTCTTTGGTGCGTCCAAAATGAAAACGATCAAAACCATCGGCGGTACGGTTCATCTTCTCACCCGTCTCGCAAAAATGAGACTGTTTGGGAATTCCAACACCATTAAATCTTCTTTAACCTCGACGGGGCTGGAAACGGCTTCGAAGAACATACCGGGTTAAGCTCAAAGCAGCAAAGAAGCGCGTAGTGCACGTTTCGCTTCGAGCACCTCGGAGCGGAAGGCGCGACGCACATTGCCCGCCCTCGCTTATCGCTCAATATGAAAGAGAATATAGCAATTGTCGGTTCGGGCTTTCTCGGTATGACGCTGGCCATGCGTCTGGCCGATTCCGGTGCGAATGTCACCCTGTTCGAATCCGCACCCGAGATCGGCGGCCTCGCCTCGGTCTGGGAGATCGGCGATATCATCTGGGACAAGCATTATCACGTTGTTCTCGCCTCGGACCGCAACACACGCAACGTATTTGAAGAGATCGGCCTCGGCGATGAATTTCGCTGGGTCGAGACGAAAACCGGTTTCTACACCGACGGCGAACTGCTGTCGATGTCGAACACGATGGAGTTTCTCACCTTCAAGCCGCTCGATATCATCAGCAAACTTCGCTTGGGTGCGACCATCTTTTACGCCTCAAAGGTAAGGGACTGGCGTCGGCTCGAACGGCTCGATGTCGAAAAATGGCTGACACGTTGGTCAGGCAAAAAGACGTTTGAAAAGATGTGGAAGCCGCTGCTCAAGGCCAAGCTCGGCGACGCCTATAAGCAGACAGCTGCATCATTCATTTGGGCGACGATCCAGCGAATGTATTCAGCCCGAAACTCGGGAATGAAGAAAGAAATGTTCGGCTACATTCGCGGCGGTTACGGCCGCGTGCTCGAACGCTTTGGCGAGACGCTCGTCGAGAAAGGTGTCGAGATCAGGCTCAACGCCCGAGTAAAAAATATCGAGAATCTCGAAAACGGCAAGATCCGTGTTTCGATGGCAGACACGCGTCGCCAAAAAGATACGAAGCCGAGCATTGTCACGCAGAGGACAAAGTACTCACAGTTCCAAGCGGCGGCAGCAGTTGCCCCAGGATTCTCTGGTGCGTTCCTGTCGGAGCCACAATTGTCGAAGGAGCGCGTCGTCGATTTTCCGCGAGCGAAAACGAACGAAGTCTTCGACAAGGTTATCCTCACCTGCCCTTCGAATGTAGCGGCAAAGATGATGCCGCAACTGACCAACACTGAGAAGCAGGATCTTAATGCCATCCAATATCAAGGCATCGTTTGTGCTTCGGTAATGTTGCGATGCTCACTCTCAAATTACTACGTCACTAACATCACTGACGAAACGCCATTCACCGGCGTGATCGAGATGTCCGCGATCGTCGACAAACGCGAATTCAACGGGAACGCTCTCGTCTATCTGCCGCGATACATCGCCCCGGACGACGAGCTTTTTGACAAGACGGATGATGAGATCGAAGAGATTTACATGAAGGGCCTTGAGAAGATGTACCCGCATTTTCGCAGGGCTGACGTCGTGGCATTTAAGGTCTCAAAAGTGCGGCAGGTCTTCCCTGTCCCGGTCGTGAATTATTCACAAGGCCTCTCCGATATGAAAACATCTGTCGATGGTGTTTATGTGGTGAATTCCTCGCACATCGTCAACGGAACTTTGAATATCAACGAAACAGTCGGGCTTGCCGAAAGATTTTTCGCAGATTACAACGCCGGACGCGTATAGCTCGTATGAAAAAAATTGCGAGTATATCACTCGACCTCGACAATCAATGGTCATACATGAAGACCAACGGCGACGCTGGCTGGGAAGATTTCCCGAGCTATCTAGATCTCGCCGTGCCTCGGATATTGTCTTTTCTCAAGGAGCGAGATCTGAAGATCACGTTCTTTGTGATCGGTCAGGACGCGGCGCTTGAGAAGAATCGTGATGCCATCGCGTCGATCGTACAGGCCGGGCATGAGATTGCCAATCACTCATTCAACCACGAACCGTGGCTTCATCTGTATTCGAAGGATGAGCTTGTAAACGAGTTTGAGCGAACTGAGAATGCGCTTGAGAGTATTACGGGAAAGCGGCCAGTGGGCTTTCGCGGCCCGGGATATAGCCTGAGTCCAGCAGTGCTTGAGACGTTGGGCGAGCGTGGTTATGAATATGATTGCTCTCTGCTACCGACCTATATCGCTCCGCTGGCACGTGCTTTCTTTTTCATGAACTCGTCAAAGATGAGCGACGAGGAAAAGGCGAAGCGGAAGAAGCTTTTTGGTAAATTCTCGGACGGATTTCAGTCTTTAAAACCTCATTTTATTGAGGCTGCGGGTAAGCAGATGGTAGAGATACCGGTGACGACATTTCCTTTCGTGAAGACGCCGATCCACGCTAGTTATCTTTTGTATCTATCGACGTTTTCGACTGCGGCGGCGAAGGCGTATTGGCGTTCGGCTGTGACGGCCTGTTCGATGACCGGCGTCGAGCCATCATTCTTGCTCCACCCGCTTGATTTTCTTGGCGGGGAAGACGTTCCGGCGATGAAGTTTTTCCCCGGAATGGCGAACACTGCCGAGCGAAAGATCGAGTTTCTGGACGAGACTATCGGTGCATTGACGGATAGGTTTGACGTTGTCTCGATGCGGGAACACGCCGATCATTTTCGTCAGCAGTTCAGTGTCGGCAGCGTCTCGGCCACCGCGACTTTGACCTAACGGGCAATTCCAAACATAATTCCACCCAGAATGCATGAACTGACATCAGAGATCCAAGAGCGGCGTACGTCACCGCCGTGGCTGCTGATGCTCGTCAGTCTCCTGATCGCGACGCCACTCGCGTACTTGCTCAACATCCGTTTTGACGAAGCGTACACGCTGAACACGACGGCAAACGGCGTTGTCGAGGCGTTTCGTCAGGCGATAGGTTTTGGCCAGCAGGCACCGCTCTATTTTTCGGCAATCGCACTGTGGCGTTCGGTTGATGAGTCAGTGTTCTTTGCCCGGCTTTTCTCGGTTATTTGTCTGCCGCTGTTTGTTTGGATCGCTTACGCGGTCTCAAAGCGCTACCTCAAAAACGTCAATCCGCTTTTCATTGCCGCCATCGCGGTTGTGCATCAACAGACGGTTTGGAACGCGTTGGATATCAGGGTGTACGCGCTGATGATGTTGTTCTCAGGGCTGCTGTTACTGTTGTTTTACGACGGATATTTGTCTGAGAAGCCGAGCAGCAGAGCGCGGATATTCTATGTCGTCGTCGCGGTTCTGTCGCTCTACACGCAATATTATCTTGGCTTCCAACTCGTTGCCGGTGCAGCCGTTCTGCTTGTGCTGGGACGTTGGAAGGTCCTGCTCAGATACGTCGGAGATATGGCGGTCACGGGAGTTATTTTTATCCCGATGTTGCTGATCTTGAGCGGTCAACTTAACGATTTCGCAGGGAACATAGAACTTCCGCTGACACCTACGGATATGCTCCGAGAGACGTGGCAGCGGATCGTTGCACTATTTCTCGCTGTCGCCTGGATGCCGTTCGAGGTTGAACGGAAGTGGGCAATGCGGCTTATTTTGCCGGTTGTCGCACTCTTATTTTTGATAAGAATCGCGCGTGAGCGAAAGGCTGAAGACATCGCTCTGGGTGTTTACACACTCGTACTTATCGGATTTTTCATGTTCGCAATGAAATTTGCCGGCTGGTCGCTGACACAGAACCGGCATATGTCGCCGATGATCTTACCGCTTACTCTGATACCGTTTGCAGCGTTTTCGGTCTTCAAGAGCAAGACCCTCGTCACGCTTTGGTTTGTTCTCGTAATGCTGCTTTGCGTGTGGTCTCTTGGAAACGTGTACTCGCCTCTCGCAAAGCCGGGCGACTTCGACCGCGTTGCACAACACCTGATGCAGTCGGAGCGACCGAATGAGCCGATACTCGTCTTTCATGCCGACGCGGTATGGCCATTGCGGCAGTATTATAACGGCCAAAACCAGCTTGTCGCTCTGCCGCAGGAAAACAGTCTCGAAAAATGGGACCCGCGAAACAATGTGATCAAGGACGAGGCACAGCTCGTCGAACGTATAAATTCAGCCGCTGGATCGGCCGGGCAGCTGTGGTTAGTCCACGACGGCTGGTGTGGTCAGGGCACGTTGAAATTCAAATGCGATCTGCTCGAAGACGTAATCAATAAATACTTCACCATCGAGCAAACGCGTCGATTCTACGAACCAACGACCGTACGGCTGCTGCGGCGCCGCGATGCTCCGGTTGGCAAACCTGCCGATGCGAACTAAACTATTCTCAGTCGCCTGAGAAACATCATGATCGAAACAATAGATCCCAAGACCACCGAAAAGCCCACGGTTCGCTGCGGAGAATGCGACCGCGAAGTCGAACACTACAACACGTTCCTTTCGTCTGTAAACGAAGAACGGATCGTCTGTTGGGAATGTTTGTCGCGCGAGGAAAAGGGCTTTAATGCAAACCGCGATTTCAGCCGCCAGTCACGCCGTGGCGTCATTCCAAGATAGTCATGGCGCTTCGAAAGATAACCGAATATCCCGAGGAAGTCCTAGGCAAGGTAGGCCAACCCGTAACGAAGTTCGACGCGGAACTAGCCGAATTGTGCGCTGATATGTACGAGACGATGTACGATGCCGAGGGCGTAGGACTCGCGGCGCCGCAGATCGGACTGAATCTTCGCCTCTTCGTCATGGATTGCGAGGGCGTAAAGCTCATCGCCGCAAATCCCGAGATCATTGCTACTGAAGGCGAGCAATCGAGCCCAGAGGGCTGTCTGTCGGTCGGCAAAGTGCCTGCGGTTGTTGTCCGAGCGCAGAAGGCAACGCTTCGAGCACAAGACGAAAAAGGCGTATGGTTCGAGGCCGAAGCAGAGGGCTACGCTGCACGCGCTTTTTTGCACGAAACTGACCATTGCGACGGCACACTGTTCATAGACAAATTGCCAAAAATTCGTAGAGAAATGGTCATCAAACGGTTTCGAAAAGAGAAAAAATGGTGACGAACCATTTGAGTCTTTCCATACATCGAAACGACGTTGATCTGTGATACCTTGTCAGTATCTAAACAGTTCAATTCAAGGAGGATCGGCAAATGAAAAAGTATATTTTGTTTTTGGTCGCCATCGTTACAATGGCTTTTGCGGCTATTCCGGCTGCGGCTCAGTGTGACCCCAACATCGAGTCACCAATTCGCTGCGGCTACTATAACGAGGGCTATCAGCTTGGCACAGGAGACGCGCAGTCCAATCGTTCGAGCGACTACCGCCGACATCGTAACCGGTACACAGGCCAGTACGAAAGTTTCTTTCGAAACGGGTATGAAGCCGGATATAACTCCGTACGCCCATCGACACGCTGGACGAATTCCCAGCGAAGTGCATACGATTCGGGCTACACGATCGGCCAGTCCGATCGACGAAGCGGCGGACAGAACCGAACCAGTGAGAGCCAACGCGGATACGATGCGAACATCGGACTATATTTCCAGCAAGGTTACTATGATGGCTTCAACAACCGGTCGCGAACCTACGACGTGCCCCTCGGACAGATACCGATAGAGCCGCCTATTGGCGGTGGCGGCCGGAATGGTACGGCGACCTGGGAAGGCCGCGTTGATGATAGAGCAAACATCATTCTTCGTGGTAGTTCAATCTACGCGGAAAACGTTAGCGGTAATGGGGTGAACACCACTTATCAGAATGTCAACGGTTTTCTGCCCAGGAGAGCCACTAATGTCATGGTACAAAAGCGTGACGGACGTGGCAACGTCACTGTTGTACAGCAGCCGAGCCGGGCTAATGACTTTGCCGCGGTGATCCAGATATTCGACTCGCGTGGCGGCTCGGGAAATTACAAGATCGAGATATCCTGGACGGGCCCGGCCAACGTAGAAGAGCCTTATAGCTCCGGACGGGTCACTTGGCGTGGCCGCGTCGATCAAACGGCGAATATCCTCATTTCGGGCAACTATGTTCAGACCCAGGACACGTCGGGAAGCGGCCTTTCCAACGTCAGGTATGATATTAACGGCAATCTGGCCAGACGCCCCGGTAGTGTTACGGCCAGGAAGCGGAATGGGCGTGGAACCGTTATGGTCATCGAACAACCTTCATTCGCAAACGACTTCACTGCGATCATTCAAGTATTTGATCAGGGCGGGGGAGCTGATAATTATGAGGTTGAAATAGACTGGTAACTACTTTTTGCGGAACATTGAGCGGTAGACTGGCAAGTTTTTGTCCTCTACCGCTTTTTCGCGTTCGGTTTTGATGGGGAATGGATTTCCACAAGTTGGTTCTTCGATCAGCTCCGGTACCTCGCGAAACAGCTCGAACATCTCATCCGCGAGAAACTCGATATCGGTTTGAACGAATATACTTCCGCCGGTCGCAAGGTTTTTCACGACAGCCTCGACGAGTTCCGAATTGACCATCCGCCGCTTGGCGTGTCTGTTCTTGAACCACGGGTCAGGGAACTGGATCGTTACTACTTGCAAGCGTCCCACAGGAATGTCGGCGAGCAGGCGTTCGAGCCAAAGCATAGCGTTGCAGAAGGAGTAGTGTAGATTGTCGAGGGTATGATCGTCCCGGATCAGATTTGCCTCATCGACAAGCGGTTCGCGTATCTCGACGCCGAGATAGTTATAGTCCGGCACTCTCTGAGCCATTCCGAGCAAAAATCTTCCACGGGCACAGCCAATATCCAGATGTAAATTACACTCGGGATCGCCGAAGACCTTCACCAGATCGATCGGTGTCGGTTCTTGGCCATAGTAAGGCGAAAGTGGATTGACGTGTTGATGAACGCGGACGCGGGCCATAGCTCAAACGATACGAAGAATAAGCAGAATGCTGAAAACGCAGGTCGCTAGATAGATACCGAGCGCTCCGATGCCAGCAAACTCGACAAATTTACTCGCCTGTCGCGGATCGGCGTGTTCGTCAGTGGGGATCTGGAAAAAGGCATAGACCGCACCAACGATCAGCCCGCCGATGTGAGCGGAATTGTCGATCTGCTGGAACAGGACAAGGCCGAATATCAGGATGAAGCCGATATTCATCAGCAAACTTTTGCGAAACTCAGCCGAGATAAACCGCCGCCTTCGAAAGGCGTAAACCGCCAGATAGCCTACCAGCCCAACAATGCCGCCCGAGGCTCCAACCGATATGCCGTCCGGGACAAATATAAGACTTAATACACCACCGCCGACGGCTGCAAGCAGAAACACAATCGCCAAATGAGCTCGATTTGAGAGCATTTCAAAGATCTTACCGAAGCTGTAAAAGGCGTAGCAATTCATGAAAACATGAAGCGGCCCGCCGTGAAGAGTGGCTCCAGTGAGGATGCGCCAGTACTCATGTGAAACCCGAAAGGCGAGTTTATCAAAGGCAGCAGCAGCGATCGCGATATCCAGACCGGCGACGAGTTGCGCGACAAAAACTGCCGCGATGCCAACGATCAGCAGAACCGTGTAGAGAGGGAACGGTGGACGCTCAGCGTGTTCAACAATCTCTTCCGACCGCTGTTCGTCTTGTTCGGTTTGATATTGTAGCGACATTTACATTGCCAGGCCGCCGTCGGGTTGAATCACCTGGCCGGTAATGTACGCGGCCGATGGCGAGAGGAGAAAACAGGCGATCTCGGCGACTTCGTGAACGTCGCCAAGGCGGCCGAGCGGGATCTGGGTGAGTATCTTTTCGCGATATTCAGCATTCATCTCGGCAGCCATTTCGGTCTCGAACAGGCCGAGAGCGAGGGCGTTGACGGTGATGCTGCGGCTTGCAACTTCCTTAGCAAGCGATTTTGTCAGTCCGATCATGCCGGCTTTTGAGGCCGAATAATTCGATTGCCCGAACATACCAACAACACCCGAGATTGACGAGATATTCAATATCGAACCGCCGTTCTCATTGCGCATCATCGGCCGAACTGCCGCCTTCGAAAAATTCCATGCCCCCTTCAGATTCGTGTCGATCACGGCATCCCAGTCTTCCTCTTTCATCCGAAGAATAAGTTGGTCGCGCGTGATACCAGCGTTATTAACCAAATAATCGACGGTCCCAAACGATTCCTTGACCTGCCCAACAAACTCGGCCGCAGCTTCGGTGCTGGCAACGTCGCATTGCGCGGCAAGAGCCTTAACGCCGAGTGCCTCGACCTCGCCCTTCAGCGTTTCGGCTTCGTCGGCACTCTTGGAATAGTTAAATGCGACATTCGCACCGCGACGTGCAAGTTCCAGAACGATGGCCTTTCCGATGCCTCGTGTTCCGCCGGTGACGATGGCGGATTTTCCTTCAAATTGTTTTTCGCTCAATGATTCAGTCTCCTGTTCTGCACTTGATTCTAGTTTTGGGAATGGATTGAGTCAAAAGCGTTGGACTGTGGCCGCGATTTCTCTTATCATCGGCTCAACATGAAATACACGTCATTGGCCCTCTCCATCATACTGCTAACTAGCGTGATCGTTCCCGCTCAATCGAGGTCCGTTTTGTTCCAGAATGCATCGATCATCGACGGAACCGGCAAGGCTGCCTTTCGCAGCGAAGTACGAATCAAGGATGGAAAGATCGTGAAGATCGGCAAGATCAAGCCGTCGAAGGATGAAGAGGTGATCGACGCGACTGGCCTTGTGCTCGCTCCCGGTTTCATAGATATTCACAACCATTCCGAAACGGGCTTGCTTCGCGAGGGCACGGCGGCGAATCAGGTTTCGCAGGGAATAGCGACCGTTCTGGTCGGGCCGGACGGCGGAAGCCCTTGGCCGATCGCGGAATATTTCACAAAGCTCGACGGCAAAATTGCGGTCAATGTTGGCGCATTCATTGGTCACGCCGAAGTTCGTAGCCAGATCCTGAAAGATGATTACAAACGCACGGCAACGCCCGAAGAGATCGTAGCGATGGCAAAGCTCGTCGAGCAGGCGATGAATGAAGGTGCGTTCGGTCTGTCCTCCGGCCTCGAATATGATGTCGGTTTTATGGCCACGGTCGAAGAACTGATCGAACTCGCCAAAGTCGCCGCCAAATACAAAGGCATCTACATGAGCCACATCCGCGACGAGGAAGAAGGCTTTCGGGCGGCGATGGAAGAAGCGATCAGGATAGGAAAAGACGCGAAACTTCCCGTGCAGATCTCGCACATCAAGATGGGCAATCGCAACGTCTGGGGCAAATCGGCCGAGGCGATCACGCTGATCGAGGCCGCAAAGAAAGCCGGACAGGACGTGACCGCTGATGCGTATCCGTACACCGCTTGGGCTTCGACGATCACAGTCCTCGTGCCGAGTCGAAAGCACGAGGATAGAACCGAAGTTGAAACAGGCCTTGCGAACGTTGGGGGAGCTGAGAAGGTTTTGATCACGAGCCACGCGGCGAATCGTTCGTATGAGATGAAGACGATGGCTGAGATCGCGGCTTCGAAGAACATTTCGCCCGTCGATCTATACATCGAGGTCGTCAAGAACGGCGGTGCGGGCGTTGTCTGTAATTCCATGAATGAGAACGACGTCAAAGCCTTTTACCAGCGCCCGTGGATAATGGTCTCAAGCGATGGCGGCATCGGCAGCCGTCATCCGCGTGGTACCGGAACATTCACACGAGTACTCGGCAAATTCGTCCGCGAGAACAAATGGCTCAGCCTCGAAGAAGCAATTCGCAAAATGACGGCGATGCCCGCGTCTCGTTTGGGTATTAAAGATCGCGGTCTGATAAAAAAGGGAATGAAAGCTGATCTTGTGTTGTTCGACGCGAATTCTGTAATTGATCGCGCAACCTTCGCCGAGCCGCAAAACTTTTCAACTGGAATTAAAGCGACGTTTGTGAACGGAGTAAAGGTTTGGGATGGCGATAAGATCACCAATGCAACTTCAGGAACGATCCTCAGACGCAAATAGCTAGCCCGCTAACGCATTCCGCTGTATCTCAAAAAGCTTGTTAATGCCCGTATCCGCAAGCACGAGCATTGCGTCCATTTGTTCGCGTGAGAACGGCTCACGTTCCGCGGTGCCTTGGAGTTCGATGAATTTGCCGGTTCCGGTGCAGACGACGTTCATATCGACGTCGGCGTTCGAATCTTCGGTGTAGGCGAGGTCGAGGATCGGCGTGGCTTCGATGATGCCGACGCTGACGGCGGCGACTTCGCTGATGATCGGATTTGTTTTAATTACGCCGGTTTTGACGAGTTTTCGGCAGGCAAGGGCGAGCGCGACGTAAGCTCCAGTGATCGAAGCGCAGCGTGTGCCGCCATCGGCCTGGATCACGTCGCAATCAACGTAGATCTGGCGTTCTCCGAGCAGTTTTGTGTTGACGATCGCACGCAGGCTGCGGCCGATGAGGCGTTGAATTTCCTGCGTTCTGCCCGATGGGCCGTTCTTGGTTTCGCGTTGAGTGCGTGTATTCGTAGCGCGTGGCAGCATCGCGTATTCTGCGGTGACCCAGCCTAGGCCTTTGTTCCGCATGAACATCGGAACGCGGTCCTCAACCGAAGCCGTGCAGATCACTTTCGTTCCGCCAACCTCGATCAGCGCCGAGCCCTCCGCGTATGGCGATATGTTCGGCGTTATCTTCGTGTTGCGGATTTGGTCGTGGGTTCGTTTATCTACTCGTTCGTAATTCATTTATTGTCTCAGCGGCTGACAAAATATTGTTTTAGCTATTTTCGGGCAAGTTCATCGACACCATAAACCTCGATAGCTTCAAGTTTTGACGGCTTTGTCCCTAAAAACCGCTCCGCGACGCGGGCGAAACGATCTGCGGCATCGGTGACGTAAAAATGGTCGAGATCGTCACATAAACGTCGTCGTCCTGTGGCTCTGGTCGGGTTTTCAAGCCCTTTTTCCGCCAATAGGACGGCAACCTCGTCAGCAGTCGCCTCTCCCGAATCAATAAGAATAACATTCTCGCCGATAGTCTGCTGAATAACATCCCTGAGGATCGGGTAGTGGGTGCATCCCAGCACAAGGGCGTCGGGTGCAAAGATCTTCATGTCCTTCAGATATCGTTCGGCTATCGAACGCGTTTCAGGTTCCTCCGTCCAACCTTCTTCGGCAAGCGGCACAAAGAGCGGGCAGCCAGCCTGAAAAACTCGCGTAGTCTCGGAAACGCGTTTTACTGCGTCTAGGTAGGCACGACTCTGAACTGTGGCTTCGGTGGCGATGACGCCGACCTTTGGCTTAGCTAAATGTTGCGTCAGTTCGACCGCCTTTCGCCCGCCCGGCCCGATCACGCCGACAACGTCGATGCCGATTCGTTCGCGTATCTTCGGCAAGGCTAGTGCAGATGCTGTGTTACACGCTACGACCAGCATCTTTATGCCGAGTGAGGCGAGAAACTCAGAATTCTCTATCGCGTAACGCTCGACGGTTGCGAGAGATTTTGTACCATACGGCACACGGGCAGTGTCACCGAGATAGATGAAATGCTCGTTAGGTAGCCGGTCGTGAAGCGCACGGTATACCGTTAGCCCGCCCACGCCGGAATCAAAAATGCCGATAGGAAGTGTTTTCAAAGGCATTAGCTCAGATTATCCAGTTTTTTATGGATATTCCGAATCTCGAAGTGCTGTATTTTATAATAATTAAATGAGAATAGCTGCGATCTCTAATGGTAAATCGACGGTTCCCCAGATATTGCGGTGATCGCATTGGTTCAGCATCGAGGTGCATCTTATAAGGAAACAACCTTATCGCGCATCAGGTGCGGGGCGATCGGTCGCCTATCCGATCTGCTGTGTGCCATAATGATTATCCCCCAATAATTCTCTAGGAGGTTATCAATGCGAATAGCGAAAACTGACGTGCCCGAAAGGCTGAATGTGCCCGGGGCGATTGCGAGACAGGTG
>JANNWQ010000359.1:0-2453 GCA_031408595.1 Acidobacteriota bacterium | reverse complement strand
GACGGACAGGTGGTTCGGGTCAGCGGTGTCGTTACGGCGATACTGAAGAACGGATTTTATATCCAGACGCCCGACGCCCAGGTCGATAAGGATCCGAAAACATCAGAGGGGCTGTATATCTACGGCGAGAACAGCGTCGGGATGGTCGCGCTTGGCAATCTCGTGCAGGTTGACGGAACGGTGACTGAGTTTCGCCCGCCCAACGAACGGATCTTTCTCAGCATAACAGAGATCACAAAACCGACGGTCAAGGTTATCTCAAAAGATAATCCGCTACCGGCTCCTATTGTTCTTACCGCCGCCGACCTCGACCCCAAAGGCAAGCTCGATCAGATGGAGCGTTTCGAGGGAATGCGGGTCAAGGGTGATTTTGTCGCCGTCGCCCCGACAGGCGGATTTACGAATGAGAAGACCGGTATTTCGACCTCTAACGGTGTCTTTTTCGCGGTTTTGCAAGGTACGCCGCGTCCTTTCAGGGAACCCGGACTTAGCGTTTTGCAGATCATTGTAGATAAATTGCCTAGTACGATCCCGGCGTTTGATATGAACCCCGAGACACTACGTATCGACAGCGTACAGCAGACTGGGTCAAAGGCCATCGACGTTACATCCGGAGCGACGCTCAAGGATATGACGGGCATTATTGATTATTCGCGTAAGTTCTACACGCTCTACACCGATGCCGCGAACCCGCCGAAGGTCGATAATATCAAAGCTTTTGTGCCGACGAGTCCGGCCGGAGAGCGTGAAACGACAGTTGGCAGCTTTAATATCGAGAATTTTTTCGATGACGAGACAAATTCACCCAACGTCGAAAAAGAGGTGGTGACGCCGAAGGATGTCTTTCAAAAACGCCTGACCAAGACCTCGCTTGCAATACGCAACGTGCTGTCGATGCCGGACGTTTTGGGCATTGTCGAAGTCGAGAATCTGAAGTCTCTCCAGAAGCTCGCTGATAAGATAAACGCAGATGCCGTCGCCGCAAAACAGCCCGATCCGAAGTATGTCGCGTATCTCGAAGAGAGCAACGACGTGCGCGGCATCGACGTAGCTTTCCTGGTCAAATCAACAAAGATCAAGGTGATCGAGGTAAAGCAGCTCGCCAAGAACGAGAAACTCGAATCTGTGCCCGGAGCAGAAGGGCAGAACCTCTTCGACCGACCGCCGCTTTTGCTCAAAGCCGAGGTCATCGACGCAAAGTCGGCTAAGCCGCTCGCGTTCACGGTGATCGTTAATCACTTCAAATCCTACAACGGCATCGACGATGAAAAGGACGGAGATCGCGTTCGACAAAAGCGTCGGCTCGAGGCCGAATGGCTGGCAAAGTTTGTCGAGGACAGGCAGAAAGCGGATCCGACGGAGCGGATGATCTTGTGCGGTGATTTCAATGCCTTTCAGTTTAACGACGGTTACAACGACCTGATCGGGATCTTGAAGGGAAAGTCCGATCAGAGTGTTCTAGTTCCATCGAAGACTGCGTACGTAACTGGCATGGTCAACATGATCGATTACATTGACGCGAAGAATCGCTATTCGTACACCTTCGACGGTTCGGCCCAGTCGCTCGACCACATTCTGATCAACAAACCGGCCCGCTCCAGAGCATGGAAATTTGGCTATGCCCGCTCAAATGCGGACTTTCCAAAGGTTTATGCAAACGACGTAACGAGACCCGAACGCACGTCAGACCACGACGCTGCCGTGCTGTTCCTAAACCTCGACGAACCGGCTCCGCCGGCAGCAACGCCGACACCGACGCCAACACCAGCTCAACCCCCGACACTCCCAAGGACAGACGACTCCCCTTTTGAGGCCACGTACATCGGCGGTGACGGACCTCCAGTTGTAACAATTACCAATCAAAGTGATAGGGTTCTTAGAATAAAATTGGGCGACGGAGCCTTTTCCATGCAGCCTCAAGAGACCAAAACGGTCAACCTTACCGAAGGAACATATTTGTATGAAGGATCTTCGCCGGGTGTGCGGTCCAAGAGCGGTAGTGCCGAATTTAAGAATGGTTACGGCTACCGTTGGGTATTCTTCATAAAACGCAGATGATTTTTGCTGGTCAGGCTTCGAGAATCACTTGAGCGACGGCGTGCTCCGTCGTATGTGAGATCGAGAGATGAACGTTTGTGGCTCCGCGTTCGTCGGCGATGCGTTTGGCTTCGCCGGTAATGTTTAGGGTCGGGACGCCTTCGGCGTCGGAGATGATCTCGATGTCGTGCCAGGTGATCTTGCCACGCCAGCCTGTTTGGATCGCTTTCAGAAATGCCTCTTTTGCCGCAAAACGCCCCGCGTAAGACTGTGCGGCCGCGACGCCTTTGCTCTCGCAATATTCACGTTCACTCTCCGTAAACACACGCTCGACAAACCGCGGCGTTCTCGCGATGGTCTCGCGGATGCGATAAACTTCAACAATGTCGACGCCGATGGATAGGATCATGGAACAG
>JANNWQ010000358.1:0-6328 GCA_031408595.1 Acidobacteriota bacterium | reverse complement strand
GCGAGCAATAGCGAAACAAAAGCTAGAAAGAACGCGGCTCGCTCGGGAAGTTTACCGCCACGCGGTACAAAGAGAATGTAGCCGATCAGCATCGCCAGCATCGCGATGGGGAAGTTCATCAGCAATTCCATTCCCGTGTACGGATACCATTCGCCGCCGACCGCGACCGCGAAGTCGGCTCCGACCTTGAATTTCGTCGCAAAATGCTCGTAGAAAAGCCCAAGATTTTGCGGAAAATACGGATTGATAATGTTGCCGGCGATCATGCCGCCCGTGGTGTAAGCAAAAGGCCGCCACTCGAAACGCCGCTCGTTCCACGCGATGATCACTGTCCAGATGATCGCCGCAAACCATAACAGCGGAAAGAGGCTGTATGTCCACACAAACGCGAACATCAGCGGCAGCAGCCAGACGTACTTTCGCTGGAAAAGCAGGTGAATACCGAGCACCGTGATGATGATCGTCAGCGGTGGGGCTTTACCCATGTTCATGCGATAGTAGAACGCATTTGAGCAGACCAAGATTGCCGCGAGCCATATCAATTGATGGCGAACTTCGTAGCGAAAGATCAGCCAATAGACCGAAAAAATGGCGAGTGTCGCCCAAAAGATGGTCGAGATCTTGGCCGCAGTTACAGGTTCCCAGAACCATAGGAACGGTATCTGCAAGAGGTGAAACAAGAAATGATGATCGGCGTAATCGGCCGGATTCAATACCGTGAGAGGCAGCCATTCAAAGGTCGGCAGCCATTTGCCCTGGCTAAAATTCTGCCACAAAAGCTGCGACCATTTGATGTGATAATAGCCATCCCAATCGCCACAGCAGATCGCATCGGTCCGCGTCTGCAAAAACGTCATGACCATCGCGATCGCTATCAGGCCAAAGATCAAATATATGACGCGCACGGCGGCTTCAGTTTCGAGAAACTGTGCCCAGCTAAGCGTTTTTGGCTTTTCCGGCTCAGGTGCGGCGGCCGGTTGGATTTCGGTCTCTTCCATTTATTGATGAATGCAAAACTTTGTAGAACAACTCAAAAATTAACACGAAACCGAGTGCAAATCTAACGCATTCCTACTTTGTGCTCTCTGTGTCTTCAACTTTGTGCCTTTGTGATAACGGTTTTAAGATTTTAATCACAATGGCACAAAGTGAGGACACAAAAGAACACGGAGTGAAGGCACTCGTTTGCTAATCAATCTACACGAACCTAAAATCAGTCTTTCGCGATGTATCCAAAAGGTAATCTTACAATTCCAGCTTCGCATGGCCAGCTTGAGGCTATTTTGAAAGAGCCGACAGGCGAACGGCGTGGCATCGGCCTCGTATGCCATCCGCATCCGCTCGGCGGCGGGACGATGCATAACAAGGTGGTATTTCGTTCGGCTGCGGGGCTGATCGATGCAGGGCTGACTACGCTGCGGTTCAATTTTCGAGGAGTAGGAGCTTCGACCGGCGAACATAACGAGATCGACGGAGGTGTCGAGGACGTTCGCGATGCACTAGACTACATGGCCGGGGAATATCCCGGGGAAGACATCACGCTCGCGGGCTTCTCTTTCGGCTCACGAACCGGCATGGCCGTCGGCGTCGATGATGAACGCGTAAAACGGCTCATCTCGATCGGAACGCCGGTTGAGAAATATCGTGATTATGATTTTCTGGCGACGGTCGCGAAGCCAATATTATTTGTCCACGGCGATCAGGATGAATTCTGCTCAGTCGAGAGCTTGCGTTCGCTGACGGATCGAATCCCTCACGCGGAAGTTGTGATATTCGAAAACTGCGGCCATTTTTTTGACGAGCATTTGAATGAGCTTAGAGATACGATACGGATTTGGGTAGAAAGGAATTTCTAACAGGATTTACAGGATGTTTTTACGCCTTTCATCGCTGGGTTTCCTATCCTGCCTATCCTGTTTATCCTGTTAAGATAAATCTATGGAAAATAAGCCGATACGAGACGCGGCGATACGCCTGACGATGATGCCACGGGATACTAATGCTCACGGCACTGTTTTTGGAGGCGTTATTTTGAGCTATATCGACGTTGCCGGCGGGGTCGAGGCTGTTCGGCATACAAAGCACGAGCGATTTGTGACCGTCGCGATGAAAGAGGTGATCTTTCACGAACCGGTATTTATCGGCGATCTAGTGAGTTTCTACGCGACGACGATGAAGGTTGGGAATACTTCGATCACTGTCCACGTTGAGGTCGAGGCCGAGCGGTTTGGGAATAAGGGACAGGTCGTGCGGGTCACATCGGCCGATCTTATCTTCGTCGCGATCAACGAAAAACGGGAAAAAGTTCAGATAGGGAAGTAGAGATTAGCCGCACGGCGAGAGAACATTTAGAATATAAACAAGGGAGATAATTAATGCCACATATTATTGCCGAAACGGCAACAGGAACGATCTCATTTGAGGCCGAGGCGGGCAAGAAGCTCGTTCTCGCTCTTGAGGACAATGGTGTAGACATATTGCATCGCTGCGGCGGCAATGCACGTTGCACGACTTGCCGCGTCGAGGTAATCGTCGGCGATGCCGGCGAAATGGGCCTGGACGAAGAGGCGATCCTCTCGACCAAGGGCGACCTCGCACCGGGAACTCGTCTTTCTTGCCAAATACGTTGCGAGAACGATATGGAAGTTAAAGTTATCAATCAGGCTAGCGTTGCGGGCATCGATGCAGGCACGCGGCCTGAAGACTAGATAGAACAGGAGAGCGATAATGGGAACAAGTACTACATATACTGCTAAGACATTTGATCTGAGCGATCTCACAGGTATTTCGAACGAGACGCTGGCAATGCACTTCAAGCTCTACGAGGGCTACGTGACCAACACGAACGTCCTCAATCAGCGGATCGCCGACCTGATCGGCACCGGAACGCTGGACCCGACGCAATCGGCGGCTTTTAGCGAGCTAAAACGCAGATTTGGCTTCGAATACAACGGCATGGTTCTTCACGAATATTATTTCGAGAACATGCAGAAGCACGGCACGGGCGATCCTTCGACGGGTGACCAGTTCGTTAACGCTGCGACCGAGAGTTTCGGCGATTACGACGTGTGGAAGGCCGATTTCATGAACACCGGCAAGATGAGAGGCGTGGGTTGGGCTGCGGTCTATCAAGATCCGTCGAACGGTGCGATCTCGAACCACTGGATCAACTTGCACGAGACCGGCAACGTCGCGGGCTACAAACCAATCCTCATCATGGACGTGTGGGAGCATGCATTTATCAAAGATTACGCTCCAGTCGATCGTCCGAAATACATCGAAGCGTTTTTTGCGAACATCAATTGGGATGTGGTGAATTCGCGACTCGGCTAATCTAAACGGACGCTCAAGGATTTAGCACGAATGCCCGAATAGGTCTATTTCTTATTCGTGCATTCGTAGCTAAATCTTCGTCCGTGTCTTTTGCGCTCCTTTGTGGCTATAATTTATTCATGATCGAGGAAAGAGTCTTAGTTCAAAACTTTCTTAACCGCAAACAGCGTGAACGCCTGAAAAAGCCGGATTGGCTCAAGATCAAGCTCGGCGATCCGAAGAATCAGAACGCGGTTCTCGAACTCATCGACGGCCTTAATCTCCATACCGTCTGCCAGGAAGCCAAGTGCCCTAACATCTTTGAATGCTGGACCGATAAGACGGCGACCTTTATGCTCGGCGGCGACACCTGCACGCGGCACTGCGGCTTTTGTGCGGTCAACAAAGGCAAGCCGATGGATCTCGATCCGATGGAGCCGACACATGTTGCCGAGGCTGTCAAACATCTCGATCTCAAACATGCGGTCATTACTTCGGTAAATCGTGACGATCTGCCGGACGGCGGCTCGATGCATTGGGCTGAGACTATTACGACCGTCCGAGGGATGAGTGCGGATTGCAAAGTCGAGGTTCTCATTCCCGATTTCAACGGCGACGAGATCGCTCTCAACAATGTTCTCGATGCGCGGCCTGATGTTCTAAACCACAACACCGAGACCATTGCCCGGCTCTATCGCCGAGTCCGTCCGGATGCGATCTACGAACAGTCGATGGAGCTTCTCACCCGAGCCGGATATTTCCGCGACACGCAGATGCCATCGATGAAAACCAAAAGCGGCATCATGGCTGGCCTCGGCGAGACTTTCGAAGAGGTCGTCGATCTAATGAAAGATCTCCGTAAGGCCTCATGCGACATCATGACCATCGGCCAATACCTACAACCCTACGAAAAACGCCTCCCCGTCGAACGCTATGTCACACCCGAAGAGTTCGCCGAATGGAAAGCGATAGGGTTAGCGATGGGCTTCAAACACGTGGAATCGTCGCCGCTGACGCGCAGTTCTTATCATGCGAGAGAGCAGGCGGAGTAGAGCTGTAAAATTCGCACCAAATTTAGCAACTCTGTGTTAGAATCTGCGCATGAAGTACTCACGCGACATTCAGAGCCTAAGTGTTTTTAAGCGGGATTCGGCCAAGTTCCTAAAGCAAATGAAGACGACGGGCGAACCTATTGTGCTGACCGTAAATGGTAAGGCAGCGGCGGTCGTACATGATCCGGATAGCTATCAGGAATATCTTCGAAAAAAGGATCGGCAGGAAACGATCGAGGGCATTAAGCGCGGACGGGCGGATTTCGAGGCTGGGCGATTTATGGAGGCCGAAGATTTTTTCCGGGAATTCGAAGCAAAGTATGGAATTGACGCTGACTGATGAAGCGATATCGAATCGAATTCTCGGATGACGCAAAAAACGATCTTATGCGATCCTACGAGTGGGGTCGCGAAAAATGGGGTCGCGAAGCCGCACAACGACGGTATCGGGATCTAAAGCAACAGACCCGCAAGTTACTAACACACTTTCCGCTCGCGCAGCCGTCTGCGCCGGAAAGCGAAGAAGTCGAGGGTGAGATTCGCCATTTAATATTTGGCCACTATCGAATATTGTTTGAAATTGTAGGTAGAACAGTTCGCGTTCTTCACGTTCGCGGAGCCTTCGTTGATAGAGAAAACAGTGACCTAGGAGTTGATGAATGAACGAAACCGAAAAACAGAACGCGATCGAGGTCTTGAATAAGATCCTGGAATTGGAATTGGCTGGCGTGGTGCGGTATACGCATTATGCATTGATGGTATTTGGATATAACAGAATACCAATTGTTTCGTGGCTCCAGAGCAATGGTGACGAGTCATTGATGCACGCCCGTAAGGCGGGTGAGTTTGTCACGATGCTCGGCGGGCATCCGTCGTTAAAGATCGGGCCGCTGCTTGAGACTGAGAAACATGACATCGGTGACATTCTGCGTGAGAGTTTACAGCAGGAAAGCACAACGCTCGCGGCATATTACGAATTGATGCGGGTGAGCGAGGGCAAGTCTGTCGCGCTTGAGGAGTATGCTCGTGAGATGATCCTGCTCGAAGAAATGCATCTCGATGAGGTCAACAAGATGCTCCGCAAGCCGGGCGAACTCGAGCCGTTTCACGATTAACCGAGCGCCGGAAAAAGCTAGTAATTTGCGGCTGTCGTATAACGATGGCCGCATTCTTTTTCTTTAGATGAAGATCATTACGCAAACCGAACGCCTCACAATGCGTGAACTCATTGTCGACGACGCCGAGTTCATCAATGAGATACTCAATACTCCAAAATTCCTACAAATACATCGGTGACCGGCAAGTGCGAACCTCTGAGCAGGCTGCGGAATTTATAGAAAGCCGGTATCGCCAAAGCTACGTCGATCACGGATTTAAGCTCTATGCGGTTGAACTGAAAGATGGAACGCCGATTGGCATGTGCGGGTTTGTCAGGCGTGAAACTCTCCAAGGGCCAGATCTTGGCTTTGCGTTTCTACCGGAATTTGAACGAAATGGTTACGGGAGGGAATCGGCGACCGCGATGCTTGAATACGCGCGGAGCGAACTCGGATTCGACACTGTATTCGCGATCACAAGCCTCGATAACGATGCTTCGGGCAGGCTACTCGCAAAACTCGGCTTCAAATTCGACCGTCTCATCGACTCGCCCGATGGTGAAAAGCTAAAGCTTTTCGAATATAATTTCTGACCAACAATGGGACTGATACAGAAAATATTCAAGGCGATCCTGCCCGCGTCAACGCTGGCGTCGATGGAGGCGGAGTCGCGAAAATGGATCGTCAAGTGCAATACCTGCGGCACCGAACGATCTATCTGGGACATGGGCGGAATCCGTTACAGCTCAAAGGGTTCAAAAACAACCTATGTCCGTTGTGATCTCTGTGATCGACACCGCTTGCACTCGCTCACGTATTCCGCCTGATAGCCGGTTAGTTCCCCAAAAACTCCTAGACCGCACGTTC
>JANNWQ010000357.1:0-4240 GCA_031408595.1 Acidobacteriota bacterium | reverse complement strand
GCAAGGCGGGCGTCGATTATCTTTTCGGCCAACGCCGCGCCGTCGGCTGCTGTTGACGATGTCGTTAGAGCGATAATCATACGCATGAGTTTAATTATAGAACTTACCATATCACTTCGACCAGACCACTGGCTTGCTATGACTTGTAGTACAATACCGGGTAAAGAGTTTCACAAGATTTTCATTTAGATCACATTGATCAGGAGAAATTTTCACTATGAAAAGGTCTACTTTGCTATCGGTTGTTTTTGTTTTGGTCGCTACACTTTCCGCTCCGTTCGCCGTTCCCTCTCAAGCGGTGGGCACCGCAACGTCGTCGCCGCAAACCCAGGCGCCGCGATCCATCGAATTACCCGACATCTTGGCTTGGAAACGCATTGCCGGTGCAGTAGTTTCCAACGACGGCCAGTTTTTCGCACACAAGATCGTGCCCAACGAGGGGGATAGCGAGATCGTTTTACGACGCCTGAAGGATGGAAAGGAGTGGCGTTTCCCGATCGGAGAGGCGACCGGCGGCGCTGGTGACGTGGCGTTTTCTGATGACGGGAAATGGTTTGCGTTAACGGTCTATCCAACTTTTAAAGATGGCAAACGACTAAAGAAAGAACGCAAACCACTGCAAAACAAAGTCACTCTGGTCAATCTTTCGAACGACCAGAAAACAGAATTTGATAAGATCAGGCGATTTTCTTTTTCGGGAGAAATGGGCGGATGGATCGCTCTACAAAAATACGCCCCCGAAGGATCGGGTGGCCCGCCCGTCATCCCACCAACCTCGGGAGCCGCCCCTGTACCCGACAGGGCCACGGGTGCTGATGTTATCTTGCAAGAACTCGCGACTGGAAGCCAGTTAAACCTTGGCAACGTGGCCGATTTCGCATTCAATAAAAAAGGTGACTGGCTGGCCTTTGCGATCGACGCTAACGAAAAGAGCGGCAACGGTGTGCAGGCACGTAACATGGCGACCGGTGCCGTTTTGCCTCTGGACAGCGACAAGGCCATATATCGGGGCCTAAACTGGACGGAAAAGGGGGACGCTCTAGCCGTTGTGAAAGGTGCTGAAGACAAGGCTTTTGATGAAAAGCTCTACAGCGTTGTTGGTATCAATTTTTCATCCGGCACGCCGCAAAAAACGATCTATGACCATAAGAGCGACACGTCGTTTCCGACCGGGATGACTGTCAGTTCAAATCGCAATGCCGTCTGGACGGAAGATTTGACGGCCCTTCTGTTCGGAATTCAGGAAGTCAAGAAAAAGGCCGAAGACAAAAAGCCTGAGTCCAAGGACGCCAAGGCGGACGTGCCGCCCGCACCAAAGAAACCGGAAGATGAGGCCGAAAAACCGGACCTTGTCCTCTGGCATTGGCAAGACGAGCGCCTTCAGGCCCAACAGCAAGTTGAAGAAACGCGTGATAAGACCTTTAGCTATCTCGGCACCTACATCGTCGGCGATAAGAAGTTTTTGCGCCTTTCAGACGAAACTCTTCGCAATATGACAGTGGCGCCCAAACAGCGTTTTGCGATAGGCACCGACGCCCGCGCGTATGCACTCATGAGCAGTCTCGACGGACGCTCCTACTCGGACGTTTACGTCGTGGACATGAAGACCGGCACACGCACGCTGGCCCTGAAAAAAGCGAGGTGGACATTCGGACCATCGCCCGACGGCACGCATTTTCTTTACTATGAGGACGGCAATTTTTTGACTTACGATATGACGACGGGGCAGAGCTACAACCTCACCAAAAACATCCAGTCGAATTTCTACGATGAAGAGGACGACCACAATAATATCAAGCCACCTGCGGGCCCAGTTGGCTGGACGAAGGATGGGCGATCTGTGCTGCTTTCCGATAATTGGGACTTCTGGAATGTGCCCGTGCATGGAGGTGCGGCAACAAACATAACCGGCAACGGCAAGCGGGACAAGATACATTATTTGGGCCGCATCCGCCTCGACGCGGATGAGAAGGGAGCGGATCTCGATAAACCGTTGTATTACCGCGCGATCGGCGCCTGGACAAAGAAAACCGGCTTGGCCCGCGTCGAAAGCGGCAAACCGGGAGCACAAATGCTGACCTGGGACGACGCCTCGTATGGTTCCTTGATGAAGGCAAAACGTGCAGACACCTATCTTTTTACCCGTGAGACCTACGCCGAACCTCCAGCTTATTATATGTCGGACGCTACCCTCAGCAATGGGCAAAAGCTGACGGATTCAAATCCGCAGCAGAAAAATTTCAACTGGTCATCCGGCTCCAAACTGATCGATTACACCAGTGCGAAGGGCGACAAACTGCAAGGAGCTCTCTTTCTGCCCGCGAATTACCAACCGGGTAAAAGCTATCCGACAGTCGTTTATATATACGAAAAACTCTCGCAGGGGTTAAACACATACGCCACGCCAAGTTATAACGGCTTCAACAAATCCGCTTACACCTCAAACGGTTACGCTGTGCTAATGCCGGATATCACCTACAAACTCGACGATCCGGGTATGTCCGCTGTCTGGTGTATACTTCCGGCCCTGCAGGCCGCGATCGCGACCGGTGTCGTCGACAAAGATCGTGTCGCCTTACACGGACATTCGTGGGGTGGCTACCAAACGGCATTTATGGTCACGCAGACCGACGCCTTTCGCGCTGCCATCGCGGGTGCTCCTCTGACCAACATGGTTTCTATGTATAACCTGATATATGGGAACACTGGTTCCGGTAACATGGCGATCTTCGAGAGCAGCCAGGGCCGCTTTACCGGAAGTCCGGTTGATAATCCGACGGCGTACATCCGGAATTCACCGGTCTTTCATGCTAAGAACGTTAAGACCCCGTTGATGATCCTGCATAACGATAAGGATGGAGCGGTCGATTTCACTCAAGGTGTCGAGTATTACAATCAGTTGCGCCGTTTGCAGAAGCCTGTCGTTATGCTCCAATACAAAGGCGAAAATCACGGGCTGCGCGTTCCGGCGAATATGAAGGATTACACGATCCGAATGAAGGAGTATTTCGACCATCACCTGAAAGGCGCTCCGGCCCCCAGATGGCTCACCGAGGGAGTTCCACATCTAAAGCTCAAGGATCATCTTGACGAGCGCGCCAAGGGAAAAGCCACCATGGAAAAACAGCCCTAGATCGGCTCCGCATGGCGGATAATCCATCCTGGGATCGTCCGCTGGGAGATTAATAATAACTTTAGAAATTCTGGCTCGGTTCGAAGGTATACAATACCTGAGCGAGCTGCCCCTTAACGCCTACGTCATCGACACTGCGGATCTCTTCGCCGAGCGATGTGGCGAGCATTGTGATCTCAAACCCGTTACGTACCGCAGGACGGGCTGCCGGGATAAACAGGCGTCGGCCCCAAACGATAAGTTTTTCACCGCTTGCGGATGTGCCGCCTGCCTGGAATTTGATCTCGTATGCACGCCAGTCACCGTTTAGTTTGATCTCCCCGGATGAGACCATTTGATATCCAGGAAGGATCTTTTTCAGCGTCTCGTTGGTCTCGTTGACAAGCTGCGGAAATGTATCGGCATCCATCATGAAGGTGCCCTTGCTCGGATAATAACCGACAAGCATCTGCTCCTGCATTCTGCCGTCAGGGGCAAGGCGGGCAATGTCGATGAACTTACCACGAGCCGTTGTGCTCGTTGATGGCTGGGGGCCGTTCATCTTCCATTCCTTGGGATAGAACATCGTGAAGCCGACAAAATTTCGAAGCAGATCGCCACGCAGATTCGACTTGCTGTTCTGATAAAAATTAGTATTTGGCGGCTGTTGGATAGTACGAGCCAGCGGCGGCATCTCGGTGTTGGAAACGATCGTTGCCGTATCATTAACATGATCTGCCTGTTGCGGCACATCGATGCGCTCGGGGCGGTTTACGAGGTAATACCAACCAAGTCCGAGCAGCACGAGTAATGTAACGATACCTGCCACGGCAAAGGTCTTCATACGCGACGATTCTTCCGCAGGCGGCTCTGGCGAACGGTTTTTCCACGCCGGTTCGGCGGTAACCTTTGCCGGTGCGGGCTTTGGCGGCTCAGCGGCGGTCGCAGCTATAGTTGCGGCGAACGGCACGGCAGCTACTGACTTTGCCGCAACCTTTACGGATTGAGCCGCAGGCGTTTCCAAAACAGCGGGCTCGCGGATCTCTGTCAATGCCGTAAACAATGCGTCGCCAAAGTCCCTCGCCTTGGTATATCTGTCAGCCGAACTGTACGACATCGCCTTTCTCA
>JANNWQ010000356.1:0-1991 GCA_031408595.1 Acidobacteriota bacterium | reverse complement strand
CATCTCCCGTCCGAGAAAAAAGTCGGCGAGATCGTCGTCACAAAAGAAATGATCGAGCGAAAGGCTCCGGTTTTTGAAGTTGTGATGAGAGCAGATGAGGCGGCTTAAGAGATTCTGCACGGAATCCATACGAAGCTTGAGGGTGAGCCTTTTATCTCAAAGTTCAAGATTGTCCCACCAACTTAGTTTTGCTGTCGGCTAACTGTTTTTTGATGTATGCTTTCAACTCGTCAAAATTCATATTCTGAGTATCAACGCTTATCTTGTCGCGAATGTCACGCATCATTTTGACCGAGTCAAATGCCTTTTCTCTTTTAGTCGTCTTCATAGTTCAGTAGATCCTTTGGGCTCCTGATCTCGATGATCGCGTAGCCAAGTCGCAAGTTAATAGAATTATAGCCCTTAATTCTGGCAAGGTTTACGATGTGCTTGAAATTCCAACTCGCCAAAACATCAACTTTGTTAATCGTCGCAAGTGCAATATGTCTGCAATCTTCCAGACTTGTTTTGCCAACAACCTTCCAATCGACATAGGCGTCTGCAAGTTGAATCGATTCCTCCGTTAGTTCGACTCTCTCAAACTTGTCGGAAGAATATTTTTGTAAGAGCTCTTTTACATTTTCTGGGGCATTTAAGAGTTCGAGGTCAAGCAAGTCAGAAACTACAAACGTAACTTCATCGTTCTCAAGCCGCTCGAACAGGCGGATCGTCGCATCCCTGAACTCTTCGTCAAAGTAACCGCCAACCACCGAGGTATCTAAGTAAATCCTCTGTTTCATTTCGTAGAACAGTTTATCAAAGATGCCAAGAAAGCACATTTTGAACATCTCCCGATTCAAAAAAATACTCCGCACCTAGAGGTGGTGATGAGAGCGGACGAGGCTGCTTAAGAGTTTAACCGCGAAATATGCGAAAGACGCGAATGGGAGGTTTGCCGATTCGCGTCTTTTTGCGTTTGTCGTGCGAACCACCATTGACCCGTCTTGGCCGGTTCTCATGCTACAATACGCCCGACCCGTAAATAAAAAAGCGGTGTCGTTTTCGGTTGGCAGATCTGAGAGTTGCATGTTAGTGTGCTCCGGATTGGCTTGTCGTACCTTTTGGCAGCGGCGTAAGCGGAGAAAACATATGAAGAAGGCAATGCTTCTTGTGGTGACGGTCATGGCCGTTGCGTTTGTAGCGGTTAGTGGATTTGGCGTGGAAGCCGCCGGGAGTCAGCGGTTTGGGTTGGCCGAGTTTGCGGCCTGGCCGGCTCCGACGCCGGTTGATGCGTCATTTGCTGCTAGGATCACGGCCGAGCACAACGTAATTCGGGCGAAATACGATCTTCCTCCGCTCCAATGGGACAGAGCATTAGCTGATCGTGCCCAGGAATGGGCGGATAAGCTCGCCTTGTTCGCTAAGCTTCCGCCGGATCACCGCGATGATCCATCGATCGGCGAGAACCTCATCTGGGGCGGCTCTGGTGCATTGACACCGCAGTCGGTCGTCGCCCGTTGGGCCGGAGAGGCGGCAAACTATAATATTGCGACAAATACTTGCGCCGACGGGAAATCTTGTCTCCATTTTACGCAGGTCGTCTGGTCGACCACCACAAAGGTCGGCTGCGGCAAAGCGAGAACGGCTGACGAGAAGACCGACTTTGTAGTTTGTGATTACAGCCCGCCGGGTAATATTGGGCAGCAGGCACCATTCAAACCAAAAATGCTTCCTACCCCGGCAAGTCCTGTGGGCCCAGAGGCCGAGCCGCAGACGCTGCTGACTCCGCAAAGTCCAGGTGTTGCCCCGACTCCAAATAATTTTCGTCCGAAATTTTCTTCGTCCGCGTCGCGGCCGTCGGACAGCTTATATAAAACGCCCACGGAGTTGCCGCAGCCGGGACCGGGAATTCCAGGTGTTGCCCCGACTCCATATACATATAAAACTTCCATCGACGGATTTAACACGGGCATAGCTGTGGCGAACACTTCAGTTTTGGCCCCGACTCCAAC
>JANNWQ010000355.1:0-2019 GCA_031408595.1 Acidobacteriota bacterium | reverse complement strand
GCCTATCTTCACTGGCGAAATAACAATGTCGATCTATCCAGCGGACTTCTTTTTGGCGTCGCCGGCATTATCGGAGCGTTCATCGGATCGCCTTTGACCAAAATGGTATCGGCGGAAACGCTCCTCCTGATTTTTGGAATACTGATGTTTGTTGTTGCTATTTCAATGATCTGGCGGCGCCAGAATGCGGTCGTTGAACAACTTCACAAGCCGCATCCAACGCAGGGAGTTCTCGCGGGGCTGGGAGTCGGGGTATTGACCGGATTTCTGGGGGTTGGTGGCGGTTTTCTCATCGTCCCGGCTCTAGTCTTTTTCGGCGGGTTGAGCATGAAAAAAGCGATCGGAACTTCGCTATTCGTTATCTTTCTTAACTGCGTCGCGGGCCTGATCGGCCATTTACGCCAGAGTGTATTTGATTGGCAAATAACAATTGAAGTGATGGTTCTGGCAGTAGGCGGTGCGATAGTAGGTACGATGCTTTCTCATCGCATAGCGGCAGATCGTTTGCAAAGTATGTTCGCAGTCTTGGTTTTAGGGGTTGCGGCGTTTCTGATGGTAAAAAACCATGCTGTCATATTCTAGAGTTGATAAGATAAGAACAAATATTGGAGAAACGGAAATGTATTTCAAACAATTTTATTTAGGTTGTCTTTCACATGCTTCATATTATTTGGGTTCGGAGGGCGAGGCGGTGGTGATCGATCCTCAGCGCGATGTTGAGCAGTACATCGAGCAGGCTGAATCGCTCGGACAGCAGATAAAGTACGTCATCGAAACGCATTCGCACGCCGATTTTGTAAGCGGCCATGTCGAACTCGCGGCAAAAACAGGTGCGCAGATCATTTTCGGGGAGCGTGCGAATACGCAGTTCCCAACTCTTAAGGTTAGCGACGGCGATGTGTTAAAGGTCGGGAAGATCAATTTAAAGTTTCTCGAAACGCCGGGCCACACACCGGAAGGAATTACGATCATCGCGACCGATGCCGAAGATCCGCAGGCCCCACAGAAGATGTTTACGGGCGACACGCTCTTTATAGGCGATGTCGGCCGCCCCGATCTGATCGGATCAAAAGGCTTTACTGCGGAACAAATGGGCGGAATGCTTTATGAGTCGCTGCATGAAAAGATACTTCCCATGTCGGACGAGACCGAGGTCTACCCCGCTCACGGAGCCGGGAGTCTTTGCGGTAAATCGCTGTCGAAAGAAACGTGGTCGACGCTGGGAAATCAGCGTAAATTTAACTACGCCCTGCAGCCGATGTCCAAAGAAGATTTTGTTAAAATTATCGCCGCCGATCAGACTGAGGTGCAGGCATATTTTCAGAAGAGCGCGGCTAAGAATCTGGAAGGTTCGGCTCTCTTGGCAGAGATCGCCAAACCTCGTGAATTGTCCTCTGACGAGATCCGCAATTTTGACGGTATCGTGATCGATGTCCGCCAGAACGTGGAGTATGGTGAACGCCACATTCCAAACTCGATCAACATCGGTCTTGGCGGGCAGTTTGCTTCATGGGCGGGAACTCTTGTGCCGATCGGTGCTCCGATCGCGGTGGTTGCGGAAAGCGAGGCTCAGGTTGAAGAGGCAGTTACCCGGCTTGCTCGCGTGGGACACGAAACGGTTTCTGGTTCGATGCTCATCCAAGACTACACGGGTGATACGAAGCGCGTCGAGCAGGTGAGCGCTCAGCAAGTAAATGAACTCGCAAAGACCCAGAAGGTTCTGCAATTTGTCGATGTTCGCAGAAGTGCCGAGCATGCCGCAGGTCATGCGGTAGGGACTATCAATATCTCGCTCGACAAACTCGCAAGCGATTTTGAAAAGCTCGACCCGACGGTTCCAACTTATGTGATCTGCCAGGGCGGCTATCGCTCAAGTATTGGTACGAGCATTCTGGAAAATGCGGGTTTTAAGAGTATCCATAACGTCACAGGCGGAACCGCCGCTTGGATAACTGCCGGGCTCCAAACGGAGGTTTCGGCAACAGCCTGTGCAATTTCTGGCAAGTAGCAGAGAAGGAA
>JANNWQ010000354.1:0-4240 GCA_031408595.1 Acidobacteriota bacterium | reverse complement strand
GCGACCACCTGTTCGAGCGTTGTAAACTGGCCGTTGTGGAAGAATGACGTACGCAAACCAACGTTTCTCAAGCTAGGCGTTTTGAACTCACCGCGATTACCTTGCTGGCTCGTTACAATAAAACGTCCAAGATCGTCGTTTTGCGGTCGAACACCAATGTAATGAAAAGCGTTATCCGATAACTGCGGTCCACTGTGGCAAAGGTTGCAGCTACTCGTATTAAAGATATTGCGACCACGTATTTCCTGAGCTGTTAGAGCTGTGATGCCAGCATTTGTTGTATCGATCGGAGCTTGGTCGCTAAACAGAGTTCGTTCAAAACTGCCGATCGCAAGGGCTATCTTCGTGGGACTCACCTCCGTAGTCCCGAAAGCTTCCTGAAATAGCTCCGGGTAAGTTCTTCCGCCGATCCACTGGTTTAGTGCAGGTGGAACACTCGCCGATAAAGCCATGGGTTTGGCTGTAGCAATGGTTGCCGCAACATTATTCCAGTCGCGTCCCGCATGGGCCATTTCCGCCGTTGAAAGGGGTGGGCCTACAGCCTGGCTCTCGAGAGCTCCGCCATTGTTTAGTACGACAAGGTTCGTTATCGGATCGCGAAAGACCGCGCTTGCCCGGCCATCCCAAAATAATTCCGGCGAATATACCGCATTAATATACGAGATCGACTTCCGTTCGGTGACCTGAGCGTTAAGTCCGTAGGGCTGGCCAAATGTGTAAGTCCCATCAATATTAGTAAAAGGAACTCCGAGCGATCCCCGTACATCGTCGGGTGTGCCCAGCAATCCGTCGACCCCAGGATTCATAGATGCGGCCGAAAGAGCAGATCGCGGGTCGGCTCCGCCATTGCCTGAATGATGACATGTGCCACATGAAACGGTCCGCGTTGATGACATCTGTTCGTCCCAGAAGAGTACTTTTCCGAGCGTCGCCTTAGCTGCGGTCAATGGATTTCCTGGCGGTGCAGGCGGCGGTGGAGCGAGGGGAGGAACCGGGCCTTGCTGATTAGTGTTGGTCCTGGTGCCTTGATCCGGTGTGCCTAGATCGCTGACAGTGACCCCATTTTCCGCTCGAACCCAATAGAAGAAAGTCTGTGCCGGGGCCGCTCCTGCATCAAAAAAGAAATTGGCCGGAGTAGTTCCAACATCCGTTGCGGTCGAAGGACTGTTTACAGTATTGCGGAATATGCGATAGCTTGTCGCTCCACGCATAGTATCCCAATAGATTCCGACCTTATTGTTATAGATATTGTCCGTCGCGACCACGCCGGTCGGGGCCGATAAGGATCCGCCGCCCTGACTGGAAACGGAACCGGATCTCACCAACATAGCTAAAATAAATGCGACTGCGAACGCAAGGGTAACTGCAAACTTAAGGTATCTCATAAGCCCTCCTACCAATATAAATGAATAAGGATAACCTAACTAAACAAATGTCCAAACCGCTTTCGGATATGTTTTCTGCATCGAAACAATCTTGACTTCAAATTACTCTGCGATATCCCGATCGCCTTGGCGACATCGTCGATCGAATACTCTTCTGAGTAAACCAGTGTCATTGCCACTCTGTCGCCGGGATCGAGTCCGGCAAGTACCTTTTCCGCAAGCTGTCCGGCCTGAAATGAGTCTGCCGCGGTTCGCTGCCGGCTATCGGCGATCGTGGAGATAAAATCGTTCTCCTCATCGCTCATCTCAGAAAAAAGGCTTTCACCTTTCCGCTGTCGCCGACGAAATTCGTCGTAGCAAACGTTGACGGCGATCCGGGTCAACCAAGCGGCGAATGATCGATCTTCACCGCCCCGATACTTCCTCAGCGAAAAATAAGCCTTGGTAAAACTGACCTGAACAAACTCCTCAGCCTCAGCCCGGTCCCGGAAAAAACGGCCAACCGTTCGCGTTACCGGAAGTTTGTATCTATCAAATATCTCCGCAAAGGCTGATTCGTCGCCGCCGAGCACAGCCTCGACTAGCTTGTCGTCGGACGCAACTGTCTCTTCCGAAAAATTGATCGCCGGAATTTGCACGGATGTCTGCAAGTTGATTTTCAGAACCTCGTCGAGCATTGTCGTCAATTTCTCAGATCGTAACAAATTCCTAATCGCCCGGTTTGCGCGGCCCGGGCGTTTCCATCCTGTATCCCGATGGCACCGTGAACATTTCCGGACTTGGCTCGGCACGCTTGATATTGACGAGACGGAAAATATGTTCGCCGGCTACAGGATCCAAATGTCGCGACTGTACGAGTACTTGTAGTTCTTTTGAGAACCACTTTTCGGTCACGACTTGCATCGGCTTGTCGTTACCGATCTGACCGACCGGGATCTCGAACGTCTCACGAGTTCCTTCAACCGTTACGCCATCGATCACTTTGGTTCCAAGTGACTCCGCTCTTGCGTTTGGCGGTCCTTTCGGTTCGAGCGGCCCTGCACCTGTTGGCAAAGGGGTTCTTCTTGCGACCTTGTTAGGAATGTCCAAAAATATCTGAGTTCGCGAGTCAAAATCATTTATGAAGACGAGCATTTGCGGCTTATTGTCCGAGCCGACAATATTCACCCCGCCGACCATTTCGAGCGGCTGCTCGCGACGAGTGCGGCCTTCGCCATCACGATAGATCGCTCCCGTCCGGCGTTTTGTGGCGGTGGTTCCATCAAAGAGACGCTTGGTGTCTTCGATCAAGGTTGCGGCCGAAAAAGGCTGTCCCTTGACCAGTTTGTCGCCAAAGCGAAGCTCTGCTCCAATAAAACGTGCGTTTGGCTGACCCTGACCCTGTGGCGGAGGCTGTGGCCTCCCTTCGCCGGGACGTACCGGCAGATGTCTGGACTCGTCACGGATCAATGTTCCATCACCATTCTTATCCATCTCGGCAAAAACACTGCGAGCAATTCGCTCGAATTCTGCTCGAGAAATCACTGCATCGATTCCCTCAACCCGATCGAGGAAAAAGAACGGTGGCAATATACGTTTCGCCGCCGGATCAGGACGTCCGCCACTGCCTGGTCGCGGACCCTCTGGACCTTGCGGTCTTACTGCTTCTCCGGGCTCGATCGATCCGTTTGCATTCCGATCGATCTCGGCAAAGGTTCGCTGCAGAGCGGCGTTGAACTCCTCCGCCTCCAGATTTCCGTTATTATTAGTATCGTGCGGCAAAACCCAGCCGCCGTCGGGACGATTTGCAGGACCGTTCTGTGGTTGGCCCATCGGGGGACGTCCATCGCGAGGCGGCATGCCGCCACCCGGCCTCGGCTGACCGCCTCCGGGAGGTTGGGCAAAAATGCTTCCCCCTAGGATAAATAGAGAAAGTAGTAAAAATAAATAACGTGATTTCATAAAAATCTCCAACTAATTTGCCGATTGGCGAATAAATCTGATCGCGTGTGTCTGTCCGTCGTCGCCGACAACGACCTCAGCGTCAACAAGTCGCGTCGGCTTCTCGACAGAATCGACCAACCCGAGGTTGACCATCATCGCACTGGGTACTTTGACCCGCACAAGCTGTCCGCTTTCCGGATTTCCGGTGTAGATCAACGCGATAAATTCTGACTTGATCTCTTCGGAGGCTCTCAGTGCTTTCTTAGGTCTAGCCAGGTTACGAAAACCATCTGGTGATTTAGAAACTAGAGCTCTCGGGCGTACACCTCGCTCAGGTGCTCTAACGTCGCTATTTAATATTTCAGTGGCATTTCCGTCGATATTATCTTTAGGGTCGATAGCAACTGGAGATGAGGTCGAGGGCTGTTCAATTGTCTGCACGACCATCGTGGGCTGTTCGACTCTGCTTCCAAAAACAAAAAAACCAATTACGATCAAGACCCCGGCCAACGATGGAACCCCAACGAATGCCAGCGTTCGCCACCATTTTTTAGGCGGAGGCCAAGGAGCTCCTACTGTGTCCTGTGCTGCCGCGATGTTTCTTTGGACAGACCACCACAATTGCGGCGATGATGCGATGCCATTTGCAGTGGCTTCGTCTAGTCCCGTTTCAGCAGCCAGCATCGCCATCACCTTGTCTAATTTTTCGTCCGTCAGCTTCTTCATTCGATTGACCTCTTTGTGTCGTCAGGGAAAAGACGCTGCAAGTGGCGGTACGGTTTCAAAAGTTTACATCACAAAGCAAAAATGGTGCGTGTGCTATACTCGCTTTTTGTTGAGACACACATGGGAAAAGTAGAAATTGTTCCGCTTGGCGGCATCGGTGAATTTGGGATGAACTGCATGGGCATCCGTTATGGCGACGAGATGAT
>JANNWQ010000353.1:0-2485 GCA_031408595.1 Acidobacteriota bacterium | reverse complement strand
GATTATTTTATGGTCACTAGATCCTCGACTCAGCGACGGAGTTCATTTCAGCGGAAAGAGTATTACGAATCTTTTGCCGCAATACATGTTTTCAGCTCGCGTTCGGGGCGAATGGTGCTGTGGCGTTTGCCGAGGTATGAGGCGGGAAAGCCTGATGCGGCCGCCAAAGCTCTCGATATTTCGATTCCCGAAATGGCTGCAGAGATCGATTCTGCGATCATAAAAGCAAACAAAGGTGAGATCGACGAGCCGCCGTTGCCCGCGATGGAAGAGCCGCCGGACGCAGCGTCACCGCTCGCAAAGAGCTTTCGTGCCCCGATCCCGTTTCGCAGGATAAAGCCCGAATATACTGAGCTCGCCGCACTTTATGATGTTGCTGCAACGGTCGAGATCACGGTCGATCTTGATGCCGCGGGCACCATTCTTCGGACAGAGATCATTCGTTCTGCGGGTTTCGGGCTCGATGAGTCGGTCGAAAAGGCCGTCCGCACGATGAACTGGCTCTCCGCCTCACGCGACGGCAAGCCATTGGCGATGCGATTTTTGCTGCGATACAATTTCAAAAAGGTCGATAAGAATTAACGCGACATGAGAAATATTCGGGCAGCGATCAGGATGGTTTTGTTTGTGACGGCGACGCTCGGCATTTACGGCGTGTGGTTCGTGCTCCGCATCTTTATTCCGAATAAGATCTACTGGCGACAAGTGATATTTGCCGCGTGGACCTCGAGCTTCGTCCGCATCTCGAAAATGACGATCGATGTCGTCGGCACACCGCCAAAACCGCCGTTCTTTCTAGTTACAAATCATCTCAGCTATACCGATATCGCCGCGATACGGGCGGTTGCAAAGGGCGTTTTCGTCGCCAAAGCCGAGGTCGAAACGTGGTTTCTAGCGGGTCGAATCTGCCGCGATATGGGCACGGTCTTCATTGACCGCAAGAACCGCCGTGACATTCCGCGAGCCGGCGAACTCATCATCGAACGCCTCGACGCCGGCGAAGGTGTGATCGTCTTTCCCGAGGGTACGAGCACAAAGGGCGAAGGGGTTTTGGCGTTCAATTCATCGTTTCTAGAGTTCGCGGCTCGCAAGGACATCGCCGTCCATTACGCCGCTATCACCTACAGCACACCGCCGGGTGAAATGCCAGCACACATCGCCGCCTGCTGGTGGGAAGACATCTCCTTCTTCACCCACCTATGGCGGCTATTCAAGGTCACGCGCTACACCGCCACAATTACCTTCGGTGAAACGCCGATCAAAAACGCCGATCGCAAATTACTCGCAAATGAATTACGCGATCGTGTTGCCGAGAAATTTCTTCCGGTGGACTAACTCAGTTCGATCTGCCGAACGCCAACAGGTCGCCGGCAACCCGCACGCCCTACCCCGCTGGCGTGTCAACGGCCCACTCTCAAACATGCCCGAATTCGCCTCCGCCTTCGGCTGCAAACAGGGCGCCAAGATGATCCGCGAGAAGGTTTGCGAGATCTGGTAGTGGCTGAACTAATGACTTTAACCAAAGGCTTTGCTCTCAAATGAGCGAAGCCTTTTTTATTGCGAATAGATTTGTAGGTCAATTATTTTCAGTCGTCCCCTTGATCTGATAAGTTCCAGTTGGAAGATCGGCGTATTGACAGAAATGAAGCGAGTGCCCTTTGGATAACCGTAATCTGGCGTCTCGGGAGTAGTTACTGAAGGCTGATAGTAATCAACATACTTTGATGCCTCTTTCATAAGCGTTCGCCAACGGCGATCACGGCCCGCATTTTTCCTTATCGCATGTTTTCTCAAGATAACATTGGTTTTATTAAAGATTTGCAATGCCTTGGAAACATATTCTGATGTACTCTCACGCGTGGTCGGTTCGTATGATACAGGCGAGCCAGAATCCTCCATAAGAGATTTAGCTAACACTGGATCTTCATAAAGAATCTTTTGGACATCCTTCGGGAAGCATTTGAGCAGATCATCGCCATCGACGCATTTGGGCGGGGCAACGCTATTGATATACCAATAACCGAGGAATACCCAAGTGTTTCCCGCTGTAAAGAGCTGTTTTTGCTCGTCCGAATTAACAAATTTCATCTCATCAGGTGAAAGGAAATCCCGCGAATATCCCTCTTTGTTTTTGCGATGCCGTTCGATAATATTTTCAACAAAGAACTCGCGGAGCAATGGCTTAAAATCTTTAGTATCGAGAAGCCGGCTCCAAAAGCGTCGAGCTACGTCGTTCGCTTCCCGGTATTCTTTAGGCGTAATTTTTTCAGAGGCGGGCTGAGCCCCGACGCTTATCGCAAGGGCTAGGATCGTTGGTATGAGCATTTTTATTTTCATGGAAGATGATCCCCGCTCTGCCCATAGTTCTGACACTGGGGCCAATTTACTAGCTTAATAGTATAGCCGTAAATACTAAAAGGCCCCGGCGATTTGCCGAGGCCTTTTTGTTTCGTGATGCGAAGGTTCAACCATCCGCTACCGCAGG
>JANNWQ010000352.1:0-9855 GCA_031408595.1 Acidobacteriota bacterium | reverse complement strand
CGAAAGCCTCGGGCAATATCTCGTGCAGGATCGCCTGCTCGGCCTTTCGCCGCCCTTCTTTATCGGTAATGCCATCGAGGGCATCGGCGACTGTCTGCTTGAACTTGGGTGTCTGAGCCGCAAGCTCGTCATCGGACATCGACTGGATCTTTGGTTCCCAGGCATTGATCTGCTCGACTGATGCTTTGACGCCTTTAAGAAAGACGTTGCTCGACGAACCGAATATTTTCTTTACTAATTTATCTGCAAAACTGTTAACTGCCATTATTTCCTCGTGTGTTTAGAGTGCAAGCTTTAGCTTGTATTGATGCGCAAGAATACAAGCTAAAGCTTGCACTCTGAACGCGTAAGATGACGAGTTTGAAATTGATGAATTTGCTCGCCGCTACTTTGCGTCAATTGCAAAAGGAGCGAGCAGCCCAGCACGAGGCAGGCGGGAGACAACGAAGACTTGGTCATTCTCAGTACGGAAAGAAGTTCCGTTGATAATGCGATCTCGGACGGTGACGTCCTGGCCGGTCGAATAAAGCAGAATGGTGCTTTCGAGTTCACGGATCAGTTCGAGTGCCCGCTGGGGCGACTGTTTTCTGACCGATAAGTTGATGGTGAAAGATGTTTTGTCGAGAGCAAAGTTAAACTTAGAGTCAGCCGCCTCGACCTCGAAGCAGCTATTCGGTACACAATCGCCGAGCGAATAACCATAGGTCATCCCTCGGCTAAAGTAATCGAGAGCCGATCGTGATGCCTCGCTCGAAAATTCAAACCGGGTCGGCGTATATCGGCCAGCAATGTTGCTGTCGACACATGGGAGCAGCACGTTTTGGGCGACGCCGAACGTGTCTTTCTGCTCGTCAAACTTGCCATTGCGACCCAACCTTCCGAGACTGGCGAGGAAATACTCGACATCCTCAAGATATACCTGAACCGAAGCCGAGACGGGTGAGCGTTCACCTTCGGGCTTTTTGTCAAGATTCTCCTTGCGTTCGAGTTCGTCCTTGACGCTAAAGGGCCGCGTCGTAGCCGATGGCGTCTGGCCCAGAACACGCGGAGTCGCACCGGCCATCAGCAGGCCGATATACACGCCGATGGTGGCGAGTGTGATGAGGCTGGTTTGCGTTCTGTGTGTGCTCAAACTTTACTGTTTAGCCGCGTTGTCACCGGTCTTAACCGCTCCGGTGCTGTTCTGCGGCTTTGGCTGGGCCTTTTGCTCAGCGAGTTTTCGTTGGATCATCTGCTGGGCATCCGCCTTTGGTATTTCGAAAGAAATAAGGATCTTTTTACCGACAGCTTTTACCGTTGCCTTTTGAAGAAGGGCCAGATCGTCTTTGTCGTTTTGGTCAGCCTCAGGTTTTTCCTTATTCTTCTTCTTGTCGTCTATGTAGGCGTTCAGAAGTGTTTGAATCGTCTTTGGTCGAAGCTCGTTCTCAAATTCCGTCTGGACAAGAGCGGTCACGTTGTTGTCGTCCTGCTGTATCTGGAAAGAAAGGACTTTGCCATTAAGCAGGCTCAGATACTGCAGATAGCCGCTTTCGTTCAGGGCCTCAATGGCCTCCTTGACGACCTCGATCATCTTGGCATCGGCACTCTCCGCTTTTATAAATCTAAAGCTCTTTGCGTCGAGTTTGCCCTTCTCGTCGAGTTTGCCAGTAGCGTTGATCAGGAACTTGCTGTCGAGCTGCACCTGTTTCTTATCCACCAGATCATTGACGAAATTGCCGAGATCGACGAATGGACGCTTGTTGAGCTCCACATCAGCGATCGGCCCAGTCGGGGCTACGGTCAGTGCCGGTGAGGGCGATGGCGTCGGCGTTTGGTTTACGGCGATATCGTCTTCGTCAGGTGTCAACTTTGGAGTTTTCGAGGGCGTTGTGACGCGTCCTCCGTTTCCTCTTCGTCCGTTTCGATTCGGCGGAGTGGTCGCAACGGTTCCACCATCGCCAAATGTTGGCAACTGGCCATCGATCACGTCCGGATTCTGTTTTGGCAGGTTCTGAGGCGTGTCGAACAAGTTGCCACCAGATGATACCGAGGGCGAGGTCGTGGTCGGAAATCCTGAAAGATCATCGATCGATGCCATGTTCAGCGGACTATTCTGAGCATCGAGCAAAGCCTGATACTCGATCGGGTTTGCGACCTGGAAATAGCCTTCCGGGTACGACAGTGGCGGAGTGATGCCAGTAACATCGACAAACGTCACTTCGGCATCGCCAAGCTCGGTCTTGTCATACACCGCATCGATGTATTCGCGGTCGGTGCCAAAAAGCTTAGTGCCAACGTAGATCGTGTCGATAACCTGACAAACGCTGCCTACGAGCGGGCTTTCACAGCCCTTCATGGTCAACAGCGAGGTCTGGCCGACGATCAGGATAACAAGTACATTGGCCACCGCCGACATGCCGAGGATCTTGTAGATCCGCGGGCCGAGGTTCCAATTTGTGATCTCGTAATTATGAAACAGGTCGCCCTCGGCGGTTGGTTCCGCGATGGTCTCCGGTTCGTATAATGACTGCTCAAACATATAAATAAGGGGCGAACGATATTTGAAAATAAAATTGATACCGAAATTAGACGCCCTCACCTCGCAAAACGTTGCGAGGCAATTGGATATCTTAACATCTCGCACGCAAGTTTGGAAAGATTAGACTTTCCGATATCAAACCTTTAACATCGCCTTAATGCGAGGCAAAAGATCGGACAATCGCGGCGGAAAACGCCCGCGTCCAAAGCGTTCGTCCCATGGGGATGAACGTTATAATAAACGCCCGCTTGCAGGCGAAAGTTCCGGAAAAAGGGCGGTCGAACCACTCACGCCGCATCAATTACGTGCTGTCGAACGCCTGCTCTCAGGCATCGGTATCCCCGAACCAAAACCGCTAAAGCCCGACGACTTTCAGCTCGAAGCCCTCGCCGCCATCGAGACCCAAGACGTACTCGTCACCGCCCCGACCGGCAGCGGTAAGACGTGGATCGCACGTGAGGAAATTCGCCGCCTGCTGGCTGCGGGCAAAAAGGCGTGGTACACGACGCCGCTTAAGGCTCTGACGAATTCGAAGTATGCCGAGTTCAGCCTCGAATTTGGTGCCGAGAATGTCGGAATCTTGACCGGTGACCGCAAGGAGAATTATGACGCTCCGCTGATCGTCGGGACGACGGAAATATATAGGAATCAACTATTTGACGCCCTTCGCAGCGGTGATCAAGTCGAGACCGATTTTGTCATTCTCGACGAAGCTCACTATCTTTCAGATGAAGATCGCGGTCACGTTTGGGAAGAGGCGATCATCCTGTCGCCGCCGAGAATTCGCCTGCTTCTGCTCTCCGCCACCGTTGGCCGTGCCGACGAATTCGCCGCATGGATCGGCGAAGTCAGAGGCGGCACAGTCCGCGTCATCAAAGCCGGCCCACGCCCCGTCGAACTCCGAGCGGCCTATCTTTCCAGCGATCTGCAGTTGTTCCCCTTGCTGGGCGAAGACGGCTCGTATAATCGCGATCTCGATCAATTTGCTAAGCAAAGAGCTCAAAGCAACTTTAGAAGAAGGCGCTAGTCAATGACGTATGGGGCCAGGAGTTTTAGCCAGGAGCGTTCTGCGCGGCGGTATTCTTCGGAGCAGCGTTCGGCGCGTTCGGCTGGGAGGCGGTTGGGCCCGACGAGGTTTTTGTTTTGTTTTGGATTGCTGCCGTAAACAAGGCAAAGCATGTCGTAGAATCGCGTTTTGCTGAACGAATGCTCGTCCCAGAAGAGCATATCCTCAGGGTCTTCGTCGCGTGAGGCGATCTCGAACTGCCGTGCGGCATTGATCGCACTTCTGCTGCTCTCGGGCGTTCCATCAAGTAGTAATACGGTCGCGAGCTGGTCAACCGCATCCTCTTCACGGCCGGTCGCGGGCAGTTCCCAGACATCGATCAGGCAGTGGCCGAGTTCGTGAAACAGAGTTTGCACTAACGTGTCCTCGACCATCTCGTCCACCTTCTTCTGCGACTTTTCGATGGTCCTAAAATCTTCCTCGTATTGTTCTATAAGTTCGTAACAGATCGTGATCTCGGAGGTTTCAGAGGAATAATAAGCGTTCGCTTCGTCACAGGTGTCGAGATTTAGGTAAACGTCGCGAGGTAGGGCCAGAAAGGCGTTGAGCTCGGTCGCGATCTCCTGAAACGCCGCCTTCTCGTCCTTCGGCATGTCCTTTTTCGGATTCTTCCGCTTGGTTTTTGGTGAGAAGCCGACCATAAAATCGCCTTTGTCGAGTGGATGTTTGGCTGTCGATTTCGCGGGCGTCGGCGCGGGCTTTCCGAATTGAGCGTACAGGGGCGAAGTGCCGAGGATGATCGCGATCGCGGTTACGATGAATGTTCTAATAATGTTTGTTTTCATTGGTGTTCTCATTTTCCGCCCTTGCTCCAAAGATTTTCCCAGGCCATCGTGACGGCCGCACGCACATCTGCTTCGTCGGCGTCGGCGAGGGTAATGATCGTAGCCCCGCCCTCGCCCCATTTGCCGGCTGCCGGTTTGAACGACGGCGATAATCGTAGGAAGTCCTGCTGCTGCGTCGGCGTCAGTTTCGCCATTCCCCACGTTTCGTCAGGGCCGAGGGTCGCAAATATTTTGCCACCGACGCGAAAGTCAGGATTATCCATGTGCGAGCTTTCCTCTGTCTCCAGAAAACCAAGCGCGATCTGGCGGAATTCGTCGGAAGTCATGTTCGAGAATGGTAGATCGAGAATAGTGAATAGTAAAGAGGCGGGCGCAAAAAAGTATCGACCGACTGCCTGTTAGGGCAGCCGGCCGATGGTATTCCTGTGGGAGTAGGAATCTTAGCGAATGCTTACATTCGCAGGAGCAGTCGCCGTAATCGTGAACTGCGAACCACTCGCGAGGTCGAGATTGTCCCGTCCCTGCAAGACTACGGTTCCGGCACCGGCTCCAGCGCCGACTCCGGCACCGATCGCGGCACCGCTGCCGCCGCCGGCAATTGCACCGATGATCGCACCGAGAACTGCACCGACGCCCGCCCGCGTGGCGGTTGTCGTCGTCTGGCTGCGATCGCGGATCGTGCCCTCGTTATTGACGTCAATGACGTTGCCGTTCGTCTCCCGAACCTGTTCGACGATGCCGGCGAACGTGTATGTTCTGCCGTCACGCATACGAATGGTCTGGAAGTTAAGCGACATCGTCGCACGTCCCGAAACGACACCCGAACGCTGGCCGTCAACCGTGCCTTCGATGATCGCGCCGTTATATTGCGACGGTGAATCAACAGTCATCGAGAAGCGGTCGCCGTCACGAACGGTTTTGGTCGAGAGCGGCGTATTAAGCGTTGCCGTCAGGCTCGTATTATTCGGGATGATAAAGCCACCGGTTGGGCCGCCGGTATAGTTCGGGCCGCCCACATTGCTCCACTCAGGCATCTGGCTTGTCTTGTCATAGACGCTCGAAACGGTGATCGTCTGATCGTTGTTCTCGAGATAGACACGACGCGTCACACGCAACTGACCGTTGTTCTGTGGTGAGAAGGTGAGGAAAAAATCATTCGAACGGTCGCCGTCGTAATTGATGGTGACCTCGCGGTTATTTGCCGAGACGCTGGTTGTGACGCTCCGTCCGTTCGACGAAGTTTCCGTTCGTCCAACGCCGTCCGCCGTGAGCGTAACGCTCTGAGCGTTTGACGAGGACATCGTGATGGTCTGCCCGCGTTTCTCAAATGTAAGAACCTCGGGCGGACGCAAGCGGCGTTCGAGATTGTTTCTCATGCGGTCGAGCGTATTCGTCTGATACTGGGCATTTATGATCGCGCGATCGACCATTGTCGCCACATTGTCGCTCTGTGCGACGTTTAGACGATATGTTCCCGTCAGACGTGAATCGAAATTGCCGCCACCATTGCCCCACTGGCCGCCGCCCGGATTGTTGTTGTTCCAATTCGAACTCACACGATAGTATCCAGCGAGCGTGTTCAGATCTGTTCTGATCTGGTTCCACGAGTTTTCCGCCTGATTCGACAGGTTATTGTTCGCAACGAATGTGTTGATCGGAACGGCTCGATTCAAAACTTCCTGGACATCGTTCGTGGTTGAACGTCGCGACGAGAAATTGTCCTTCAAGCGGTTCGTCGCCTGTTCAAAGTTCGAGACCATCGTGTTGATCGAATCTTCACGATTTGTGCCGTCGATGTTGCTGTTATTCAAATTTCGGCTGATCTGTCGCTTGAAGTTATTCGTTTGGCTTTCGATAGAATTGAACAGATTTCTGATCTGTGTATCGCTGCCTATGTAGACGTTCTGCGAACCATTGATTGGAGCATTCCAGTTAGTACTGACGCGATAGTAGCTCGCGAGCGTGTTTAAATTGGTCCGGATTTGGTTCCACGAGGTGTTCGCCGGGTTAGAAAGACGGTTGTTCGCGACAAAGCCGTTGATCCCAACCGCACGGTTCAGAACTTCCTGCACGTCGTTCGTTGTCGAACGTCTCGACGAGAAGTTGTTCTTCAAACGGTTTGTCGCCGACTCAAAGTTCGAAACCATCGTGTTGATGGAATCTTCCTGATTTGTGCCGTCGATGTTGCTGTCGTTTAGATTACGGCTGATCTGGCGTTTGAATAGGTTCGTGCGGCTCTCTATCTGGGTGATAAGGTTTCTGACCTGCGTATCTGTGCCGATATAAATGTTCTGCTGGGTGTATACAGGTGCGTTCCAGTTTGCACTAACGCGGTAGTAGCCGGCGAGGGTATTCAGATCTGTACGGATCGCGTTCCACGAGTTCTGAGCGTTATTCGACAGGCGATTGCTTCGCATGAAGGCATTAACAGTAACGGCACGTTGAAGCACATCCTGCACGTCATTCGCGGACGAACGATTTGACGAGAAATTGTCTTTCAACCTGTCGGTCGAGTTCTCAAAATCTTTGATCATCGTTTGGACCGCTTCTTCCTGTCCGGTGCCATCGATATTGCTATCGTCGAGCGCCGTGTTGACCTGATCCTTGAACGTATTGGTCCGGTTCTCGATCCGTTCCAATAGCGTCTCGACCTGTCGATCGGACACGCGATAAGCCCGCACCTGTGCCTGAGCGCTCGTCACGAACGCGAACGTAGCTATGAGTGCTAAAAATGTAACTTGTTTTATATATCTATTCATATGAAATCCTCCGGGATATTTTTGGGGGAGAGTGTAGACCACTCCCGCGGAGTCTATCCTTCAGATTCTCCGGGGAACTAAACGATCGCAGTACCTCTGCGGCCATTAACTGGTTTGTTTTGGCTTGTTGATTCGTTCTGTAGGCGATCAAGACCGTCGGCGATTGAGTTTGAGGTGGCATTTACCACGTCCTCGGCAGCGTCAACGCCCGTGTTCAGCTTGTTCGACGCGAAGTCATAAACAGCCGCCGCTTTTTCTTTTGCAACTCCCATCATCTCGGATGATTTATCCTTAAGTTCACTGGCTTTTTCAACCGTCGCGTCGTAGCCCTTGCGGGTCACATCGGCAATATTCGTGCGGAGTTCGCTGCCCGCCTTAGGAGCAAAAAGCAACGCCAGCCCGGCCCCAATGCCGCCGCCGATCAGTAGATATGTAAGGTTATTTGTCACGTTATGTGCGCATTTATTTGTTTCGTTGATCATATTCGTACCTCGTTTATTCAAAAGTATTAGTGCGATCCCAACGCCATTCCTGAGGAAAGTAAGAATGGCAAACGCCAAAGGCTGGCCAAACGGGAATCTAGCGTAAGTATGAGTCATTATCATGGCGGTGTATGTATGGTAGAGCACACTGCGCATACGTAAAAGCCTCGCTCAAATTGAGCGGGGCCTTTAGCCGTGTTTCTGAGTCTGGAACTATGACTGGAATCGGGTCGGGTATTGGTTCATCGCCGCCTTTTTTTTGGGAGCGGATTCGACATGGCTGGCGCTGAGCCAGGCGGCGAGTTTTCCGGGGTCGGCGGCGTATTTGTTTCGCACGATGCCATCGAGAATTCGTTTTGCGATCATATCCTTCGCGGATGATGCATTGTGCATTGTGCGAAGTGTCCCACTGTCCCTCATTTCCCACGTCGGAAATTACAGTCCTCCGTGTGGGCGCCGGATCGCTCCATCAACGCTGACATTTTACCCGCATAAATTTTCAAGGATCCGAACGAAAACCAAAACGGTTGTCGCGGGTAGTGCGGTTTCGACGCTAACACATCCCGAAGCCCCCAAAAACACCCATCCGCCGCTAATGCCGCTAATGCCGATAATTGTCAGTCCAACGCAGTTTGTTTTGGTTAACATTGAGGATATTGTTGATGGATAATGCTATTGGCTCGTGATACGAAAGTTCATTGATGAGAATCGCGAATAACGCAGGCCTGTCCCCATTTCTTCTTCCGAGATGCGGCGTCTCACTTTTCCTGCGGTTAATGTCATCTCTTTGTCACGATGCTTTGCCAGTTTACGAGTACGGTTACGGGTTGGGTATCGGATGCGGGATCTTTCTTTTGTTCGGTCACAAAGAAACGCGATCCGTCGCGGGTTGCGTCATAACTCGTGCGGGTTCCAATGCCGCCACCGGGCTCGATCATGGTTTTGAAGAGCGCCTTTGGCGTTCCGACCTTGAGTACGCCGCCCGTTTCCTCGACCGTGACCGCCATCAGGCTTCCGTCAGGCGCGACAAAATATAGCTCGCGGCCGTCACGCCGCCATCGCGGCTGGACGCCGCCAATGTCCCCCGAAATGCGTATTTTCTGCCCGCGGTTTGGAAAGGCTTCGATGAAGATGATCTTGTCGCTTTCCGAATTCTCGGAATAAGCATAAGCCAGCCAACGCTCATCGGGCGACATTGCCGGCTGCGTTTCGTTCCCCGGTGACTGGGCAAAATACGTTTCCTCGCCATTCGATGACTGGATGAAAATGTCCCGGTTTCCGTCCCTTATTTTGAAACCGAGGGCCCGGCCGTCACTGATCATCTGGGTCACTTGACCCTTTAATTCAATGACCGTTCGTTCGGGTCCACCGTTCAGAGGCTTTTCTACTACGCCAACAGAACCCTTCAAAAACAAAACCGCACTACCGTCGGATTTCCACATCGGCGAAAACGCAAAGGTCGGCTTTCCCGAGGCGAACATCCGCCCGGTTCCGCGCGCCGCGTCAAACAACCAGATGTCTCCGTCGCGTCCCAGAGCTATCATCGAATCATCAGGAGAAAGTAACGGGTTGTTCCACCTGCCGGGTTCACCTACGGCCGTGCGGGTGCCGTCCCGCGAATACCAGGCGTTCTCACGCTGTTCCACGATCTGTCTTCGAAATGCTATCAGCCCGTTTGCGGCCACGCTAAAATTCGTGCCAACGTACGTATTGAGGCAGCAAATTTCCGCGATCTTTATCGGCTCGCCCGAAAGCTTGAATGACTCGGGGTTAAAGGCTTGGGCCATTAGCCCGTCGGGAGAGTTAAAAAAGAGATAGCCGTTGGAGTATTTAGGCTCGGCCGCCTCGGCCCGGATCTCTGTGATCTCAGCCGACTCAAGATCGCCGACGGATATGCCTCCCCGCTCGGTAGTGCCAAAGAGGAAATGTCTGCCGTTGGGTAAAAAGAATGGCCTGAATCCTTTGTGCGGCAGGTCCGAGGGGAGTGATCTGCCATCGGCGTTGACGCGTTTTAGCGGCACGCCATTTTCGCTCGCAAAAACGATCACGCCGCTGGAATTCCATGTGCCTCCCTTTCTTTGTCCGAACACGTCGCAGATCACCCGCGTCCGTCCGGTAGCGAGGATGACCGCTCGAAGACGCTCATTCGTAAAATAGGCTCTCTCGGCCCCGTCCGGCGACCAGAACGGCACGACCGCACCTTCTGAATCGGCGATCATCTGGCTCTCGCCGGTCGCCAGTATCC
>JANNWQ010000351.1:0-11642 GCA_031408595.1 Acidobacteriota bacterium | reverse complement strand
CGCATGACCGCGATCCTCACCGAGCTAAACGCGACGCAAAAGAGCGAATCAGACGCTCTGCGAAAAGCGATCGACGCAAAGAACGAGACCATCGCCGCCCGCGATGCCGTGATCGTGACTCAAGACAAACTCATCGGCGCTCTCAAAACCAATAAACCAAGCCCTTGGCGACGGCTCGGCGACATTCTCATCGGAGCCGCAGTGATCGCGGTATTGAAATAACAACCCCACGCGGAAAGCGAAGATCGTCACGGGTCGGCGTCGCCCTCCCAACCCCACTCCCACGCCCACCAACAACGGCGTCGATCCGTACGATCTTCCCTTTCCGCGTCCCTGGGAACGCAGGCGTCCCGCCTGCCTCTTGTCAGAACCGGGAGCGATAGCGACTGGGTTCTTAACACACATACATATATGAACAACCACATCGAACAAGCCCTCGCCGACCTACGGATGCGGGCCGCCAAATACGAACGCCCCGAGCGTTATTACAACGGCGAACACGACCTGAAATTTGCGACCGAGAAATTTGAGAACACCTTTGGGACGCTGTTTCGCGAATTTGCTCTGAACCTGTGTCCCGTCGTCTGCGACGCGGTGCGTGACAAGCTGCGGATAACCGGATTCAGCGTGGACAGCATCTTCGCGGCTGGCCGCGATGGTGAGCGTTAAGGCTCTGCCTTTCCGACGAGCTTCGAAAATATTCCCGGAGGCTCGGCCTCCATGAGCGGCGGCATAGCCGCAGATCCATCTGGCAATGACGACGGAAAGGCCGAGCCTTTCCGCTCACCGGGCGGCACAGCCGCGAGAGAGCTCGCACGTTCTATTTGGCATCGCAACCGGATGCGTACGCGGGCGGGTGAGGTGCACAAAGAGGTTCTCAAAACGGGCGACGCATACCTTATAGTATGGCCGGACGAGCTGGGACGTGCGTGTCTGTACCCGAATCGGGCCGCGTCGATCAGCGTCGCGTACGACGAAGATTCTCAGGGACGTATCGCCTACGCCGCCAAGGCGTGGCGGACATCGGACAAACACATTCGCCTAAATCTGCTGTACCCCGACCGCATCGAGCGGTACATCTCAAAAGAAAAATCTGAGGGAGCTTTGCCGGAGGCGAAGGAATTCGAGCCATTTAGTTCAAAGTTCAAGGTTCCAAGTTCAAAGTCCGGTTCTCCAACTTTGAACATGGAACCTGAAACTTTGAACCCGGATTCGGTAGTTTCGAATCCGTTTGGCGTCGTCCCAGTCTTCCATTTCGCTAACAACGCCGATCTTGGGACGTATGGGCGGTCCGAGCTTGAGGCGGCGATACCGGTGCAGGACGGGTTGAACAAATCGGTGCTCGATATGCTGGTTGCGATGGAGTACTCGGCGTTTCGGCAGCGTTGGGTCGCTGGGATCGAGGTCGATTACGACGCTGAGGGCAAGGCGGTGTCCCCGTTCAAAAATGGCATAGACAATCTCTGGGTCGCGGGCAAGGACGCGCGCTTCGGCGATTTCGAAGCGGCACAGCTCGATCAATTCTTGCGAGTTAAGGATAGTTTCAGAGTCGATATCGCCTCGGTCACAGGGACGCCGCTGCATTATTTTCTACAACAAGTCGGCGAATTTGCCAGCGGCGAATCTCTAAAACAGTCTGGGACGCGCTTCCTCGCCAAAGTCCGCGACCGCCAGGAATCCTTCGGCCAAGTCTGGGCCGACGCAATGTCATTCGCCCTCAGAATAGAAGGAAATCCTGGGACGCAACTCCTCACCAACTGGGAAGACCCATCGCCCATGACCGAGCGCGAAAGGTTGGAGAATTTACTCCTCAAACGACAACTCGGCTTGCCGTTAGAACAGGCGTTGATCGAGGCGGGTTACGGTGCAGCGGATGTCACGGCGATGGCCCACGTCCCTGAAAGGGACGAATGAAATAGCCGTGGGTGAAACCCACGGTTTGTCCGGCCACGATTCTCCCGACCCTGAAGGGGTCGAACAACCGGCGTTGCATGTGCGTCCCCTTCAGGGACGGATCAATGGAGCGAACGATTCCGGAGGTTTCACCTCCGGCTATTACCTCGGTCGCCTTCAGCGACCTAAGATTTATCTGTCGAACAGTGGAGGTGGAGGCGGAGGCGTTACTGTTGCAGGATCATTCTTTGTCTTTCCAAAAAGTTGAAGAACGGAGAGGATTCCGTAAATCGGTGCGCCGTATATAAGGGCGTTTCCCCCAAACCCGAGAACCATGTCGAAGGCAACGCTCTGTTCACCGCGATCGGGAAAAAGATAGTCGGCAATCGCGAATGGAATTGTGATTGGAGTTAGAAACCGCTCTATGAACAACTCGTCTTCAAAGAAGAAGAAAGCCCAAATAATTGCAACGCCTGCACCGTAAGCGAACACTAGGACAACGCTGATCAATAGAGATAAAAGAACTCTTTTCACTAACTAATCTTAACAGTATCCGGAGAAAAATTATGAAACCAACAATACAGTCAGAGCCACCTACGGTAACGGGCGGTTTAACAGAACAAACCACAAACGACGCTTCTCAAAATCCTGGGACGTCGAATGCTGATAACAATCAACCACCCGCTACCGCAGGTGGTTCCGACCTGGCAGCTCTTCAGGCCGAGAACGCGAATCTCAAGGCGGCGATACGTCTCAGGGACGCGCGGGATTCGGTGACGGAGGAGTTGAAGAACAGCGGTGCTCGTTCGCCTGCTTTGCTCTGGGACGTGGTCGCGGGTGACGTCGAGTTTGACGACGAAGGCAAACCGACAAACATCGCGGCCATACTCGCCGAACTCAAGGCGAGCTTTCCAGAGCAGTTTGGGCCCCAGACAAACAGCGGCCAAATTCCTGGGACGTACATTCCACAGTCGATCGACGGCGGAGCCGGACAAACGGCCACCCCGAGATTGACTAAAGAAGCCCTCCGCAGGATGAAACCGTCAGAGATAGCCGAGCTGGACTGGGCGGACGTAAGACGAGTTCTTTCGAACTCTTGACTAAAAACTAATAACTAAAAGTGAATAGTTCTGATCCGTTCTTCACTATTCACTCTTAACTTTTAACTCTTAACTAAACTTATGGCACTAGAATTCATTCCCACAGTTTGGGCCTCGAGATTGCTCACGGCCCTTGGCAGCGCGCTTGTTTACGGACAAGCGGGCGTTTGTAATCGCGATTACGAAGGCGAGATACGAGAATCCGGCAATACGGTAAAGATCGCATCTATCGGCGACGTAACGATCGACGATTACACAAAGGACACGGACATTGCCGATCCGGAGATCTTGACCGACGAAGAGCAGAGTTTGCTGATCGATCAGGCAAAATATTTTAACTTTTACGTGGACTCGATCGACCGGGCACAGCAGAACGTGAACGTGCTCGACGAGGCGATGCGGCGTGCGGCCTGGCGGCTGCGTGATCTGTCCGACACATTCCTCGCCGCGACGATGGAGGCTGTCGTACCCGTGGGCAACAAGATCGGTTCGGTCGCGACGCCGATCGTGCCGACGAAGGAAACGGCCTACGAATATCTCGTCGATATGGGCGTGCTGCTCGATGAGAGCAACGTGCCGATCGACGGGCGTTTTGTCGTCGTGCCGGCGTGGTTTCACGGGCTGCTGCTCAAGGACGATCGTTTTGTCCGTTCGGGGACGATGCCGGGCGAGCGGCGTTTGCAGAATGGCGAGGTCGGCGAGGCCGCGGGCTTCTCGATCCTAAAATCGAATAATGTCCCGATCACGACCGGCACGAAATACAAAATTATGGCCGGTCACTCGCTCGCCACCGCCTACGTCGAACAGATCGTCGACGTCCAAACCTACAAACCCGAAAAACGCTTCGGCGACGCGGTCAAGGGTTTGCACGTCTATGGCGCCAAAGTCGTAAGACCGACATGCCTCGCGATGCTCATTGCTAGCAAAGCCTAAGTAGAACAGGCTTTCCAGCCTGTTCACAACCTTAACTAAGGATGGACCACAGATGAACACAGATAAACTCAGATAAGAACTAAAACGTCTCTTCTTATCCGTGTTCATCCTCTTCATCTGTGGTTCCATTTCTTCTTCGACAAAAACTATGTCATATCTCGAACAACTAAAAACACTAACCGACTGGGACATCGCTCCCACACTCACCGAGCCCGAACTCGAAGACATCCTCGCCGCCTCCGCTCTCCAAGACGCCGCCGGCCTCGCTCCGCTCCACGAAGAATGGTCCCCAACCTACGACCTCAACGCCGCCGTCGCCCAAGCCTGGCTAACAAAAGCCGCCCGCTCCGCCGCCACGGTAGATGAACCAACCGCCGGAGCCGTCACCTCAAAAATATTCGACAACTGCCGCTCAATGGCAAGGATCTACTCGGCGAGGCGCAAAACCAGCGTCAGTTTCGCTTAGCGTTGCCAAAGGTGGTTTTGCCAAAATCTGTGGTGAAAAAGCCCCGTGCGCAGGCACGAGGCTTTTTGTTTGGATAACCTATAACATCGATGACCGTTGATGCGCCGTAGGCGTCTCGAAAGGTTTGTTCTCATATAGATCGTGGTTTCAGATTCTCTGAGATGAGGGCCGATGCAATCGTGTCGGGTTGGGCGTTCGTGGACTCGACCTCGCGGCCGATGTCGGTGTCGCCGACGGCGGCTGCGATAATGGGACGCAATGCCCGTAGGCTGAGAATGCTAACGGCCGCCATCGCCGCGTGTGTCCATAGCGGACGCCGGCTGTTCCATTGTCTGGTAAGCGAGATGATGCCGCGGCCATCGCCGGTGTCGAGAAAAACGCGATCCGACCAGAGCCTTCGATCTTCTCCGTAGAGATGCGAGTCAGCAAGTATCTGGCGAATGGAGGCGAGTTGCCTCGATGGCAGCGGGGCGTGATATTCGGGCATTACGGCGACACGGCTGCGGCGTTCGACGCGGATCTCGTAGACGAAATCGGCAAAGCTCGTGGCATCCGTCACATTTACCATCGTGTTGGGCCGGCAGCAGTGACGGTCTCCGCCGGAGATGACCGGCAGGTCGAGATCGGCGGCGAGATCAACGACCAACTGATTCTCGGCCCACGTTCTAAACCCATTGACTTCGAGAGCGTGAAAATACTTCTTGTAAACCGCGAGAAATTCGTCCAATGCTCTTTCATGTGCGAGCTGCCCGATCATCTCGATGTCCCATATCGGATGGTTAAGAATGACCAAAACGTCCTCATATTTCCCGAGCATAACGAGCAATGCTAACAGGCGGTCTTCATCAGGATATCCGGCGGCAAAAGTGTATGCCAGCAGATGATCCGCGATCTCACGGGCCTCAACCGGCGGCAGATTATGAACACCGACGTGGAAGAATGCTCCACGAAATGGAACGGTCCATTCCATCGAGATCGGGGCTCCGGTATGGCTCAGCTCAAGTCCGGCGTTGATACTGTCGTGGTCGGTGATCGAGACCATGCTATCGAGGCCGAGTCCGGCGAGATGTACGGTCTCTGAGGCGACGACAGCATGGGCATCGAGCGGCGGTTCCCAGTAACCTGCCTTGAAATCGGGTATGGCCCCATTGGTCTCGAGTCTTCGCTTCATCGAACGTTTCCAGAGCTGCGAGACGACCGGTATTCGCTCGGCATAGTAAGGGACGAAATCCAGTAGCTCTTTCGAATGCAGCGTATGGCAATGCAGCGAAACTCCGGTCGCCGCCTCCGAGGCGAGTGCCTCGCCCTTTTTTAGGAAAGTTATCTTCTCTTGATTCATCATTAGTGCTCCTCGAATGCCATTAAGGGCGCAAAAAAGCCCGGTTTCCCGGGCGAGTTTCTGAAGGAAGCGGTGGTTGGCTCGTCCTGCCGCCGCGTCATCGGCAGAAAAAATCGAATGGCGGCGTTCTCTTCCGACGCCGGTCGGGTCATAGATGTATCGATCACAATAATAGTTTTCAAACGGCTACGGTAAGTTGAAGATTAGCGAACATTTATGACTACAGAGTTACGCCTCTCTTAAAGGTGAGTTAAGTTTCGCCCGCCTTTCGAAAGGTGGCGATCAAGGCATATCGACGTGCGACGGACTCGATCTCGAGCGTACCGCGGCCATCGCCGTCGAGCTTAAATAGGAATGGAATGAGATCGCTCCAAAACTGCACGTGAAACCGCCGCAGCCAAGCCCGCAACAGATACCGAAACCAACGCGGAAGGCCGCGTTGATCATAAAAATCGACGATGTAGAGTGTCCCGCCCGGACGCAGATTTACGAGAGCATTTTCCAGCGACTCGCGCCAGACAGGGATCATCGAGATCGAGTAGCTAAAGAAAATGGTATCGAGCGGCTTATCGAGCCCAAATGTTGTTTGAAAATCGAATGAATCGGCGAGGGCGGTCGCAAGCTTAATGTTGCCGAGTCCTTCGAGTTTTCCCGCCGCTGTCTCCAGCATCTCGCTCGATGCGTCCAGGCCGACGAATCTTGCCTGCGGGTACCTGCGCGCCAGTATCTCGAGATTTCGCCCGGTACCGCAGCCGATCTCGGCGACGGTATCGCCTGCCGTGATCTCCATCTTGTCGATCAGACGATCGCGTCCGAGCAGGTAATACTTGCGAGTGGCATCATAGAAATACCGCTGATAACGATACATCGAATCCATCCGCTGATATGCATCTGCCACAATTGCTGTCATCACTTGTCGAGAACGTAGAGGTGAAATCCGCCGTAGATCGATGCACGATCCTGCTTGAATAGAGTTTCCGAAAGGTCGCTTTCGTACGTGAACCGTCCGAGCAAACTTTCAGGCAGATTGCGTGGCAACGGCGACGCAGCGGCGGCGGTGCGAAAGATGATCCGCGATCCGGGCTCGCCTTTCTCGGCGATCTGCCGCCAGAGATCTGTCATCACGGCGGCGTTCATCCAGTCCTGTGCATCGAGAAAAACGAAACGGTTGAATGTGCCGCAGGGATTGTTTCGGATCTCGTCCGTCACCGAACCGATCGCTGTCCGTGCGCGGTGCGAATCCGATTTTAGCGACTCGAAATTATCTCCTTGCAGATATTCCGGGATCGCTTTGCGATGCTCTGTGTCATATTTTCTCGCGAAAGCCTGCCACGCGAAATAGTTGTCATCGATCGGGAAATCACAGGCGAGACGTTTGGCACGTTCGCGGTAGGCGTCGATCAGCGAGCCTCCGCCAAGATCGCTCTTTAGTTCGTCGAGCTGCTGCGGCGGAATGCCGAGCCCGAACATCGTCACTGGCAAACGCCCGACAAACCGGATCAGCCACGAGTCAAAAAATGGTGCAATATTGCGTTCGAAAAGCTTCTGCTGTTCTTCGAGACTTTTCGCCGTCAGCACCGCCTCAGGCCGCCAGCCCGCGAAATGTGCAAAGGCATGAAAGAAGCGAAGAAAGTAACCGTTTCGCGAGCGTTCGTAAAGGCCGCCGTTGGAAAAGTAATCTATCCGTTCACCGTGAAACACGCCCATCACGAGGCCATTGCTTCGCCAGAAGAACCGAGTTTCATCATCGAGATGCGGCTCGATATGCTGGCGAAAAGCGGCGCGATTTTCCTCGTGCAAACCATTGCCGAAAAAGCGGAAGAACGATTCGTGGTCGGGCAGATTTCGCAAGGCGGCGAGCTTCAGCCGAAGCAAGTAAATGTGATAGCGATTGAGATCGACGGCGGTCACTGACTCAGGCCGTTCGACAAGATAATTTAAGACATTGCAGCCGCCGGACGAGATGGTGAGAATTCGGGAATCGCCGTCAAGTTCCAGTGCCTGTAGATCAACACGCGGGTCTTCCCATATCTGGTTATACACAAAAGCATCGAACCAGAACGCAAAGAGCCTTTGCAGCACACCTTGCTTCGACGAGACAACCTCCGTCGAGACCGCCCGGAGGACATTCTGTTCAGTAGCCATCCCATCAAATATGCGCGGCGGAAAGGAAAACCATGTGACATCAGGATAAATAGAGTGTTAATTTTTCAATGGGCTTCCAAAGTAAGGCATGGCCAATAAAATCGGCCCGTGCCACCGCGACCGTCGACGAACCAACCGCCGGAGCCGTCACCTCAAAAATATTCGACAACTGCCGCTCAATGGCAAGGATCTACGCGGGGAAGAGGAAGATGGCGACCAAGCTTACCTAAGAATCGATATGAAATGGCAGCTGTAGTAGTTTGAGCTTGCCGTCCACTTTGCCGACCCTCATTTGTAAAAAGGGAACATCGACAATAATAGGACGCGGAATGTATTTCTGTCGCTCACAGGAATATTTCGGATCGGAAAGCTCCGGTCGAAACGCATACTCATTTTCCACCTCGTATTTTGCCAGATGCTTGGTGAGCGATGCTCTATTGGTCTTAGATCGCGAGATATGCTTGAGCCAAACCGGATTCGCTCTTTCTAGCGATACTAAGACTTTGTCAAAATAGGCATTTGCGGCTTGATCCGATTCCTGCTTATCAAGATTGAAATTTCCTTCATTCTTATCAACCAGTTCCCATGTCTTCTTTGACATTGCTTTCTGAACTTCACGCGGGAAAGAGACAAAAGGATCATCGTCGTCGTCCATACTCAAGATTTTCGGACGGCTGCCGCCCCACAGGACGAGCCGGATCATGAAAATGGTTTCGGCGAGGTATAGTCGTTTAAGTTGCGACTGCCTCGCTGGCCGTATCTGATCATCTCTAACGGACTGAAAATCGTTCAGATCGAGGCATTGATAGAAGTTCTTCTCGCCATACTCGTCTATAAGGGGTTCAACGTCTGCGGTCGCAAGTAGCCTTTTCCAGAATTTCCGCGCAAACTCGTTCGCCTCGATATACTCCTGCGGCGTGATCTTGTCAGCCGGAGCCTGAGATTGCACGTCGGCAACGAATGCGAGAACACAAAAGGCAAGGAGAAAAACACGCATATTTTGATGATACAATATAAAGCAAGCAGGTCAGGAGAAATTGCTATGAGCGTCCTATTGGAAGAAGCCATGAAATTGCCGGTCATCGAACGACGGAAGCTTGCCGAGGATATCTGGGAGAGTATTGATGGCTCACCCGAAGCATTTAAATTAACGCCCGAACAGGCGGCAGAGCTACAACGACGGATCGAATACCATGAGAAATATCCTGAAGAAGGTATTCCTTGGGAAACGGTAAGAGATGAGGCTTTGGCTCGCAAATGACAATGCGATCAATCCTCAGTCATGCGGCCCGCGAGGAATTTGATGACGCTGCGGAATGGTATTTTTCCGCAGGCGTGGAGTTACGAGATCGATTTCTCAACGCCGTCAACTCCGCAATCAATGCAGCTTCTGAGCGACCGTTGTCATTCCCGGTTATTTTTGGCACAAAAGTGCGGCGGGTTCTCGTAAAAGATTTTCCATATAGCATTGTCTATCGACTCGAATCCGATCGAGTGTTCATCTTTTCGGTTTTCCACCAGAGCCGAAATCCCATAACCTGGCGCGGACGCATCGACTAAACAAAAGATCAGGCGAATAACACAGTTGATGATTTCATCTATCTGTGTTGATCCGCCTGATCTGCTTTACGTTTGCCCTAGTTAACCGGCTTGTCCTTCTTGCTGTCGCCGCTGTCCTTAGCGGGTGGTGACTTTTGCGGCGGTTCCACACGCGAAGGCTTGGACGGTTGCGGTTCGACGCGCGACGGTTTTGACGGCGGCGGATCGTAACGCGGAGTTTCCTTCACCGGCGGCGTGTACCGCGGCGTCTCCTTTGCGGGCGACGGTATGTATTGCGGTTTCTCCTTGACTGGCGGAGGCGTGTATCGAGGCTGCTCGACCCTGACCGGTGATTCCTTTCTCGGCGGTTGTTTGACCTCTTCCGGCGGCGATTCACGCGGTGTGAAGACTACTTTGCCGCCATCGGACTTTGTGGTCGGCCGCTCGAATACGCCCGGCTTTCGCGGATTTGCAGGCTCGGTTGTCTGGACAACGTCGGTGCGCGGCGGTCGCCCGCCAAGGACCGTCTTGTCACGAAGCACAAGATCCATCGGCTTGCCGTTAGTGCGTGCTCCCGCACCAGTCATCGTACCGTTTGCCGAATCGATGATCCGAGGCTTTTCCGTGACTATCTCGCGGCTGATACGCTTGCTGACCACCTTATAATCCGGCGGGACATCGATCGCGGGATCGATCTGCTTCCGCGTCTGAATGGAATTTGTCATTTCCGGTGTCGCACGCTTGTACGGCTTCGTATTGGTACCAAATGTTTCGGTCGGCGTGAAGACAATACCCTTGACCGGCACATTGCTGATCTCGTACGGAACGTCCTTTCGGCCACCACGCGGGCCGCGCGGATCGCGGGGATTATGATGAGCATTGTAGTTTCTCCATCGGAGGCGGTACGAGAGCGGGTACCAGCAAGTGTTGTTGCCAAAGATGCTGAATGATACCAATGCCGGGAACCACCAGCTTCGTCTCGGCCGATAGTACGAATACGGCGACCAATACCAATGTCCACCATGATCGAACCAACGCCCGTGGTGATACGTCGCCCAGCCCCACGGCTCGTCATTGACCCATATCCAGCCGTAAGGGGGCATCCAACGCCACTGTCCGTAGCGGTACGGCGACCAATCATTATAACGGCTTGTCGATGACGAATAAGGCCGCCAAACCTGGCCGTAGCCGCTGATATTTAGCCACTCGCCTTGCGTGTTCAGATCGTCGGCCCCGTAGATGTCGTTGTCGTAATATTTATCGTAATAGGCCGTGTTCAGGCTCTGCTGAACGACAAGCTCACGTTTGACAGACCAGCGTTCGAAATCGTCGTTGAGCCGGGCTGTATCACCGCTCGCCCATTCACCGGCGTTTGCGCCGTCGATAAATATTCGTGCACTGCGATTGTTCTTTAGCGTAAATCCGGCGTTGTCAGAATAGACACGTGCCTCGCCACCTTCGCGGGCGGCAATGCTAATCTCGCTGTCGCCGTCGCGTCCGGCATCGACTCGATAGGCTCCCGAACGCTGCAATGCCAGCGTCGTCTTAGGAGCGTCGATCTCAAACGACGAGCGTTCCTTATCAAACGCCGTCAGCCGCACCGCCATCGTTCCCAGGCTCAGGCTCAAGGCGATCGCTTCGTCCTTCAGAGAAACTATCCTGAGAAACGCATTCTCATCGAGCCGCGCATGGCTGTTCTTGTCAAACTGTATCTCCAGCCGCGTTCCTGCGTCGGTAGCGATCTCGTCACCCTCGACGAGTGGCAGATTCAAAACGGCCTTTTCCCATTCCTCGGCGCCATTGCGTTTTATCTTCGCCTCGCCCGAGAGAAAACTGATACGCGCGACGCGTGCCTTGACCTCGGGCTCGTCGTCATCGTTAAAACTATAGTTCGCTGAGTCAGGCAGATTCACCGTCTGCGGCGACGAGACCGCGAACATCGACGTGCTTCCAAACAACGCCCCAAACAACACAAATATCGTAACCAACAGACTCTTTGCCACTGTTTGCATTACATTTTCCTCCAGATAGGACCTCATTTGTCTCTAGTTGATGTGGAGAATTCAACTTTTGTCCTTTTAAGATGCAATCAGCGTACCGGAACAATCGCAAGTCAAAATAACCGCAAAACACTACGTTCTGGGCACTTACAAGGTATTTCACTAACCAAATCGTGCGCAGTCAGGCGACCCACAATGCCATTTCGTGCGCTCTCTGCTCTGCGGCT
>JANNWQ010000350.1:0-2003 GCA_031408595.1 Acidobacteriota bacterium | reverse complement strand
AATCGACACGAACCAAACGGTCGTGACTCGGCTTTGCATAGTAGCGGATAGATCCTTTCTCCTTGACCAGTTTGAATCCGCTGGTCTCCAACAGCCGGATTAGTTCGCTAAATCTCATGTGGTCACTTCAAATTCTTCTTAAAATGAGCGAGTGTCCGTTCCCATGCCAATTTCGCGGCTTCGGCGTCGTATCTGGGGGTGGTGTCGTTGTGGAAGCCGTGTTGTTTGGCTTCGTAGGTGAAGCTTTCGAAGGTCTTTTTATTCTCCTTTAGAGCTGCTTCGTAGGCGGCGATACCGGCGTTGATGCCTGCGTCGTTACCGGCGTATTGGAAGCTGAGCGGAGCCGAGATCTTGGGCACTTCGGCGATCGGGGCCTGTCGGCCATAGAACGGGACACCGGCGTTGAGGTCTTTGCCGAGGCGGTAGGCGAGCGTGTTGACCATTCCGCCGCCGAAGCAGAAGCCGACGGCTCCGAGCTTGCCTTTGCTATCGGGACGTTTTTTGAGCCACAGGGCGGCCGCAACGAAATCCTCGGTCATCTTCTTGCCGTCAACCGTGCGAAACGCGGCTGCTCCTTTCTGGTCATCACCGGGAAAGCCGCCAACCGATGTCAGTCCATCAGGAGCGAACGCCATGTAACCGGCCTTTGCGAGGCGGCGGGCGACGTCTTCGATGTATGGATTAAGGCCTCGGTTTTCGTGGATGACGAGAACGGCGGGAAACTTTTTGCCTTTGGCGGGCTTTGCCAGATAACCTTTGATCGAGCCGTTTCCGGCAGGCGCCGGGACGGTCTCGTAGCCGAGTTTCAGATCCTTATCGTCCTTGGGCACCGTCTGAGCCCACGCGTAGTTCGGCTGTAGACTCTCGAAGATAGCGACGGCCGTCAACCCGCCGACCGCAAACTTGCCCAAGCTCGCCATAAACGTACGACGTTCCATGTCGCCGTGCTGGTATTCGTGAAATAGATCCAATAACTCCTGCGGATACTCGTCAGCGGTCTTGCGTTCCATTTGATCTAACTCCTTTTGATTTCCCAACAGAATACCCGAAAATCCCGACGCATTCAAAGACAGCATGCGTCGCCCGAAACAGAGTTACCGATCTTTTAGCTTTTTGCGGCTGGATTCAGGAAGTTCTTTGAAATTATCCTTAGTCGAGACTCTTGTGCCGCTCTTTGATTCGAATTCGTGTCATCTCAACCAGGGTACAGATCGTACCCCAGTTGGAGCTTAATTCGGGGTCGCGGCTTTTGAGCCGTTTCACATATTGTTTTATGTCCGCGCTGTCCGTCAATATCTCAACGACATCTTGCACCGAGAAATACCACTTCTGCTCGTCGTCGTTCCACTCGCGACGAACATCCTTAGATTCGAACAGGACAATGTTGCTCATAGTCTAGGTAAACTCCCTTTCTCCTCTTCTCCCCTGCTCCTTGTCTTCCTCACAGTTCCCAGCCTACCGCCGATCAAACATCAACGCCAGATACCATTGCTTCGATCGCATAGCGACCACTGATTGTAGCCGTGGGTGACAACCCAAGGAAAAGAGTAAAGAAAGATCCCCCGCGTCGCGTTAGCGACGGGTGAGGTTCTTTGGGCTCCGCCCTTTCGATGTGCGGAAACGGCTACGCCTTTCCGCCCGAGTCCCATGGATCGCAAGGCGACGCCTTCGCAATTGCCGGCAACGATCTTACGATCTCGTTTGTTCGCTGGCTGACCGTAACGATCTTTTTGATTAGCCGGACGATGTATTGCGGGTCGTCGTCGCGGTTTGGGTCGTTGGTGATGCCAGAGCGTTTGTCGATTGAGACCTTGTATTGATCGACGATCCAATCGAGCGCCGAGCGGTTGCCGAGACGGTATTCGTGGACCTCGGGCGGGATGCCGCTGATGGTCAGAAATTCGTTATAGACTATCGCGGTCTTGTCCTTGTTATATTTCATCCTCCCGACACGCCAGTCGAGAGCGAGTCTCGCGTTCTCGTGCATATCAAGCTTGTATTCG
>JANNWQ010000349.1:0-25802 GCA_031408595.1 Acidobacteriota bacterium | reverse complement strand
TGCCAACGACACGGACATTGACCGCGTTTGCTCCCGAGTCTTCGACTACCGTTGCCGCATCCGCTACAGCGACAGGCGGGTCGTCGACGCATGTCACGGTCATCGTCACCGTCGTCGAGCTGCCGCCCGGCGTCAGCGTGTAGGTAAATGTATCAAGCGTCGTTCCCGGAGGATTGTTGCAGTAGTTGGCATTTGGAGTGTAGTTAACTCCTGTTCCGCCGCCGGTTATGACTACGGCACCGTTGGCGGGCTGTGTGACCGAGGCCAGGCTCTTCGGGCCGGCGTCTATGTCCGTGTCGTTGGCAAGGACATTGACCGCGTTTGCCCCCGAGTCTTCGACTACCGTCGCCGCATCCGCTACAGCGACAGGCGGGTCGTCGACCGGATTGACCGTAATTGTCGCCGGGACCGTGCCGCCGCCGAGACCGCCATTGACGTTGCTGACCGACGCTTGTACGTCAAAACTGAAGGTCGTGCCCGGACTGAACAGATTCGCGCCGGGCCTGAACCTGAGCCCGGCGTTGCCCTGGGCAAACGTTATAAAGTCGCCGCTGTTGATCACCGTCGTCCCGTTGGTCTGGAACAATGTGCCGTTCAGTATATTGGTGATCTTGAAGTGCGTCACCTCAGTCCCATCGTTTATATTTCGACTGATAACAAGGCCACTGGTCGTCTGAGTGTCCTCATTCGTCGTTGCATTCGTGACCGAAGGCGTCAGTGCAACAGCGTTGACAGGTGTTACTTCGGTATCCGAATTGTCCGAGGTGTCGATCTCGCCAGTTATCGGCGATGTCGCCACGGTTGCGACATTGGTAACCGAAGGAGCAGCATTCTGCGCGACCGTGACAGGTGCCGTGATCGTCGGGAACACATTCCCCGCCGTCACCGCCTGAGTACTCGTACAGGTCACAACCTGCAACGCCGTGTTACATGTCCAATTGGTGCCCGTCGCCGAACCCGGCGTCACGCCCGTCGGGAACGTATCCGTTACGGTCGTCGTCCCGCTAGTCGTCGCAGGCCCGTCGTTCGTCACAACGATCGTATAACTCTCCGCCGCACCCTCGTCGAACGGAGCGCTTACATCCTCCTTATCGATCCGCAGATCGAAAGGCTTACACTTACCGCCGCCGTCGGCGGCTACGAGCGACGAGATCTCTGCCGGCGTCAGGGTGCGATTGAATACCTCAACCTCATCAATTCGGCCATTGAACGGATGCTGTGCTCCGCGGCCGCCAAGGTAGAGCGGACCAGTGGACGCAGCTCGCCCTGCGAATGGCTGCGTTAATATCAGCGTACCGTTTACATAAATTCGGACGTTTGTCCCGTCGTATGTCTGGGCGTAATGAAACCAAGTATTAACCGCCGGCACCGTGCCGTCCGCCGTATTAACGATGTTTCCTCCATAGGTCACGAAGAACGAGTCCTGAGTCGGGCCCGGCGCTCCGGTGTCCTGAATAAACACTCCGAGTGAGTCAGCGGACACAGGCGAGGACTGCATCTTGATGATCAGGCCTTCGTGAGCCGATGGGTTGAGCTTGCCCTCACGATAGATCCATGCGTCAAAGGAGAATGCCGCAGGGTTGGTATCCATCCCCGTAGTATCGATCCGCTCGATCCACTGTGACGTTCCGTTCAGATCAAATGCCTGTCCGACCTTGCCGGCCGCATACGTCGTAGCCGGTGAACCACCAGATGCAGCATCGTATCCAGCCGCAAGATCACGTAGCGTATCGTCGCCTGTGTACCATCCCCGCATATTTGGTGGCGGCGGTATACAGGTAACGAAGGTCACGGTGTTGTCGGTACTGGTCGAGGCGGTGTTGGGGTTGGTTGCTGCATCGATGGCCACGCTAGCCGGGATGTTGGCAATCACGGTGCCGTCACCGGTTATGCCGCTGACCGCGATCGTGTATTCGGTCGAGCTGACCGGAGTGATCACCTTCGTCGCAGTGCCAACGCCCGCAGCGGTTCCGGTTATGACCACGTCGGCGGCATCGTCAAAGTCCGTAACAGGCTCGTTGAAGATAGCCGTAAAGTTGATCGGGTTTGCAAAGGTAGGATCGCTCTGGCCTACGGCCTGATTGATCGTGACGGTCGGTGCCACGGCATCCTTGATCCACGAATCGGTCGCGCCGACGACGAGAAGGTTGCCGGCTGCATCGGTGATGCCGCCGGGCGCCGTAAGCGTAAGCAAATACGTGCCGTCCGTGCCGGTGATGGGCGCGAGGTTGCCGAGCGTGTAGCTCGCCGGGCCGCCGGTTATCGATGCTCCGCCCGGGAGCAGGTTCGCTCCGGCGTTGCGTGTCAGTGTCAGATCGGCGATATCAAAGCCGGTGACATTCTCGTTGAAATTGATCGCGATCGACGCGACCGACGTATTACGCGGATCTGGTGTTACGTCAACAATATCAACTGTCGGGGCGATATTATCGACCAGATATGTCTCGTCGGTCGCCGGTTCGGTCTTTGGCAGATTGTTTGTAGCGAGATCGGTGATGAAATTCGCCGGTGCCGCCGCGTTGAAGTTAAGGCCGACCGTTCCGTTCAGACCCGCCAGATCGCCGCCTGAGACGGTCACGTCATATTGCGTAAAGTTCGGGCCACCGCCGACGCCAGCGACACCTGTGACCGTTGCGGTCGTACCCGTTACTGTAAAGTCAGCAGTATCAACACCGATGACATTTTCACTAAACGTGGCGCGGAACACTAACGTATCCGCATTTGTCGGACTCGTGGCCGGATTGAACCGGACAAATGAAGTCGTCGATGGCGGCAACTTATCGATAGTATAAACCTGTCCAACAAATGGAAGTGCGGTCGTGATGTCATGCGAAATCCCACCGTCGTTTGCCAGATTGAGCCCAAGCGTACAACTGCCTGTGCCGGTGCTTGCCGTGACCGTCCAGGCCGTCGCGGGCGAACCGCCGATCGGCGTCACCGCCGTGATCGCTGGCGCACCCGCGCACGGGCCAGTGTTGACGAGCGCAAAGTTGCTCGATGTCAATCCCGCGATCTGAGTTCCAAATGTCGCTGTCCACGCGACACTCGCCGCGTTGGTCGGCGTGGAGCTATCGCGATTGATCGACGTGATGGTCGTATCCGGACGATCGACCGGTGTGCAAGTCGCTGTGCCGAATGCTGGTGGTGCCGTACACGCGGGATCGACGCTTGGCGACGGGTCGGTCGTCAAAAGCGCGACCGTTTCAATGGAATCGGCGCTGCCCTGATTTAGGATGCGTGTGCGGATCTCGCCCGGATCGAGGACATCGACCGTAACGCGGAATGTTATCGTCACGCTCTTGCCCGCAGGCAGAGTCGCAATCGGACCGACGTTTACCGTTTCGCCGGATTGGGGAGCCGACAGTTTCGCTCCCGTAAGGTTCTGAGCACTCGCGGTCGGGATGATGAACGAGAAAACTCTGTTTGCAAAGTCGCTTATCGACTGCAAAATGCCCGTCTCGCCGATCTTTGCTTCGCCGGTCGCGCCATTCGGCTGCGTACCTTGAGCGGCGTTAATTGCCTCAATCTCGGCGACGAGGGCATTGTGTCGGTCGATCGAATCCTGGTAAATGTTGTTGATGGACGCGCGCTCTTCGACCGGATTCGCGGCTGGTGGGGTTACCGTGCAAGCACCGCCACCGTTTATGGCTCCGCCGATAGTGCTGTTGATGTTGGCTGCAGGAATCGTATTAAGACTCTGAATGTAAGCGTTTATTTGTGCCGTAGTCGCGCCCGCAGCCGGGACGAGTCCGGGAAGCGTCAGGATGCCGGTGCTGTTGAGTGATGAGATACGGATGAATTGGCCCGCTGACCATGTTCCGCTGATATTATTACCGGTGATCTCCGTACACCAGTTGGCCGTCGAGCCTCCGCTGTTGCCGGAAAGGACTCCAATAGCTCGTTGGAACAAGGGTGCTCCGGTATTATCCGGCTCCGCGAGTATGTTATTTGTAAAGTGACCGATGGACGTGCCGCTCGCGGCGGTGACGGAGTTGAAGAAGTTGATACCCTGGGCGTTTACCTGACGGATGTCGTTATTGTTGACCGTGGTATTAAACGAACCCTGCGTACCGGGCAGAAGCCCAAGTCCGGCGCAGCCATTCGCACAACCGGAACTCGGTGTGCCAGCCTTACCGATCTTATTACCGGTGAAAAACCCGTCCAGTCGCGAGGTGGCTACGGTTGACGCACCACTGATCGTGACCATGTAAATAGCGCCGTCAAGTCCACGGCCGCCCCAGAATGTATTGTTGGTGATGTTGTAATCGACCTTCGCGTTACTGCCGTTGCTGACCAAGACGGAAAACGGTGGCGCGTTTGTTATAGTCGTGCCCGGATTGTTCACAGGCGCACCCGTGTTCACTTCGGTGCCGAACCCGGACTGGTTCAGCGTCACGTCCATTAGCGAATCGCCCGCCGCCGTTGCCACCATTCCGTAGGTTCGATTATTAAAAAAGAAGGAGTTTTGAACATTCGCCGTGATATTTGCCGCGTTTGCTCCCGTATTACCGCCCTCGAATTGCAACAAAGCCTTGTTCTGATCTACGTTTCCGGCTCCGCCTACGCCAGTAAATGTACATCCCGTAACATTTACAGTGGCGGTTCCACCCGCGTTGTTGTCAACATGCATACCGGAAAAGGCCGTAATGCTGATCGACATGTTCATCGAACTCAGCGAGATCGTCCCGCTTACGGTTGTCATCCAGACAGGATTCTCACCAAGGACGGCCAAACCGCCACTTTTGACAATGTTTTGAATTGTTCCGCCCGTACCGTTCGCACGGCCCGTCCCGTCACCAGTGACCGTAAAGTTGCCGGTTGTGTTTGCAAGGACGATGCCGTTTGTTCCGCCGTTCGCCGAGATGCTTCTGAACGTGACCCCGCTCGCCCCAAACGCAACGGCGTTAGCATTAAACGCCCTACCGGTCGTCGTCGTCAGTGTGTTGATGATTGTCCCGTTGTTCTGTGTCGCATTGACCGTGCCGCCGCCGGTAGCGGTGAAAGCGGCATTTGTCGTGGTGCTCAGACTGAGGCCGGCTGCGAACGCGATGGTCGCACCGGTGTTGCTCGTGAGCACGATGCCTCGCGTCGTGCTAGTGACCGGGCCTTGAATAGTCGCGACGCCGCCGGTCCTGTTTCGAATGTGGACCGCGTCGCCGGTATTGCCGGTTATCGTTCCAGAGAAAGTGATCGCTCCATTGCCGCCGTTAAAAGAGAGCGCACCGTTGCCGAGTGCGACGCCGGTTGTGCCGGTGATGGTCACGTCGTTGTTACCGGCGATGATCGCGGTATTTGTTGCGGCGACGCCCGCGATGCCGCTTGCGCTGGCACCGGAAACAGTGAGACCTCGAACGGTGTTCACGTCACCGAGCGTGATGCCGTTGCCGGCTGCGTTTGTGATGGTCGTCGTGGGTGCTCCTGTGTTCATCGCCGGAAATGCCGGGCTTCCGACGGGCGGCGTGAGGCCGGTGATCGTCGAGAGCGAAGCTTGAGCGTCTTGTCCGATAAAGCGTTGGGAGTTGAGGAGCGTTACGCCGCCGGTGTATGTGGTGGCGCTTTCGTAGACGAAGATATTGTCGCCCGATGCCGGATTGTTACCCGTGCCGTTGTTAAAGCCGTTAAAGGCGGCGAGTGTCGAGAATGGGTTGGACAGGCGTCCGCAGGTCGCCGCGACACAGGGCGCCGCGTTGTTGTTGATAAACCAGACCATTCCGCTGACGTTGATCGAGACGGTGCCGGTGCGGTTTGCGGCGGCGCTGGTTGCGTTAGCGTTGGCGGTCAGGACGTATGTAAATGTGTCCGTTCCCTCAAAGCCCGCAGGCGGATCGTACGTAAATTGGCCGTTCGCGAGATTCATCACGACGTTTCCGCCGTTTGCCGATGTGGAATCGGCTGACAGGATTGTCGCAGTCGGGTTCGTGCCGAGATAATCGTTAGTTAGAACGCTGAAAGGTCCGCCGGTGATGGTGGCAGAGTTGATCGAGACGTTGCCGACGACCGTTACAGGAAATGTATCGTTGACCGCGACTGAGGACGCCGCCAGCCCGTTCACACCAGTGACGAGCGTCGTGTTCGGGTCGATGGTGTCGGTGAATGTCACGCCGGTGGCGTTGTCCGCCGGGGCGACGCCGGCGTTGTTGACGACGACCGTGTAGCCGATCACGTCATTTGGATCTGCTTTGAGGTCAGCGTCGGCGTCGGTAATAAAGGTGTCGCTCTTTGTCGCCGTGAGCGTTGGAGCAAAGAATATTGCGGCCGGATCAAATTCGGCGCGTGTGACGGCCCCGAACAGAACTGCACCGATAATTGCACTAGCAATGACCAGAGATACGACGAAACGACGCGAACGCGGGGAAATTGACGACATACGATTCTCCTAAGAGGCGAAAAAACAAGAAACCAGTTAGTTTCGAAAAAGGTCGAAGACTAAAAACTAGGTCCGCGGCGGAAATACGCCTTGTAACGCGATGCAGAAATTAAACGTCAGGTACGGCTGCAAATTATTGTGCGGCTGGTCGCCGCCCGTCGCGGCGATGGCAGACGGATGCATTTGAGACAGAGGTGTCGCCGTGACGTCGTATAGATTGCCGGGAGACGGAACGCCAAGCGAGGCGTTTGGCCCCGGTGTGCGCGAATCGGCCGCGTCACCCGAATATGCCATCTCTCGATGAGTGTGTGACGGGATCTCCGATTCGAGAAGCGTTACAGTTTCCGAGCCGCCTGTTTCGCCCAGATCGTGCAAAGACAATCCCGGCCCTTGTCCCGGATGCATCGGCGCACGGCCCTGCAAGTCGGGCAGGGCAAAATTAGAATTGCCGTTACCGCCATAGGTCGTGCCCAGCAATGAAAACAGCGCGGTGTTTTGAGAAAGCGGCAATAATTGCCCGTCACAAAACGCCCAGCCACGCGGCGCAAAGTTAAAAGGAAAGATGCGAATCTCAGCTACAAACGGATCTGCCATGACAAAATTCTCCTAAATATAATTAACCCCGCGGCCGGGCCGACGGCGCCGTCGGCGAAGGAAATATCCCGAACAGTGAAATAATAAAATCTACACACAGGTAAGGCTGAAAATTAGTATGCGGCTGACTCCCGCCGACCTGTGAGACAGCAGCAGGATTTAGTGGCGTGTCTGTCGCCGAACTAAAATACATCGCCAAAACAGGCGGCGCCGAGAAAATACCATTGGTGCCGTTAATCTGATCCGCTTGGTCGGTGGACGCCCGCATCGCGTGGCTATGCACGGGGATCTGGTTTAGCGTCAGCGTTATCTCCTCCGCCCCTCCAGTTTCTGCCAATATAAAACCATTGCCCTGATGAATCGGAACCCGTCCACGCAGATCGGGAAGCCCAAACGTCGCCTGTCCATCTCCGCCATAAGTCGTGCCGATTAACTGAAACAAAGTTTCGTTCTCAGCGATCGGCAGCAATTGCCCCTCGCAAAACATCCAGCCCGCCGGAGCAAAATTCCCCGCAAACATTCTGATCTCACCTACATACGGCTGTGCCATAGTTCAACTCCTTAATTTGGACTCGGGAAAATACCTTGCAGGGCGATGCAGTAGCTCAACGTCAGAAACGGCTGCATATTTAAATGAGCTTGACTACCGCCCGTATTTGCCAATGTCGACGGGTTAAGGCTGGTCAGGTTAGTCAAACTATTTCGGTATGCAAAACTCGGCACTCCCGCAGGAAAAGCGTTTGCGGGATTGCCAGTCGTCGCGTTCGGTGCCCGAACCTGGGCCAAATGGATGTGCGTCGGCAACTCGGCAGCAGACAATGTGTGTGCCTGTTCACCGCCTACTTCGCCCAGCGTGTGTCCGCTTCCCACGTGAATCGGCACACGGCCGCGTAGGTCGGGCAAAGCGAAATTTACTCTTCCATCGCCGCCGAACGTCGTTCCAAGCAGCGAAAACAGAGCCTGATTCTGATTGATCGGCAACAATTGTCCGTTGCACAACGCCCACCCCCGCGGTGCGAACACGAAACTCATCATCCTGATCTCAGCCAAGAATGGTTCAGCCATAAGATTACCTCGTGACGCGGTTGATCACCGCGATAAATGTGATTCCGGCCTTGTCCGTCTTTCCTTCGGTGATGAACAAACTAAATTTTCCGAGTGCAAAGTGCTCAACCTCGTACGTGCCCTGCATGAGCGGATAGCGCGAGTGGCCGTGGAATTTGAGGACGAAATTCTCCTCGCCCTGACCCCATTTCCGCTTCGCCATAGGACGGACGTCATCGACCGCGACGAGTTGTAGGGGGACCTTAATTCGGTCTGCGTTGATAAATTCGAACTCGGTGTTCATGTTCCCAAAAAAGCTGAGGAACGTCAGATTTTTGATCCCTTGATTGTCGACTATCGGCGGCATGATGCTCTGGCCCAGAACGCCAACATTCAACAAAACGCCTGAGCCGAGCGTTGCGACACTGAGAAACTTTCGTCTTGAGATATTCATGCGTGTTACCCCTGTTATTTGACCACGTTGAAGGACGCCTCGAATACGAGCCCTTCATTTGTCTGCCTGACCGGCACCAGAAAGATATCGTGCGTGCCGAGTTCTGAATTTGTAAGACTGTAGATGCGCTGCTCGGCCGGCGTGTCCGGCGGAGCTTGAAACATCAGAGAGAAACTATGAGTCCTCTCGTCCGAGTAAAGATCGTTGGCCTCGATCAGGTGGAATTCTATTTGTGAACCATCGTTGTCGGGAGTTAGGAAAGGCGAATTCAATTGACTTGAGAATTCACCAAAACCCGGAATTGGTTTTGTGACCGCGTCCATAATTCAGGAGTGTGACGTCCGATACTTTTGATTGTCTAACTTTACTGCTAGATAGGAGTATATCAGAAAGATCGGCGTCGCCGCCAGCAAAAAAGGAGGGTCAATTTTGTAGTTTATTGCCCGGCCATTTCATCTCCACCCAAAGCTGATCGCTATCATTTGTTACCACGAAGCCGAGTCTCTGATAGAGACGCTGCGCGTCGGGATTCGCACGGTCGACGTGAAGAATTACCGGAAGGTTTGCGTCATTCGCCTCCTGTAGCAGTATCCGGATAGCTCTCGCCCCGACACCTCGGCCGCGAAACTCCGCTGAAACAGTAATGTCGACCAGCGCAAGCGTCTTTCCCGTCCGATGAACGATCATCTCGCCGAGCGGCAAGCCTTCCGACTGAATGATTCGATATTCTGCCCCAGGATAACGCATTTCATAAGACTTACGTCGCATATCGAACTGCATCCTAAGGAAGGCGTTCACGTCGGCATCGCTCCAGCCCAGACCGGCGATCTCGCCCGATCGCCTCTCGACATACAGAGCAAAGAGGAAATAATCGTCCTCGGGTTTAGCTCTGTTAAATATGATCTCTTGCAACATGATTCTCGCGAGAATATAACATTTTTCAAGATGAGTTAGGCCTAAATAATCGATCAAGGTTGTTCGTACATTCGGGAGTAAATTAAATGCTGTTAACGATTGTTTTTTTGCTACTTTTCGGGTTGGGCACATCAAGCTGCCAAACAAGTAACGGATTCAAAGGGCTAATCCCTCTGAAGTCTCATCGAGCGGACGTTGAAAAGGCTTTTGGGGCTAGGATGCGGTTGGGCGGGCGACGCTTACTGGTTCCCCGGATACCACATCGGAGATGACTTGCGGCGCGGGTCGGCAGAAAGCGGCTCAAAGCACGACAAAAGCGGCCGTTTTTACAAAGATCTAACTCAAGTACGTTGACACACAAAGTTGGCATGAAACCCCGTTGTCATGGGGCCGGGAGCCATATTTGGATGCCAAAAACGCGCCACAGTGCCACAGTTTACCCCCATCTGGGAACTGGGGCTAAAATTTGTACTTTCTTTCTTCCAGGCCCCGCCGTGTAAACTGTTGACAACATGTGGGTTAAGCCCTATTTGGCACAGAGATCAAAGGTGTCACAAGTGCCACACTCATCGCCCCTAAAAAGGAGGCAAAATTCTGCCCAAGTAAATCAGGTCGGAGCCGCGTAATTACTGGGCGTGGACCCCTAAGAAAGAGTTCCCACCCCGTTACAAGTGTTACAGTTGGCTTGTTAAAAAAAGGGACGCTGCATTCGGGGCATTCTCAGCACCATCCCAAGGCTTTTGCGCTAGAATATCAGGAGCCCATGCCCAACCAGAATCCTGAGCAGGTCGCCCGCGACAATATCGATGCGCAGTTACGTGCGTGCGGATGGGTCGTGCAGAAAAAGAGCGAGATCAATCTCGCGGCGGGTATAGGTGTGGCCGTTCGTGAGTATTAGACGGATGTCGGGCCAGCGGACTATGTGCTGTTCGTTGAAAAAAAGCCCGTTGGTGTTATTGAGGCAAAGCCTGAGGACATGGGTTACCAACTCACTGTTGTCGAGGAGCAGTCTGCCGATTACGCGAAGGCCAAGCTCAAGTACCTCAACAATGATCCGCTGCCGTTCGTTTATGAGAGCACCGGCGAACTGACCAGGTTCACGGATTACCGGGATGATAAACCACGATCCCGGGCCGTGTTCTCGTTTCATCGCCCTGAGACGTTTCGTGAGTGGCAAAAGGGTTCCACGTTGCGGAACAGTCTTAAAAGCCTTCCTGAGTTGCCAGAGAGCGGCTTGCGAGAATGTCAGATCGCGGCGATAACCAACCTAGAGCAGTCGTTCAAAGCGAACAAACCCAAGGCACTGATCCAGATGGCGACCGGTTCGGGCAAAACGTTCACTGCAATAACGTTTATCTATCGGCTGCTGAAATACGCCGGGGCGAAGCGAATCCTATTCCTCGTGGATACCCGCAATCTTGGTGAACAGGCCGAGCAGGAGTTTCGGGCCTTTCTGCCGAATGACGATAACCGCCTGTTTACCGAGTTGTACGGCGTGCAGCGGCTCACCTCAAGCCATGTGCCGACCGACAATCAGGTCTACATCAGCACGATCCAGCGGCTTTATTCGGTATTGAAAGGCAAAGACCTGGACGACGCGGCCGATCTGGTGAATCCGCATGAGTTCTGGCAGCCAAAGGAACCGCAACCCGTCGAATATAGCGAAAAATTGCCGCTTGAGTTCTTTGATTTTGTAGTGATTGACGAATGCCACCGATCCATCTACAACCTCTGGAAGCAGGTTCTCGAGTATTTCGATGCGTTCCAGATCGGATTGACTGCCACTCCGGATAATCGGACATTCGGCTATTTCAATCAGAACGTAGTCAGCGAATACACCCACGAGCAGGCGGTAATTGACGGGGTGAATGTTGGTTTTAACAATTATCTGATCGAGACCGAGATCACTCAAAAAGGAGCGGCTATCTGGAAGGGCGAGTACGTCGATCATCGCGAAAAGCTGTCGCGTAAGAAACGCTGGGAGCAGCTTGAGGATGACGTTGCATACACGGCCAAGCAGCTCGACAAGGACGTTGTAAACCCGAATCAGATCCGGACCGTGATCCGCACGTTTCGCGAACACTTGCCGGGGATGTTCCCCGATCGCATCGATGCTGACGGCAATTTCGAGGTGCCAAAGACATTGATCTTTGCAAAGACCGACAGCCACGCCGATGACATTATCAACTACGTCCGCGAGGAATTTGACGAGGGCAATCGCTTCTGCAAAAAGGTTACGTACAAGACTGAGGAAGACCCGAAATCGATCTTGGCGAGTTTTCGCAACGAATACTACCCGCGTATCGCCGTCACGGTCGATATGATCGCGACGGGCACGGACGTAAAGCCGCTCGAAGTTTTGCTCTTTATGCGGGACGTTCGCAGCCGCAACTATTTCGAGCAGATGAAGGGCCGTGGTACACGCACCATCGCCCTCGATGACCTCAAGAAGGTGACGCCGACCGCTAAGTTTGCCAAGGACCATTTCGTGATCGTCGATGCCGTCGGTGTGACCAAGAGCATTAAGGCCGATAGCCGTCCGCTTGAGCGAAAGCCAAGTGTCGCTCTCAAAGACCTGATGCAGGCCGTCGCTGTCGGTGTGCGTGACGAAGACACGTTCTCGACGCTTGCGGGGCGGCTGATTCGGCTCGATAAACAGATCAGCGATAAGCAGCGTGAGATCTTTAAGGACAAGACCGGCGGCAAGACAGTTTCTGAGGTCGCTGCTGCCCTTGTTCGTGCACACGACCCTGATACTGAGGATGTCATTCGGGCTCAGGTTACTCTGGAAACGCCGGGGCTGGCACCCGAGGCGATCGAAAAGGCGGTTGATGAGCGGCGAAATGAGATGATCGAGCAGGCCGCTGAGGTATTCACAGGTGATTTGAGTGAATATGTTGAAATCGTCCGCAAATCGCTCTACCAGATCATCGACACGATCAACCCGGACAAGGTGCTAAACGCGGGTTGGAACGAGGATGAAGCCGAGCGGGCGAACTCGCTTATCGCGGATTTCGCGGCGTGGATCGAAGAGCATCGTGACGAGATCACGGCGTTGCAGATCTTCTATTCGCAGCCGTATCGCCGACGCGAGCTGACCTACGCGATGATCCGCGACCTGTGCGAGATTCTAAAGACCGAGCGGCCGACGATCGCACCGCTCAACGTCTGGCGGGCTTACCAGCAGCTCGGCGAGACCGATGGAGCGGCCAAGACCGAATTGACGGCTCTCGTCGCTCTCGTTCGGCGGGTCTCAGGCATCGACGAACGCCTGACCGATTATTCAAAGACCATCGATCGCAATTTTCAGAATTGGGTATTTGGTAAACAGGCCGGGCCGGTCAAATTTAACGAGGAACAAATGGCCTGGCTCCGAATGATCAAGGATCACGTCTCGAACTCGTTCCATATCTCGCGAAATGATTTTGAGTTTGAACCGTTCGCCCCGGTTGGTGGCCTCGGGAAGATGTATCAGCTTTTCGGAGAACACATGGAACCTATTATTGACGAACTGAACGAGGCGTTGGCGGCTTAGTATGAGTCTCATCAATCTTGTGCGAAGCGACTGGACGATAGCTCCACTCTCAGATGTCACAACAAAAATTCGCGATGGTTCCCACAACCCGCCCAAGGGCAGGCCGATAGGCATGCCTATGCTAAGTACGAAGGATATTCAGAACAACAGGATTGGGTTTGATAGGCCGAGACTGATTTCTGAAGAAGACTTTAGAATTGAAGATAAGCGAACCCAAATCAAACCCAACGATGTGTTGCTCACAATTGTGGCCACGATTGGACGGACTGCGGTTGTGCCCCCAAACGCGGACCCGTTTACGTTACAGCGTAGCGTTGCGGTCATTGAAACACACCTCATTGCCAAGTATTTGTGTTATTACTTTCAGTCGCCGATATTTCAAAGGCAGTTGACGGAGTCAGCCAAGGGAACTGCTCAAAAGGGCGTATACCTAAAAACGCTATCTCAATTACTGGTTGTGTTCCCGTCATCAGCGGAGCAGGAGCGGATAGTTGCAAAGATCGAAGAACTCTTTTCAGAATTGGACGCCGGAGTCGAAAGCCTCAAAAAAGCCCAAGCCCAACTAAAAACCTACCGCCAAGCCGTTCTAAAACACGCCTTTGAAGGCAAACTGACAAACGAAAACGTACCCGACGGCCAACTACCGGAAGGTTGGGAGATTACGTTGTTGTCGAAGATTACAGGATCTATTTCTGACGGTGACCACCAAGCTCCACCCAAAGCAAATTCTGGGATTCCGTTCATCACTTTTTCAAACATCGATAAGTCGAGCAATTCTGTTAATTTTTCAGACACCTTTTTCGTTTCAGAGGAATATTACGAGACATTAAAGGAAACCCGAAAGCCCTCGAAAGGCGACATTCTATACACGGTGACAGGTTCGTTCGGCATACCAGTCTTGATAAATTACGAACGAAGATTTTGTTTTCAACGCCACATTGGCCTAATTCGCCCTTTAATCTCGACAAATCAAAAATGGCTTTCTTATTTGCTCCAATCCCCGTTCGTGTTCAATCAAGCAGAAAAAACGGCAACGGGAACTGCTCAAAAAACGGTTGCGTTAAGTTCGCTCAGAAACTTTGAAATTCCACTTTGTCTGCTTGAAGAACAACATCGCATCGTGGAAGAAATCGAAAGCCGTCTAAGCGTCTGCGACAAACTCGAAGAAGCCATCGCCGCCAGCCTCAAACAATCCGAAGCCCTCCGCCAAAGCATCCTGAAACAGGCATTTGAGGGGAAATTGGTTCAGTAGGATGTCGCCGCATAACGCCTTTTCTCGGGAATGTCTGCGATATCGACACATCGGAATTATATGTCGATAAAATCGCAAAACATCGACATATACTGTTGACATGTCGCGACTATCGACATATCCTGCATATGTGTCGATAAAACCATAAAACATAAACACATATGCCCGATTGGAACCCAAATAAGCCGTATCAAGAGCTGCCTCCACTGCCGCCGACAGTAGATATTGAGACAAAGGACGTGCTGCGGCAATGCATAAACTCCCGTGCAGCCCTCGCCGAACTAAAACAGGCCGCCCAATTAATACCCAATCCGGCGATCCTGATAAATACATTGCCGCTGCTTGAGGCAAAGGCGAGTTCTGAGATCGAGAATATTGTCACCACGACAGATAAACTATTTGAGCACCTTAGGAACGAGACAAATGCCGACCCAGCCACAAAAGAAGCTCTCAGATATAGCTGGGCTTTATTTGATGGCTTCAATACGCTCAATGAACATCCGTTGAATACAAGAACAGCAGAGGCCATTTGCACCAATATCAAAGGGGTCGAGATGACGGTTCGCCGAATACCGGGAACGGCTCTCGGAAACGAGGCACGAGGCGAGATAATTTACACACCGCCCGTGGGTGAAAATGTGCTAAGGGATCTGCTGGCAAACTGGGAACGCTTTCTGCACAATCAGGTCACGCTGGACCCACTCATCAGAATGGCGGTCGGACATTATCAATTTGAGGCGATCCACCCATTTACAGACGGAAATGGCAGGACGGGCCGGATCATAAACAGTTTATTTTTGATCGAGCAGGGTCTGCTAACTTTGCCGGTTTTGTATTTGAGCCGTTACATTCTCAAGTATCGCGCCACATACAATCAGGTTTTGCTTCAAGTTACCAAGGAACAAGACTGGGAATCTTTGATTCTATTCGTGTTAAGAGGCGTAGAAGAAACCGCGAATTGGACAACGGCAAAGATCGCGGCGATCAAAGAACTAACGGCCCATACGCTGGAGTACGTAAAACGGAGCGCCCCCAAAATTTATAGTTATGAACTCGTCAACCTGATCTTTGAATTGCCATATTGTCGAATCGGCAATCTGGTAGAGAAAGACATAGCAAAACGCCAAGCTGCATCACAATACCTAAAAAGATTGGTCGAGATCGGTGTACTGGTCGAATTTCCTTCGACTAAAGAAAAACTATTTGTACATCCCAAGTTGATGCGCTTGCTTACGCAGGATGTGAACGACTTTGCACCCTACAACTAAATGGACACTCAAACAAACTCTCTCATTTCCAAGGTCTGGTCATTTTGCAACACGCTTCGTGACGATGGCGTGAGCTATGGCGATTACCTTGAGCAGCTCACATATCTGCTATTCCTCAAGATGGCGGACGAATACAGCAAGCCTCCGCACAACCGCTCGCTTGGTATTCCGGCGGAGTACAGTTGGGAGAGCCTCACGGGGCTTCGCGGCGCGCCACTTGAGATCCACTATGTGAATGTACTCCGCGAACTCGGCAAGGAACGCGGCATTCTCGGGCAGATCTTCACGAAGAGCCAGAATAAGATCCAAGACCCAGCAAAGCTCTATAAGTTGATCGATATGATCGGCAAAGAGACTTGGACAGTGATCGGGGCCGATGTGAAAGGGGAGATCTACGAGGGCCTGCTCGAAAAGAACGCCGAGGACACCAAGAGCGGCGCCGGGCAATATTTCACGCCACGGCGACTTATCGAGGCGATGGTTGATTGCATTCGTCCTGAACCAATGAAGACGGTCGCTGACCCCGCGTGCGGCACCGGCGGCTTTTTCTTGAAGGCGTATGACTTTCTCGCAGCGAACTACGATCTGGACAAAGAACAGAAAGAGTTCTTGCGGTTCAAGACGTTCTTCGGCCACGAGATCGTCGCATCAACACGCCGTCTGGCCCTGATGAACCTTTTCCTCCACAACATCGGCGACATCGATAGCGATAACTTCATTTCTCCGACCGATGCACTTATCGCCGACAACGGGCAGCGTTTCGATTACGTCTTGGCCAACCCTCCGTTTGGTAAGAAAAGCAGTCAGACCTTCACAAATGACCAAGGCGAACAGGAAAAAGAAGACCTCACGTACAACCGCCAGGATTTCTGGGCGACAACGAGCAACAAGCAGCTTAATTTCGTCCAGCACATCAAGACGATGCTCAAAACGACCGGCCAGGCCGCGGTGGTCGTTCCTTACAATGTACTATTCGAAGGCGGAGCGGGCGAGACTGTGAGAAAGCGTCTGCTCGAAACGACCGACCTTCACACCATCCTGCGACTACCGACGGGCATCTTCTACGCCCAAGGCGTAAAGGCAAACGTCATCTTCTTCGACGCCAAGCCCGCAGCCGCCAAGCCGTGGACCAAGGAGGTCTGGTTCTACGACTATCGGACGAATATTCACCACACTCTCAAGAAAAATCCTCTAACGGCTGGTAGCCTAAAGAACTTTGTCGAGTGCTACAACCCAACCAATCGCCACAAGCGGCAGGAGACTTATACCGAGACCAACCTCGACGGCCGCTGGCGGAGCTTCACCTACGACGAGATCACCGCACGAGACAAAACGAGCCTCGACATAAGCTGGGTCAAGGATCAGTCACTCGCCGATCTCGACAACCTCCCCGACCCGGACGAACTCGCGATCGATATCATCGAGAATATCGAGGCGGCGTTGGAGAATTTTAAGAACGTTCAAGCAAGTATAGGTAGTCCACGTTAATTCCTATGGATGAAGACAGCGGCCGAATCGAATGGGAAGGGCGGTTCAAGCTAGGGAATGAAATTGCCCTTGAACTGGTTCAGGAATTAGGTCTCCGAGATTGGAGTGAGGCATTGCGAGATCCACACCGCCCAGATACTGCGATCTACGTCAGTGAAACCGACCCTGAAGTCAGAATAATAGGTGAAGCGTCCACAAACTGTGGTCCGGTTCAAGTGATGTTCTCGCTGCCGTATATCGCGGCGGATATTATTGACGTTATTAGGTCCCTTTTATCTGAAGATAAGGTTTCCCGAATCCTTGATAATGACGTTCTGAACGAAATACGGAAGCGAGAGCTTAGCATGTTGGAGTTTTTCGCGGTCGAACCAGAGGAGATCGAAGAAACGGTTCGCCATCATGCCAAGGGAGGACTCAGAATGTTCTTGATCAACACCGGCGGCTTCGTGGAGGCGGCAGTTTTGGAGACGTTGAATCATGCAAAGATCGGATACATGACGAACGTTCTACCGCCGCTCTTGAAGGAGCATTGGAGGGAAAAGGGGTTTGCAGAGAACTTTCGCCTTCTTTCGCAAAGGCAGATCAACATCTTTCTGAAAAAGAACATTGATCGCAAGCGTTGGTTTTTGGCTGATCGTAAACAAAGGCTCGATATGTCCAAGCTGGCCGACGCGGCTGAAAATGTTAGACAGGAATACCGGAAAGCAAGGATTAAACACGATAGGCTAAAAAAGAGTTTTGATGAGATTCACACTAGCGCGACGCTCTCTGAATGGCGAGAAAAGTGGGTGGAACTGAGAGACGCCGACTTCCAACATCTAATTCCTGAATTGCTGGATGAAGTTTGGTGCACTCCACCGTTTGAACTTGCCACCCGACACCTAGGTATTATTTTCGGGTACAACGAAGAAACAATGCTGAAGAAAATCAAAGCCTCACGCAAACTGCGAAACTACCCTCGGTAAAGCAGGGTATTTTTTTAACAGAAAATACCCATTTTTAGCACCCTCGATAATAGGTATTATTTCAGCTCAAAAAGACCCTTCCAACTCCTTCCTAAACCGAATAAATTTGAGTCTGTCGCGATGAATGCGGGAGACTTTTTTTTAGTAAGGAGAAGATATGGATAAGGGAGTTTTAGTTGCAGAAGAGGTGGCCTCGCTGCTTAGAGTTGACAAGCAGAGAGTATACGAATTGGTTCGCACTGGGCAGATACCGGTGATACGACTAGGCGAACGGCAATACAGGTTTTCGACAGAGGCCGTAGAGCGTTGGCTGACCGAAGGTGGAAGCCGGAAGCGGGAGGATGAAAGCAATGACTAGCTCAATTACGAAACCTGACCTTCTATCACGGCTCGTGGTCAGTGCAACGGTTCCGAGACCGTATCCGAACTCTGGTTTCGAATGGGCCCGAGTACGCTCGACGCGGCCTAGCAATAGTGCCGCTCCCGTATCAGTCAAAGAAGCCAGTTTTACGCGGATGGCCCAAGTTGGAAATCGCGCAGCAGGACATCTATCGACATCTTGGAGCTGAACGGCAGAACGTTGGAGTAATACTAGGGACGAGGTCAGGTGGACTTGTTGACATCGACCTTGATTCGCCGGAGGCGGTCAGACTAGCAACGTTCTTCCTGCCGCCTACAGACGCAGTCTTTGGTCGCAAGAGTAAACCATCCAGCCATTACCTGTACAAGTGCGCCGACGCTGAATATAAGAAGTTCAACAGTCCCTTACTAATGGCGTCACAAAACGAAAGCGAACGGAAGGACGCCTGCATAGTAGAGATTCGGGTGGGTACCGACATGAAGGGTATTCAGACCGTCTTCCCACCGTCGGTACACGAAAGCGGCGAACGAGTCGAATGGCTGGTTGACTCGGAACCAGAGAGTTATTCATTCGACGTACTCGGCCCAGCCGTTTGCAAATTAGCTGCTGCGGCCCTCCTAGTCGAATGTTGGCACCAAGGCATTCGGCATGAACTATCTATAGCTGTTGCCGGTACTTTGTTGCGAAACGGCTATGACAAATTTGATGTTATTCACTTGATCAAGGCAGTTTGTACGGTCGCCAACGACGATGATCTGAGAGATCGGATAAAGGCTGTGGAGGACACCCACGACGCCCTGCTGGACAAGAGGAAAGCATACGGATTACCCAAATTCGTAGAACTTACGGATAAGAAACTAGTCAATTGCTTCTGTGAGTGGTTAGGGATTAGTAATTCACATGACGCGATGAAGCCGGCGCCTATCGATGAACAACGCTTTCAAGTAGTTTGTATGCAGGATGTGAAAGCCACGGAGGTGGAATGGCTTTGGAAGCCATTTATACCCGTCGGAGAGTTCACGATCATCGAAGGGATCGAAGGGATAGGGAAATCCTGGATCGGCTGTGCGTTGGCGTGTGCAGTCGCGTCGGGAGCAACGCTACCGTTCGACGACAATGCATCAGAGCCTGCCTCTGTCATTTTGCTCTCTGCCGAAGACTCGCTCTCTCACACTCTGCGTCCGCGCCTTGACTCGATGGGGGCTCCTCTAGATCGTATCTTTGCGATGGAAGAGGTCTTTTCATTGAACAACCCTATCGATCTGAGTTGGTTTGAATCTCAGATGGTTATTTACAAACCGAAACTCGTGATCCTGGATCCTATGTTCAGCTACACGGAGGGAAAGGATCTCAACACTGAGACCGGAAGCAGACCATTCCCAGAAAGCTGATTGCCCTTGCCCAAAAATACAATTGTTCGATTGTCGAGGTTCGGCACGTCGGGAAGAGTAAGGGTATGGGTGACCCGCGAAATGCGGGACTCGGTAGCATTTCGTGGCGGGCCTCAGCTCGATCGGTTCTGTTGGTAGGACAGGATTCAGAAACGGGCGAGCGGGCAATCTGCCAGACAAAAAACAACCTCTCAGAACAATCGCCGCTCTCGGTGGGCTTCGAGATCGTTAACGGTCAGTTCTTGTTCAACTCTAACCCGAGTGGCCTCACCAAAGAACGAATGCTCGCTCAACCAAAAGACGCAGATGCTAATGCTGAGCAATCGGAAGCCGAAGACTTTTTGCTCGAAGCCCTCCGTACCGGTGAAAAATCGTCAAGGGATGTCGAGAAGGAAGCTAAGGAATTGGATATAACCATGTACGCATTTCGCAAAGCCAAAAAGCGATTAGGCATCAAGCCATTCAAGAAAGGCGGGACGTTCGGCGGAGACACCAAGTGGTATATGCGCCTGCCTGGAGCTGCTGATGTCGTCGATATCCGGGAATTTCAACACCTTCAGGAGAATCACGGAAACAAAGCTAGTTTAGACAAGGGCTTGACTGAAGATGTCGATTCAGCGGCGGATGAACAAGTTCAGCATCTCAACTCAACTTCTTCAGAAATGAGTGCCATAAAAATCGAGGCTCCGTGTGATTGCGGTGAAATCGGTATTGTTGGGCATTGGTGCAGGAACTGTGGCGAATCTGTCCAAGCAGAAGGATCGCATAGGCCCAATTGAAAAGGAATCGAAATGAAAAGTTCAGACAAAATTTCGGCAAAGCAGGAGAAGTTAATAGCCCTTTTATTGACCGAGCGGACCGCGGATGCGGCGTGTTTTAAGGCGAAGGTGGCCCCCTCTACTCTTTGGCGATGGATGAAGGACGATACCTTTACCAAAGAATACCGAAAAGTTCGTAGACGCCTTCTGGAGAATACGGTTGCGAGGCTCCAAGGACTCGCCGTGCAAGCGGTTGACACTTTGGAGAGGAACCTCAATTGCGAGAATCCGGCGGCAGAGATAAGGACGGCACAGATCATTATTGAGCAGACTATTCGTGGCGTGGACCTATTGGACGTGGATCAGCGACTAGAACATATGGAAATTTTGATCAAAAAGGAGGAAGAGGAGAGATGAGGGCGCTATATACCCGAATGAACAAGCTAGAGCTGCGGACGCACAAAATACTCACACGCAGCGACTGGCTATTACTCGCGGATAAATGGAAAAGCCAATTGGAACGCTACGGTGCAGATCCTGAGGACTTTAGGGAGAAGGCTGTCGAAGCTCGGGCTTTACGGGACAAGATCGATATCAGCCAGGGACTTGACGAATATAGATCATTTATCGTGAATCTGATGAAAGAGTCTCCAGAGATTTACAACACGATGAATTATTTCGACGCTGTGAAGATAGCCGGCAAGAAAAAGGAGCTTACGTGGATCAGAAATTCAAAAAGGAGTAAGGCTCTACTTTTGGAGCTTGAGCAGCTACGAGCGAAATCGCGTAAGTAGTCTGTTAGTCCGCCGTCTTCGGCCTACCGGCCTTTCCATAGGTTTTTACGTCGGCAAGATCTCGCTCGTCAATTACATAGTCTCGCCCTACGCGAGTCGCCTTGATCTTACCTTCTTGGATTAGTTGCCGAATCCGGATGGGTGAAATCCCGAGCTTGTCGGCGGCTTCCTTTGTGCTGAGTAGGGTCATCACCTTATTAGCCTATCGAAATCTAAAAACTATCGCAATCGATATGTTTAGGGTTGACGATATATATCGTATGCGATAGATTATAATCTTGATTGAGATTCAGTTAGAGGTTTTATTAAATGGCAGGACAAATAGTAAAGAAAGGCTCCAAGACTTGGCTCGTTAGGATTTTTCTCGGACGCGACACAAACGGGAAACGTAAATACTTCAGCAAGGTAATTCACGGCACAAAGAAAAATGCCGACACTTATCTAACGGCGAAGCTAAGAGAAAAAGATCTCGGAACGTTTGTGGAACCAGCTGCAATGCCTCTGAGCGAGTTTCTGGACCGTTGGTTAGAGGAAATCGCTAAGCCGAGAGTTCGCCAAAGTACCTACTCTAGCTATGAAATGATGCTCAGGCTTTATATCAAGCCCAAACTCGGAATGAAACGCCTCTCCGATGTACAGGCTCACGATATCCAAAAGGTTTACGGCGAGATGCGAAGAACCGGACTTTCGTCGCGAACGGTTCGTTATGCTCACAATGTCCTTTCCTCGGCTTTCAAACAAGCGATCAAATGGCAGATGCTCATCCGGAATCCATGCGACGTTTGCGAACTTCCAAGGCTGGAAAAGACGGAGATGAAGTACTTTTCGCCGGATGAGGTTTCAAAATTCCTGTCGAAGGCAAAGGCGGACAAATACTGTCTAGTGTTTCTACTAGCACTAGAAACAGGAATGAGGCCGGAAGAGTACCTGGCGATTCAGTGGAAGGACATTGATCTTGAGAGTGGCGTCGTATCTGTACGACGAGCTTTGGTGTGGAACAGAAAAGGCGGTGGTTTCAGATTTGAAGAGCCTAAAACCAGCAAGAGCCGTCGAAGCATACCGCTCTCGGGTTCGATCGTCACGGCCCTGAAGGTTCATCGTCGAAATTATCTCGCTGAAAAGATGAAGCTTGGTTCGGACTATGCAAATCTTGATCTTGTATTCTCTACCGAAATCGGAACTCCTATATCCTCGGTAAATCTAAGAAACCGACACTTCAAGCCAATCGTGACAAAGGCCGAACTATCGGAGATAAGGTTATACGATCTTCGTCACACAAGCGCCACTATGCTGCTTGCCTCGGGAGTTAGTCCGAAAGTCGTTTCCGAGAGATTAGGACATTCGTCTGTGGTCTTGACGTTGGACACTTACAGCCACGTAATACCGGCGATGCAAACAGACGCGACAACTCGGCTCGAAAAAATGATGTTTGGAACATAGTTTTTCGGGGTTGGCACACCATAGGCACACCAAAACATAAAAGCGGGCAAACAAGCCAGCTTTTTCTATTAGTAAACTACTGTTTTTATTGAGGATGAATGGAGCCGGTGATAAGACTCGAACTTACGACCTGATGATTACAAATCAACTGCTCTACCAACTGAGCTACACCGGCGTTGTGCCCCCTTTGTCGTCAGCGGGGCGAACGAAAATACTAGCAAATAGAAGCTTGGCGGTGCAAATCGAAGCCTCGTGTTTTGCATTGTAAAAAAATGTTGACCATTCTTGCTGTAAAAGCCTAAAATAATAGAGGCCCAATGGGTATCACCATTATCAGGGCTGCGCGACGCATTGAATTCCAGCATTTTGGCGCGGCTCATCAATAACGAAAGACAGCAAGGAGAAAATCGTGAGTTTTCAAAAAGCACTAGTTCGAGTCATCTCGTTCAGCACTATCGCAATCGCGTCGACGGCGGCGTTTGGCCAGGAAGCATCTACCTTTGTCAAGGAAACGGTTAAGGCACCGGCAGCCGTTGCCGGAGCCAACAACATGTACTGCGCCGGTTACATCCAGCAGAGCGCGATGAGCACGGTTAACCGTATCATCGGCGGCCAGGATGAGGCAGATCAGTTTAATTATTCTCAGAATGATTTTCTCTACATCAATATGGGCGGGGATAAGGGTGTGAGCGTTGGCGATGTTTTCGCTGTCGTGCGTCCTCGCGGAGCGGTCCGTAGCAAGTGGACGAACAAGTCGGATATCGGCTACTACGTTCAAGAGGTCGGTGCCGTCGAGGTTGTTAAGGTCAAGCAGAATATGTCCGCCGTGCGGGTCAAGGTCTCGTGCGACAGCTTCCTGCTCGGCGATATCGTTCAGCTCGTGGAGAAACGCACCAGCCCGTTGTATGATCGCGGCGAGAAGCTCGATATTTTTGGCGATGCGTCGGGCAAGGCCATGGGCCGCATCCTGATGTCACGCGATCTCGGCGAGATGATCACGCGAGATCAGATCGCATATGTCGATCTGGGAGCTGACGACAACGTTCGAGTCGGCGATAAGCTCACGGTATTTCGTCCTCTGGAAAAAGGAAATCTGACCAAGATTCCCGAACGTGAATCGGTCAGCTCGCGCGATTACGGTTTTGGAAGCGAGATATTCGAGGGCGGCAAGTTCTCAAATCAGTCAGCCCGTAAGAGCGGCGACAAAGCTACTGGTGCGGAAGTTCGCCAGGTCGATGTTCGCAGAGAGCGACCGTCAGGTATGCGAAAGGTGATCGGCGAGGCCGTCGTGCTTAACGTGAAGGAACGAACCGCAACCATCGTCATAACCCGCACCGCTCAGGAGATACACACGGGCGATTGGGTTGAGATCAAATAAAGACAGTACCACCGGCGGTAGCGGGGGGAAAAGTCCTTTAGTAAGCAAATGCGGAGTGGCCATTAGGCTTCTCCGCTTTTGCTTGTTCAACCACCCGCTACTGCGGGTGGTTCCGACTTGTGTTTTCTTTGCGACATAAAGAAGGAGAAATAACCATACATCGACCACACGGCAGTGATCACGGAAAGCCATAGAGCTCCGCGACCGACCAGATAGCCAAAGACCTTCCAGTCGTTGGATGTGATCGTGAGTTGAGAAAGATTTGCGAAAGCGGTACGCACCTCGGGAACTTCCCAGAATGCGGCAGGATAATCGAGGCCAAAGTTGGATACGGGCGGTGTGCCGTTCGCCGCGCAAACCAGCAGCGCAACAATAGCGATACATTGGAACCACATCTTTAGCTTGCCCATAGACTGGGCCTGCATGATGATGCCTTCACTGGCGGCTACGCTGCGCAGGCCTGTGATGATGAATTCCCTGCCTATTATTACAACGACTGCCCACGACGGAGCAAGGTTCTTTTCGACCAGAACGATCAATGCGGCTGAGATAAGAAGTTTGTCGGCGATCGGGTCGAGAAATTTGCCGAGCGTAGAGACTTGCTTGCGTCGACGTGCGAGTTGGCCGTCGAAAATATCACTGATCGCGGCGATCAAAAAGATGACGATCGCGAGCGCATACGCATTCAGCCCGAACCAATGCTCCGCGACCGGCGTCAACAGCACGACGACGAGCAAAGGTACAACGACGATGCGGCCCATAGTGATGTAGTTCGGTAAATTCACCTTATAAGAATTTTTAACGCAAAGACGCAAAGACGCAAAGACGCAAAGCAAAAAAAGAGGCCACCCGGCTGGGGCGGCCTCTAATTTCAAGTTCAAAACTCTCTCTATGGCATAAACGCCAGGGAGTTGAAGTTAGCCGCGTCATGGGCCGTGAAATTGGCGAGATTGGGGAAAACCTCGATCTCGTCCGCCGCCTGCAAACCAAACCAGCGTGCCAATCGCAGCGTGTATTGCTCGACGCCTGTTGTCGGGATCCAGCGTCCACGACCGGTCGCCGAACTGTCACCGTCGTCGAGAGCACCGGCATTATTACCCATGAGCAGGGTCGGGTAATAGTTGCCCGTACCGTCGGGACGCTTCGAGCCATAGAAATCGCCGCCGAGTACGCTGCCGCCCATGACCAGCATGTGGTTGCCCCATGCGTGATCGCTACCGACAGTCGCACCCGAACCAGCAGGGTTGAACGTGCGGTTAAAGTCGGACAGTGTGAATGTCGTCACGTTGTTGGACACACCCTGAACGGCCATTTCGTCATAGAAAGAGCGCATGGCCTGGCTAAACTGGCTGTAGAGGTTGATGTGGCCAGCTAGTTCGCCCGTATGCGTGTCAAAGCCACCGATCTGACAGTAAAAAACCTGCCGGTTAGTGTTGAGATCGAGCCGTTTTTTGATAAGGCGTGCGATCTGTCTCAATTGACGGCCAATGCTGGTGTTGGGAAACGGCACCGTCACGTCCTGAGACACCTGCAAGGCGGCATTGGCCTGCATTGCAAGGTCAGTCACATGGCTCGCCTCACGAACAAAGTTGGACGAGAGGTCCTGCAAACGTAGTGCGTTGAAGGCATTGAGGCGTGCGAGGTTCGTCCCCGACGGGGGCGTTCCAAAGCCGACTGGATTGAGCACATTCGCGAGCAATGTGTTTGAATCGGCGATTGCAAGCGGCAACGTCGTTTGACCTGCCGTAAATAACTGCGCACCGGCGATGGATGTGACCATCGGAATGAGGCCATTCGG
>JANNWQ010000348.1:0-4982 GCA_031408595.1 Acidobacteriota bacterium | reverse complement strand
ATCGAACGCGGTTTTCCGACGACGTGGACCAAGACGACATGTCCGTATTGCGGGACGGGATGCGAAATGAACGTTGGTATCCGCGATGACCACGTTGTGCAGGTCAAACCAGTGATGGATGCTCCTGTCAATTATGGCCATCTTTGCGTCAAGGGGCGCTACGCATACGATTTTGTCGATGCCAACGACCGCGTGACCGAACCGATGATCCGCGAGGCCGACGGCTGGCGGGTCGTCTCGTGGGAAGAGGCGATCGCATATGCTGCTCAGAAACTAAAGGCGATCGACAGCGAATTTGGCCGCGACAGCATCGCCGTACTCGGCTCGGCACGGGCGACGAACGAGGAAAATTACCTCGCACAGAAATTTACACGCGTCGTGCTTGGTACGAACAACGTCGATTGCTGTGCCCGCGTCTGCCACACACCATCGGCGGCGGCGATGAAGATAATGATCGGTACGGGTGCGATGACTAATTCGTTTGACGACATCGAAAAGGCGAAAACTATCATCCTCTGCGGGGCAAACCCGACCGAAAATCACCCGATCCCCGGTGCACGCATCAAGCAGGCAGTCATCAAGAACGGCACTAAGCTGATCGTCGTCGACCCGCGAGAGACCGAGCTGACCAAATACGCGGACGTCCATCTACAGCTGCGGCCTGGCACGAACATATTAATGTTCAACGCTCTCGCCTACACGATCATCGACGAAGGGCTGACGGACCCGGAATTTATCCGCACACGCGTCACGGAGTTTGACGAGTTTCGTGAGTTCGTTGCCGAATATTCGCCCGAGGCCGTCGCGGAAAGATGTGGCGTGGATGCGGCACTTATTCGGCAGGCGGCACGCATCTATGCCACCAATACACCGTCGATGGCGATGCACGGACTTGGCATGACCGAGCATCTGCAGGGAACCGAAGGCGTGATGTCGATCGTCAACCTCGCGTTGCTGACCGGCAACATCGGCAAGCACGGAGCCGGCGTCAATCCGCTTCGCGGGCAAAATAACGTACAGGGTACGGCTCATATGTGTTGCGATCCGGGAATCCTGACCGGATCGGTAACGGTTGACGCCGGCCGCGAGCTGTTTGAAAGCGTCTGGAAACAACCGGTGCCGACCAAGGCCGGGCTCAATCAATTGCAGATGATCGACGCCGCTCGAGACGGCAAACTCAAGGCGCTTTGGACGATCGGTTACGATGTATTCCTGTCCAACGCCAACGCCCATGAGACGGCCAAGGCCTTTGCCAACATGAACCTCGTCATCATTCAGGATTTCTTTATGAACGAGACGGCCAAGAGCTTCGGCCACGTCTTTTTTCCGGCGACAACCTCGTTCGAAAAGGACGGCACGTTCATGAACGGCGAGCGGCGCGTCCAGCGTATTCGTGCTGCGGTAAGCCCCCGCGGCAACGCCAAGGCGGACCTCGAGATCATTTGCGATCTGGCGGCGGCGATGGGATTTGAAAAGGATTTTGCCTTCAAGACGGCCGAAGAGGTCTGGAACGAAGTTCGTGCCGTGTGGCCTCCGGGATACGGCATTACTTACGATCGGATCGAAAAGGCGGGCATCCAGTGGCCGTGTCCGGACGTCGACCACCCCGGAACCGAGGTCCTGCACGGCGAATCGTTCTCGAACGGCGTCGCGGCGGCGTTGAAGCGCATAAAATATCGGCCGACGAAAGAGGTCGTGACGGACGAATTTCCGTTCATGCTGACCACGGGCCGCGTGCTCGAGCAGTTTAACGCCGGCACGATGACGATGCGTACGCCGAACAAGAAGCTGCGGCCGACCGATCTGCTGCAGATGTCAAAGGCCGATTCGGAACGGCTGTCGATCGCTAACGGCGAAAAGGTGAGGGTGCGTAGCAATTATGGCGAGGCCTTCCTCCCGGTAGAGATCACTAACAAAGTAAAGGCTGGGGAGCTATTCGCGTCGTTCCATGACCCGGCTGTTTTCCTCAACTACGCAACCGGCCCGACCCGTGACCGTTTCACACAGGCCCCGGAATTTAAGGTCACGGCCGTACAGGTTGAAAAGCTCAGGTAGGTTCGCCTACGCGTTATTATTTTTTGCGTTGAGATCGGTAAAATTTATGTCAAGAGTCGTCATAGTCGGAGCCGGCCTCGCAGGCTCACTACTCGCCATCTACCTCGCTAAACGCGGCATAACGGTCGATGTTTACGAAGCACGCGGCGATATGCGTCTTGAAGAAGTTGCGGCCGGACGTTCGATAAATCTTGCGCTATCGGATCGCGGCATCGCAGCCCTGCGTGAGATCGGCATGGACGAATATATGCTCGCCGAGGCCGTTCCAATGCAGGGACGAATGATCCATACGGTTTTGGGCGAGACGAAGCTCTTGCCTTACAGTGGACGAAAGGGTGAGTACATTAATTCGGTTTCGCGTTCTGGCTTAAACATCGCTCTGATGAATGAGGCAGACAAGTACGACGGCGTTTCATTTCACTTCAACCAGCGGTGCGTCTATTTCGACTGCGCCAGCGGAGAGGCTAAGTTCTCGAATGGCGTTCGAGTCAAGAGCGACACCGTGATCGCAACTGACGGAGCGGGTTCGGCGGTGAGAAACGCGATGCAGCACGGCGGAGTCGAGCGTTTTGATTTTTCGCAAATTTGGCTCGAACACGGCTACAAGGAACTGCACATCCCCGCTAGCAAAGATGGCGGATTCCAACTCGAAAAAAACGCTCTCCATATCTGGCCGCGAAATAAGTTCATGATGATCGCACTGCCAAATTTTGACGGTAGCTTCACCTGTACATTGTTTCTCGCGCACACGCCACAACACGGAGACGGGGCCGCGTTTTCACAGTTAATTGACGAAGCTTCAGTCGTCGAATTTTTGGAAAGAGAGTTTCCCGATGCCACGAAGCTCATGCCGACGCTCGTTGAAGATTTCTTCGAAAATCCGACGGGGAATCTCGGAACGGTCAAGTGTTTCCCGTGGAACGCTGGGGGTAACGCTTTGCTGCTCGGCGATTCTGCCCACGCGGTCGTTCCGTTTTACGGACAAGGGATGAACTGTGCCTTCGAAGATGTCCGCGTTCTCGATTCACTCTTGTCAGACCGAGACACGTCAGAGGGCGTGTCGGTCGACTGGCAAAAGGTATTCGAGAAATACGGTGAACTTCGCAAAATAAACACTGACGCCATCGCCGACATGGCCGAGGAAAATTTCTACGAGATGCGAGACGCTGTCGCCGATCCGGTGTTTCTGAGAAAGCGAGAATTAGAGACCAAACTCGAGCAGACTTATCCAGACTATTTCTCAAAATACTCAATGGTTACATTCCGCGAAGACCTGCCGTACTCCGTCGCAAAGGCGAAAGGAAATGCTCAGGACGCGTTGCTGATGAAGCTGTGTGCGGAGATTGAGAACGTGAGTGAGCTCAACCTCGATGATGTGCTCGCGGCGGTTAAGAATTTATGAGCGCGTACGAATTCATAGCCGACCTTTCGATCCCACTGAAGTTTGACGGGCCGCAACCGAATGCGTTTGGAGTTGATGGGGCCGCGGCTAAGACTCTCGGCGACACACGCGACGGAGCGAGTGTTAACTTTGAGCAATATACACTCATTCCGCACTGCATCGGAACTCACACCGAGTGCGTCGGGCATATTACCGATGAGCGGATCTCCATTCGCGATTGTTTGGAAGACGTCGTAATGTCCGCTTTGCTCGTTTCGGTCGGGCCGGAACAAGGCGAGTCGGGAGATCACCTGATAACCGTTGATTCGTTGCGAATTGCGGGTGTTCAACCACCCGCTACCGCAGGTGGTTCTGACTCGTTGATCGTCCGGACGCTGCCAAATGACGATTCAAAACTCTCACGCGTCTACGATGGCGACAACATTCCGGCATATTTCACGGCGGATGCGATGCGGCACATTGTCGAGTGCGGATTCAAACACCTGCTGGTCGACCTGCCTTCGATCGACCGTATTTTTGACGAAGGAAAGCTCGAAAACCATCGCATCTTTTGGAATGTCGAGCCTGCAAGCCGTGTCATAGGGTCGCAAACTCGCATTAATTCCACCGTCACAGAACTGATCTATGTCCCTGACGAGATCGAGGATGGCGAGTATCTACTCAATTTGCAGATCGCACCTTTCGAGGCCGATGCTGCGCCAAGCCGTCCCGTTCTGCTGCGGACGATGAATTGACTTAGCTCCCAAGAAACGTAACAATCAGTTTTTGCTCGAAGGCGTTGTAACCCAACGTCCAGACAGGGAAAGCGGGTGAGATTCCCGCGCGATCGCGTCGCTGTGATGAGGTTTGCAATTTCAGATCTGAAATTACAAATTTCAAAGCCAGGAAGCCTGTTTTGAGCAAGAAGTCAAGGGAGATGTTTCGCGTCAAAACATCGCCGGCGAGTCGGGCAATTTCTCGAAAAATACCCTGTCTTTCTGGTCGATGAATCGACATTGAGAGGCGGGGTTTCGTCGTTTTTTTGGGGGATAAGTGAAAAAGGTAAAACAGAAAAAAGCGATCGTAGTGCTACTTGCGGCAATCGCACTGCTGTCGGCGTGTCGAGGTCTGGCGAACTCGAATTCGGCAATGCCGCCTGCGTCGACACGCCAGGTCGCGGATGATCTTGGACGGCAGGTGAATTTGCCGCCAAAGGTCGAGCGGATCGTGAGCCTCGCTCCGAGCGTGACCGAAATCGTCTATGCGGCCGGTGCGGGCGACCGTTTGGTGGGCGTGACGACATTTTGTAATTTTCCCGCCCAAGCGATGGAAGTCGTGAAAGTCGGCGATACATTGAATCCAAATATGGAAACGATCGTCGCGCTTAAGCCCGACCTCGTTCTGATCTCGACTGCTTCACAGATCGAGGCATTCACAAAAACTCTCAGCGACAATGGCATCGCGGTTTACGTGACCAACCCGACGACGCTCGACGCGGTGATCCAGACTGTCAGAAAGTTTGGTGAGATATTAGGCACATCTACGG
>JANNWQ010000347.1:0-2892 GCA_031408595.1 Acidobacteriota bacterium | reverse complement strand
GCCGCTCGATGATCTTCGCGCACTAGCCGATGCTAAAGACGTCGAACTTCAAATTGGCAAGTTTGAGGGCTCTGTGGAGAAGGAGGGCCAGCCGAGAATCAAAACATTGCTTGATCTTACTACTAAGAAAGCCAACTAGTTTAGAAAGGCCTTTGTTCGTTAAATGGCACTTGACACAATAGAACTTGCAAGATGGTTTGACAAGAATGGCGATCGGCAAACGGTTACTATTCAGAACTACCTTGACTTTGTAAGCGGACAAGACCAAACAAGCATTGCCGACTTTGTTTATCAAAGACTTCACAGCCGATATCTGAAACCATTTCAATTTTCAGACAGCAAATTCAAAAAGCAATTCAAGAACGGGTTTTCAATTATGGCGAATTGTTGCCTACTAATTGAAACACTTCAGTCTTTTAAAAACGGTTGGGAAGACAGCGGCAGAAAATCTGGAAAAGCGTTCAAACAGTTCTTAGAAAGTGAACCTAACTTTTCAGTTTTTGAAGGCAAGGAGCAAGAGTTCTATCAGAATGTTCGTTGTGGCATTTTGCATCAAGGCGAAACGATGGGTGGTTGGACAATTAATAGGGATGGAAAAACACTTTTTGACAAGACAAAACTTGAAGTTGACAGCATTACCTTTGCGAAAGAATTAGAACTAGCCTTAAAGAACTATTCTACGAAATTAAGATCTGAAAAATGGGACAGCGAAACGTGGGACAACTTTCGAACTAAAATGAGAAAGATAATTTCCAATTGCAATAGGCAATAATTCCCCAACCAACCCGCCTAGTGGTGCTTCAGTCCCATCAACGCCAGTCGCTCAACAACTTTCCCCTTCTCCAAATGCTCTTCAACGATCTCCGCCGCGTCTTCCGGCTGGACCTGGCCGTACATTGTGCCGTCGGGGTGGACCATGACGGCGGTGCCGATGGAGCAGAAGCCGATGGAGTGGCATTCGGTTAGGACGATCTCGCCGAGTGGGTTGCGGCCTTTTGATTCTTTGCCCTGGCGAAGGCCTTTTTCGGTCAGGATGCGGGAGAATTCGGCCATTACCTCCTGTCCCCCGACTGCCGAGCACGATTTGCCGGTGCAGACAAAGACCTGCCGCTTGATCGGAGCCTTGAGCATCGGGGCGAGCTTTTCGAGTTCTTCGCGGTCGGTAACGAATTTTGGCTTTGCCATGGTGATAGGCTACCAAAAAAGATTTTGCCCGCGAAATACGCGAAAGAACGCGAAAAGGACAAATCAGTTACTCCTTTTTTCGCGTCGTTTCGCGTGTTTCGCAGGCACATCTGATTCTTCAGCATTTCGACCCGCGATTATGTTAGAATTTCACCGACGAAACGTCTGATTTACAATGGCAGTCGGCATTATCATCCACATCACGGTCGGGACTGAAAAGCGTACCGAATTTTTCTCTCAGGAACGCATTCGCATTGGTTCTGACGAGACGGCCGATCTGCAGATATACACGCCTGATTCGAATGGCGACGGGATGTGGTTTGAAATCGAGAGCACCGATGGCGTGTATCGAATCGTCGAATTTGCCGAGAACCTCAAGCTTCAGATCAACCAAAGCCCGATCCGCCGATTTATCGCAGTGACAGATGGTGACGTAATCGAGGTTCCCGATTCCGAGATAGCCTTTGCATTTTTCTCACTTGAGACAAAGTCTTCACTGATCCGCACCAACCGCGAACAGCCACATATCTCGCGGTTTATCGAGGAAGCGGCTCTCGAATCTGCCAGCACAGGGAAACGTGACGATGCAAAGGCATTCCTTCGAGAATTCGTCCGGGAGTTGTCTCGCGAGATCTCGTGGACAACAAAGCTGATCACATTGGTTCTTGTAGTAGCCTTTATCACCGGCGTTTTGTACATCGGTTTCGCGGTAAATACCGAATTGCGAGAGAGTCGCAAACAATCCATGGCGCAGGCTGATGTGATCAAACGCCTCGAAGATACGCTCGGCAAGACTAGCGATCAGATCGGCGAACTCGACAAGACGAACAAAGACCTGATGAAACAGGTCTCACTGGCGCAAAATCTACGGGTCGACTATGGCGGTGCGGTCGCCTTGATCGTCGGCGTCTATGATCTGGTCGATAAACGAAGCGGCAAGGTCTTGAGATATCCCGATCCGCAATCCTTCCGGCCCAATCCATACGAGCCGACGCAATCGGAAGATCCAGCTCGGCCGTCTATGCCTCCACAGATCGGTTTGACGACTGAGGGCAACGGTTCGACGGTCGAGTACGATTTTATTGGTACGGGATTTCACGTTGGCGGCGGTTACATCGTGACCAATCGCCACGTTGTGCAACCGTGGGAAGAGGATGACCAAGTTAAGCAAATGATGTCCGCGGCCAATGGCCGGGCACGTTTGAAACGACTTGTGCTCTACTTTCCAAACCTTGCACAGCCATTTCCACTAAAAGTGCGCCAACTCGGCGGCCGAGAAGACGTTGCCGTCGGCACGATCGATCCGGTTAATCTTCCGGTCGATTTTCCGACGATACCGCTCGACACCGATTCGATCTCAGCCGCGATTGGCAAAACGGTTGTCACAATGGGCTACCCGAGCGGCCCCGACCGCCTGCTCGCAATGGTCGACGACAACGAGGCGAAATCGATCAATCAACGCTTTGGCAACTCGCGCACCAACCTGATCAATTTTCTCGCCCAATCGCAAAAGATCGTTCCGCTGCTCACACAGGGCTTCATTACGGATCTCGACGCCAACCGCATCGTTCACGACGCCAAAACAGCCGAGGGCGGTTCCGGCGCTCCGCTATTCGGTCAAGGCGGCAGGGTGATCGGGATAAATTTTGGAGTTTTCACCGAGAATACCGCCGCCAACATGGCCGTGCCGGTTAAATTTGCCCTTGA
>JANNWQ010000346.1:0-1627 GCA_031408595.1 Acidobacteriota bacterium | reverse complement strand
GCCGAGCCATTTGCGTCGCCGTCGGTTCGAGAAGCTCTGTTTTTCCCGGGCGACTGGCAGGTTGATAATCGCAGACTTCTTGTCGCGTTACGTCGATATGCCGAGATCAATGGCATTCAAATCATCGAAAACACTCCCGTTGAGCGGCTGATCGTTCAGGAGAACCGCGTAGTCGGAGTCGAATCGTCAACCGGTGAGATCCGAGGCGAACATACGGTACTTGCAACCGGCGCATGGACCTCGCTCATCAAAGTCGGCGTTGCCGATATGCCGTTCAAGGTGGAGCCGGTACGCGGCCAGATCATCGCGTTTCACACGGCGAAGCAGTTTTTCAAGCATGTGGTTTATACGCGTCGTGGTTATATAGTTCCGCGTGATGATGGGCGAATTTTGGCTGGTTCGACGACGGAATTTGTAGGATTCGAAAAGGCGACGACCGATGTAGCAGCAAGCTCGCTGCGAGAAATTGCCAGCGAGATCGCACCGAGTATCGCGAGCCTGGCGATCGCAGATCACTGGTCGGGTTTGCGGCCATTTGCGGCGGACGGCTTACCCGTTCTCGGGTCGATCGCGGGCATCGACGGTCTGACTATCGCGACAGCCCATTATCGCAATGGCATCTTGCTCGCTCCGCTGACCGCGAAGATCGTCGCGGAACGGCTAGTCCACGGTGTTGAGCACGCAGCATTTACGGCATTTGGGCTAGACAGATTTCGTTTTGCCGCCGGTTCCACAAAGTAGTTTTATGAAAAAGTTTTTGCCAGTGATAATGCTGATCTTTTGTGTGTCGGGCTTTGCTCAATCGCGACGGGTCGCCCCGAACTCGGCCCCGACGCCGACCGAGGTCGCTGCGATCGCAGAATTGCCCGTAAAGCAGATGTTTGACGAAGTTAATGGCTATTCAAAGGCAAAATTTGCTGAATATCAGCAGAAGAAGATTCCCTACACTGATTCTCTGCTCTCTAAGACCAAGCTCGAACAGCGGCAACTTGCTGCAAAATACGCGACCGTGGCCAGCGGGCGCAAAGACCTTTCAACTGAAGATCTTTACTACGTCGGAATGCTCCATTGGATCGCCGAGAATCTGGATGGCACGACCGAATATCTTGGAAAATTTACAACGGCCGAAAATGCACCCGCCGACCGGGCCCAGACTGCTCGTTCTATAATCGTCGTCGTTCTGGCAAAGCAGAAAAAGCTCGCCGAGGCCGAAAAAGCTCTGGCAGAATATAACGCCAAAGAGCCTACCAAAACCACCGAACGCGCCCGGATGGGAACCGAGCTTGCCAAGGCGTATCAGCTGCAGCGTGACTTTGCTAAGATGGCTCCGCACGCGTTGGCGGGTTACGAGGCAGCAAAAGCCCTGCTGAAGGATTCGACCTCGCGGGCACGTGGTCTCGATGAGATCATGGACGCTGGGATGCTCGCTTTTGAAGCGTATTCGGACGCGGGCGATCAGACAAAGGCCGAGGCGGCTCTTGACGATTTTCGTCAAACGGGTGTCGACACCGGTTCATTGAGCCTCTATTACTATGGCGTCGACCGCAAGCTAAAATACCTCGTTGATACAGGCCGTAAACCAGCGGCTAACGCATTCTATCAGTCGCAATTGCATTCATTATCGACT
>JANNWQ010000345.1:0-1558 GCA_031408595.1 Acidobacteriota bacterium | reverse complement strand
CGTCGACACCGTCGTAGGCGAGCAAAAGATCGGCATCCCCGAATGTGACGAGGTAATGGACATGCTCACGGCGGAAGTGAACAATCCTGACGACGGCTACATCGTTAAAGCCGGCAAGGCATTGGTCGTAAATCAGATCCGCGACAGCATTAAAAGAAGTATCGAAGAGAACAAGGGCGACAAGGTTGCGATCGCCAAGACGTGCTCCGAGGCCAAGGCCGAACTGGAAAAAGCCAAGAAAGCTCAGGGTTCGAAGTAGCCTGAATCCTCTCGTAGCAACCGAGCTAAAAGAATGTCGGAACCGCCTGAACGACGCACCGTTACCTTCGGCGAAGCCTTTCGTTTCTGGCTGAAGCTCGGTTTCATCTCGTTCGGCGGACCCGCCGGACAGATCGCGATAATGCATCGTGAGCTGGTCGACAAACGTCGATGGCTGGGCGAAGAGCGTTTTCTACACGCGTTAAATTACTGCATGTTGCTGCCCGGGCCCGAGGCACAGCAGCTCGCGGTTTATATTGGATGGCTCATGCACCGAACGATCGGCGGGATCGTTGCCGGTGCATTTTTTGTAATTCCGTCGATTTTCATTCTCCTCGTCCTTTCCTATATTTACGCGGCCTATGGTCATATCCCCGCGGTCAATTGCGTACTCGACGGATTCAAGCCTGTCGTGGTCGCGATAGTTGTCGAAGCCCTGGTCAAGATCGGCAGGCGTGCTCTCAAACGCGGAGTTCACTATTTGCTGGCGGCGTGTGCCTTTGTGGCGATCTACTTTCTACACATTCCGTTTCCGGTGATCGTCTTGGGGGCAGCGGTGATAGGGCTTGTCGGCCATCTTTTGGTGCCCGCAATGTTTGAGCCGCCCGCCGGGCAAGCCAAAGCTAAGACAAGTGATCAGGCGGAACTGTCGCTTGTGATCGAAAACGAGGCCGTCCAACTCGAACACACGGTGCCAAACCGTGCACGCCTGATCAAGACCCTCGCAGTTGGGGCGATATTATGGGTCTTGCCGTTCGCGGCCCTCGTCGCGTGGCGTGGTTACGGCAGTTTGCATGTCGAGGAATACAAATTCTTCACTGTCGCGGCACTGGTCACCTTCGGCGGTGCGTACGCTGTACTTGCGTATGTTACTCAGGCGGTCACGACCGCTCCGTATAATTGGATCACGGCCACACAGGCAGTCGACGGGCTTGCTCTCGCGGAAACTACGCCCGGCCCGCTAATTATGGTGCTGCAGTTCGTCGGATTTATGGCCAGCTGGAATAATCCGATAGATGGAATGTCGCCTCTCGCAAGCGGCATCGTCGGGGCACTCATCACAACCTACACAACCTTTCTGCCATCATTTTTATTCATTTTTCTCGGTGCTCCGTATATCGAGAAACTCCGCGGAAACCGCTTGCTCACCGGAGCCCTTTCGGGTGTGACCGCTGCGGTAGTCGGCGTGATCCTAAATCTTGCCCTCGTTTTCGGAGCAGCCGTTATATTCACAGATCTGTCGTCCGCCAACGTCAATTGGTTCGCTGCAATATTGAGTCTTGCCGCATTTGTCGCTCTG
>JANNWQ010000344.1:0-10249 GCA_031408595.1 Acidobacteriota bacterium | reverse complement strand
GGTCGGCTCATCGAGCAGGATGACGTTCGCACCCGATTTGAGCATCTTGGCAAGGTGAACGCGGTTGCGTTCGCCGCCCGAGAGTTGGCCGACAAATTTCTGCTGATCGGGTCCCGAGAAATTGAATTTCGAGACGTAGGTACGAGCGTTCATCTCGCGTTTGCCCAGCATGACGAAGTCTAGGTTGTCAGCGATCTCTTCGAAAACCGTCTTCTCCGCATTCAGGCTGTCACGCGACTGATCGACGTAGCCAAGCTTGACTGTTTCCCCGACCTTGAAAGAACCGGAATCCGCCTTTTCTTGTTCCGTGATAAGGCGGAATAGCGTCGTCTTACCAGCACCATTCGGGCCGATGACTCCAACGATGCCACCTTTTGGCAGCGAGAATTCGAGATTCTCAAACAGGACCTGATCGCCGTATGATTTCGAAACGCCGTGAGCCTCGATGACGATATCGCCGAGACGCGGGCCGGGCGGGATGTAGATCTCGAGCGTATCGGCACGCTCTTCGGATTTAGTGGCCACGAGTTCTTCGTAATCTCTGATTCGGGCCTTTCCTTTGGCGTGGCGGCCTTTTGTTCCCATGCGGATCCACTCGAGCTCGCGTTCGAGCGTCTTTTGCAGCTTGTCTTCGGTGCGTTGCTCCTGAGCGAGACGCGTGCTCTTTTGTTCGAGCCACGACGTGTAATTGCCTTCGTACGGGATGCCGCGGCCGTAGTCGAGTTCGAGTATCCAGCCGGCGATATTGTCGAGGAAATAACGATCGTGCGTGACCGCGATGATAGTGCCTTCGTATTTTTGCAAATGCTGCTCTAGCCAGCCGACTGTCTCGGCGTCGAGATGGTTCGTCGGCTCATCGAGCAATAGAATGTCGGGCTTCTGCAGCAGTAAACGGCACAACGCAACGCGGCGTTTCTCACCGCCGCTCAGCGTGCCGATAAGCGCTTCCGGCGGCGGACACCGCAGCGCGTCCATCGCCATCTCAAGCCGCGAATCGAGATCCCACGCATCGGCGTGATCCAATTTTTCCTGCACCTTGCCCTGCCGTTCGATGAGCGCCGACATCGCGTCATCTTCCATCGGCTCGGCGAACGCCGCATTTATCTCTTCGTATTCCTTTAAAAGATCGACGGTGGCCTGCGCCCCTTCCTCAACGATCTGCTGCACCGTCTTCGTCTCGTCAAGCTTCGGTTCCTGCTCAAGATAGCCAACCGAATAGCCCTTCGAAAACACAACCTCGCCATTAAAATCCTTGTCCGTACCCGCGATAATGCGAAGCAGGCTCGATTTACCGGCACCGTTCAAGCCCAGCACACCGATCTTCGCTCCGTAATAGAACGAAAGGTAAATGTCCTTCAGGACAGGCTTTTTGTCGTAAAACTTACTAAGTTTGACCATCGAAAAGATGATCTTGTTTGGTTCACTCATTTTTATTCTTCGCCCCGCAGCCATGCGGGTATATCGACACCTCCATGCAACACTCGCCAGATCTCTACCGAGTGCTCACGGTCAAAATAAAGGATCACGTAGGGAAAACGTCGAAGCGGCCACTGACGTAGATCGGAAATAATCAAAGTGTGCCCCAACCGTGGCGAACCGGACAACGGAAACCGTGAAAGGTGTGATGTCGCCGACTCATAAGCGTCAACGAATGCCACGGCCACCTCCGGACCACCTTCCGAAAGGTAGTGTGCGAACGCGTGGTCAATGTCGTCGTCGGCTTGCTGACGAGTGACAACAGGCTTTGATCTCACTCGTGGCCCCGTGCGCGTTTACGCAGGTTTTCGAAGTACTCAGCATCCAAAGGCATTTCGTTCAGCGGCGACGCCCCGCCCTCCATTATCAATTCCCGAAGCCGAACGCGATCCTTCTCCTTTCGAAGAAGTTCCCGTACGTACTCGCTGCTACTCCCGTAGCTGCCGTCAGACACCTGCGAATCGACAAATGATTTCAGTGTCTCCGGCAATGAAATGTTCATCGTGCTCATACCTAAAATTAGCATTTATGGCAAAGTTTGCCAAGCCGGACGCCTTTTATCTTTACAAAATGATCTTGTTGGGTTCTGGAGTGACCAAAAACTCATTCCTCCGTTACCTCTAGGTACGATGCCTCCGTAAACGATTCAAGGCGCTTAAACCAGAGTAGGTTTGCATGCAAATCCTTGGGAACTTCAAAAACCTTGCTGGTAGCATCTTTGCCTTGTTCTATCCGAACCGTCATCTCGTGAAGTCGAGATTCCCATATCTTGGACGAACCTGCGTAGAAGTAGCGGTATTTCAAACCCGGCATCATATCGAATGGTCGCGACTGAAGCACACGCTTCGTTGCGAGATATCCGCTCCGTGAAATTCCAAACTGATAACTCTTCGACTCCGACCCTAGGGTTACTTTGACTCTTAAAAAGTAATTAGTGTCGTCCTCAAATGCATCGATAAACTCAGGCATTCCTGCATGATTATCACGCATCTATCACCTTCCGCATTAAGGCCACCTTATCAATCCGATCTCTTTGCACCTCAAACCCCATCCCCGGACCATCCGGTGCGGTGATCGTTCCATTCGCCGCGACCTCGACCCCTGGTTCGATGATGTCTTCGTGCCAATATCTTTTTGAGGCTGAGACGTCGCCGGGCATTGTGTAGCCGGCCAAAGTCGAGATCGCAATGTTGTGGGCGCGGCCGATGCCGGATTCGAGCATGCCGCCGCACCAGACGGGCATTCCGGCTTCGCGGCAGATCTGTTCTACCATCTTTGATTGCGAGTGGCCGCCGACGCGGCCGTTTTTTAGGTTTATTATTTTACCGGACTTAAGCTCGATGGCTTTGCGGGCGTCTTCGGGTGATTTTATCGGCTCGTCGAGGCAGATCGGTGTTTTGATCTGGGCCTGCAGCTTCGCGTGGTCGATGATGTCGTCGTACGGCAACGGCTGTTCGAGCATCATCAGGTCGAATTCGTCGAGGCTCTTGAGCAGGTCGATATCGGCGAGCGTGTATGCCGAATTGGCGTCGCCCATCAGTAGAATATCGCCAAATTCCGCCCTGACGGCCTTGATCACATCGTAATCCCACGACGGCGAGATCTTGATCTTGATGCGTTTGTAACCGGCCTCGACCTCAACACGAATCTTTTCCAACAATTGAGCGACATTGTCCTGAATACCGATCGAAACGCCGCATTCGATCGTTTGATTGATGCCGCCGAGGTGCCGCCAGAGCGGGACGCCAAGCTTTTTGGCTTCGAGATCCCAACATGCTGTTTCGATCCCAGCCTTCGCCATCCGGTGGCCGCGAGCCCATTTCATCAGGTTCCAGATATCGGCGGCAGACTCGACCTCTTTTCCGACGACCATCGGAGCAAGTATCTTCTCCGCCGTAACCCAAGCCGAATCCGTCCACTCGTCCGAGTATCCCGGCGATTCGCCACAAGTGATCTCACCCCAACCTTCAGCACCGTCCGCATCCTCGACACGCACCAAAATAATCCGCCGCTCATACGTCCGGCCAAAACTGGTCTCGAAAAAATGAACTAGCGGGAGATTGATCTCGGTGAGTTCGATGGATCTGATACTGAGCATGTAAGAGCGACGCCTCTCGTATAAAACAAACCTTGATTATAGCCAAAGTTTATTCACGCGTAAACGCGGCATTCTTTACTGCACAATTTCGAACTGCACATACTGCGTCGCGATCTGCTGCTTTTTCTTAGCCAGAGGGTCGGTGATGATGACTTGAAGTATGTAATCGCCCGGCCGCATCGTCGGTCCTATTGCGATAGCACCGGCGGTTCTTATATGTTGGAGATCCGACTGACCATCATGGCTGACGGGGTTTTCCTTGCCGTCCAGAATGAGTTTGCCATCTCGAAAAACGCGGACTCGTGCGGTCACTTGCGGGCGTTTTGCACCGTCAAGCTTTGCATTGTAGATCTCAAATCCGTAACGGAGAACGGTATTCTGCCGAATGCGTCTAAGCGCCGTATCTGACATCGGATCGGATGCGACCTTCGACCCACTTTGTTCATTCGCCTGCCGCCATTGATCGGCAGAGAGATTTTCAATGACGATGCTCGACGCGGTCAGCCGTTTCTTCTTAAGGTCGGGCACCTCGATGAACTGACTGGCCGAACCAACCTTTCCACCGAGCGAATCTCGTATCGCAACACGATATTGATAAGCTCCTGGTCTTTTGACCGGAAACACAAAATGATAAACAAAACCGTCGGCAATGATCTTCTTAAAGCTATCTGGCTTTAGCGTTATCGTATAGACCTTGGCGAGCTGGTCGATCGGTTGGCCGTTATCGCCAAAGCTCATCGCGAGAACATTAAACGTCGTCGTTTTCGATCCATTAGGCGCGTCGGTGAATTTCAGATCCTTGGCATCGACATGGAGCAGCGAGCGGACATAGGCCAGATTCTTGCCGTCCGAGCCGAAGAGAGCATTAAGCCTCAGGTTGATCCCGCTGACGGCAAATGGCGAGACAAGAGCGAGTTCGAGTTGACCAATCGGTGTCGTTGCGACGGTGCCATTCTGCACCGGACGGTCGGCAACATTGAAGAATCCGCTCCGATAACGCGCCTTGGCATCCTTTCGCAATATTTTGATCTCAATATCGTTGAACTTCCGTTTAGCCGGATCGAATGTGTCGCCGTCAGGCTCATAAGCGACGAGATAGTAGCTCTGGTCATCCAGGATCTTGCGAACCCCGCCGCTTAGGTCATTGTTGTTCTTAATATCAAAACCGCCAGTCTCATCCGCAAGATAACTGAGCCCATCCTGGGTGTCGGTCAACTGCTTATTCCGAGCCGACAGGGCCTCGCTCATCGCTGCTCCGCCGGCCGGCGGCTGGTCGGCAGCTGTAAAGCCGGTGAAAGCAAGCCCTCGAGGATCGACAGTATAAAACACGACCGACGAACGGTTTGCAGTATCGACCAGAGTCCTTAAGAAATCGAGCACCTGTCCCGACTCCTGAAAGCCCGACCCGTCTTCCTCGAAGAGTTTGAAGCCGTCGGAGAACAGGATCACAGATTTTCGTCCCGGCAGTTCGCTCATGCCCTGAACGATATACCTAAGCGCGCCGAGCGTTCCCGTCGCGAATACTGTCGAACGAAAATCGTTAAGCGCCTGTATCGGATCGCGGTCCGCCGGTTCTTCCGGATCGGTTTCTTCAGCGTCGGCGGGCAAAATAGGTTGCTCAATCGGTGCGAAGGCACTTATACCGCCACTGCCTAGCGGATTCCACTTCACTCTCTCGATCGCCGCGTGCAGAATGCGTTTGTCCGACGTGAATTGCTGGAGTGCACCAATGCCGGCACCGGTGCGAATGATCGCGACCAGATCGCCGTCTTCCATCTGCTCATCAACAAACTTCTTCAACGCACGCCGCGTGTGATACGCACTCTCGAATGAAAGCGATAGATCATCGACGACAAGACCGATCGTCCTACGGATGCTCTCACTCCGAAGAACCGTTTGCGGAATGGGCACACCGAGTGCATCCGGTGCTTTTGGCTTCTCGGCGGGTCGTTTGGACGAGACAAATGTGAGTCCGGTTATCTTCTGCTTCTCGCCGTTCTCATAGACCTCGATCTCATCCCGTTTCAGATCGGTAATGACCTTGCCTTTCGAATCGATGACCGTGACATCGAGTTGGATCAGGCTCGTCGATATTTTGACTACGTCAGTGTCAGGCGGGGTCGGTCTAGCCGTAGGAGCAGCGCCCTGAGAGAACTCTGACAGACATGCGGTCAGCATGAGGAAAGACAAGGTGACAAGCTTCACATTAGTCGAGCGACTGGGCGATCTGATCGAGATAAGAAGCCAACACTTCCTCATGAAAAATACTCCAATGACCTGCCGAACTAGTTTGTTATGATATTACCATTCGGTCCGAATTGGAAGGGTCTTGCGTCGCTTCCTATCTTTCGTTTGATAAGCTTGATTTAACTAATGATGATCATCCGTACAATGAAGTTCAGCCTCTCCATTCTCACTGTTATCGTTTCCCTTATCCTCGGCTGCGCCGCTCAGCAGACCGAGGAGCAGGCCCTGCAATCGCTCCGCGCGATGACGAGTAATGGCCAGTTACCGGCTGAGTCATTTGTCGCGGATCTCGAGACGCGCTTTGCAAATAAGAAGACCGGTGCTCTGGCTAAGCTTTTGCGGGCACGAATCCGTCTGGAACAGAAGGATTTCACGGGTGCGGCGGCGATGCTGGATTCCGATGTTTTTCAACAGCGTACAAAACTCGGCGATTACGCATTGTGGCTGCGCGGAAAGGCTCTGCAGGGCGCCGGTAATCACGCGGAAGCCATGAAGGTACTCGGGCAGTTGGTCCGCGAACAGAATGATTCGATCCGAACACGCGATGCAAAACTGGTCTGGGCAACATCAGCGATTGCCGCCGGACAAGCCGTTGAAGTGCCGCCGATGATGATCGAAATGAGTGAAAAAGGCGATGCGGACGCTCTACTTCTGACTGCAAAGGCTTACGAAGCTCAGGGTTCGCAAGCAGAGGCGACCAACTATTTTCGCCGCACATTTTTCTACGGTGCGGGCTCGGCGGCGGCAAAGGAAGCGGAAACAAAACTAACATCCATCGGCCAACCGCTTGCCCCGCAAACTGCCGAGGAACAACTTGCACGTGCCGACAAATTAGCTGCGGCAAAGAATCCGGAAGCGGTAATGGCGTATTCAAATCTCGCTTCCTCCTTCCCGCAGGCGATGACGGCCGCCGTTCAGCTCCGCCGTCTGACCGCAATGGCAGCGGTAGGCAGAATGACCGATGCCTGGATCGCATTTAACGCAATACCGGCATCGGCGAAGGAACGCGAGGAGGCCAATCGACAGTTCGTCCTCGGCTACACAAAAGCCAAAATGTGGCCCCAGACTCGAACAGCAGCCGACGCGATGAAGGCCGCGTTTCCAAATGGAAAGCTAGTGCCGAAAACACTCATCGACGCCGGCCTCGCCGCTCGTGACGGGCGCAATCGTACTGACGAGATCTATTACCTAAATACTGCTGTCGCCACGTATCCGAATGCGGTCGAGGTCGCCGTGGCTCAGTTCGAATCGGCATGGTCGCAGCATGATAGCGGTAATTTTACGGTTTCGTCTCAGATGTTCGTCGAGCACCTCGCACGGTACGCTGACAAAGACAACAGTAATCGCGGCAAGGCCGGATATTGGGCAGCCCGCGACAGCGAGCGTGCCGGAAAGATGGCCGAGGCGTGTGCGATCTATGATGGTGTCATATATCGATATTTGGCTAACTGGTATGGCTATCTCGCGATGGGACGAATGTCTACGCTAAAGAACAATGGCCAGTGCCGCTCGACCGCGGCTCCGAATCAGACCGTCGAACGTGCCGTCGCAAATCTCAAAACCATAACGATCGTTCCCGAAACAGCCGGTGAACAAGCGCTCGCCCGAGCCGCCAAGAGTGACGAGCTGTCGATCATCGGCCTGTTCGATTGGTCGATGGACGAGCTTAACGAAGCGAAGAAGACTGCGGGAAATAGCCCGAAGATCAATCTCGCCCTAGCCCGCCATCACCGTTGGAAAGGCGACAACACGAGTGCTCTGGTCGCGATGATGAAGAGCTATCCCGACTACGCGCAGATGTTCCCCGAGGAGATGGACCGCGAAGCCTGGGCTTTCTTTTACCCACTTTCCAACTGGAATGAGATCAAATACTGGGCCGGTGAACGCCGCCTCGATCCGTATCAGGTTGCCGGGTTGATACGTCAGGAGTCGGTGTTTACACCGGGTGCGAGATCGCCTGCTAATGCACACGGCCTAATGCAACTGCTGGTACCGACCGCCCAATCGATGGCGCGAAAATACGTATCTAAAACCGCCAGCGTCAATTCGACGGCCCTTTACCAACCGCCGCTGAATATCGAACTCGGAACGGCATACATGCGCGACCAGCTCGACAAGTTTGGCCGCATCGAATACCTCGCCGTCGCCTACAACGCCGGCCCCGGCCGCGTCCCGCAATGGCGTGCCACTCTGCCCGCCGAGATCGACGAATTTGTCGAGGCGATCCCGTTCAAGGAGACAAAAGCTTACGTCCAGGGCGTCATCCGAAACTCTGCTCAATACCGCCGCCTGTATGACGAAAATGGCAACTTCAAGCCTAATGTCGGCACGCGGCCGTTGAGAGGTGAGTTGGATTCGAAACCCGTCGAGCAAGTCCTCGCGGAAAATCCGGAATTGGTTGTTAGCAATAATGGCGAATAGCTCACTAATTTTTAGGGAATTCGCCGATCATTTTGGTATTATTACCGAAAGGCTTTAACAATTTTTTGTGTTCTTTTGGCTTGAGAGGATCTCTATATGGCAAAGATCAGTGTAAATCGTAAACAGTACGACGTTGACGCAGATCCGGGCACGCTGATGCTCTGGGTTTTGCGCGACGAGATCGGACTGACAGGAACCAAGTTCGGTTGCGGGATCGCTCAGTGCGGCTCCTGCACCATTCACGTGGACGGCGAGGCAAAACGCTCGTGTGTGACGCCGTTGAGTTCGGTCATCGGAAAGGAGATCACAACGATCGAGGGCCTCTCGACAGATCTCAGCCATCCGCTGCAGAAAGCCTGGATCGAGGGGGACGTTGCACAGTGCGGCTATTGCCAATCGGGCCAGATCATGGCAGCCGCGATCCTTCTGAAGAACAACAAGAAGCCGACCGACGCCGATATCGATCAGGCAATGGCAGGGATCATCTGCCGTTGCGGCACCTACAATCGCATCAAAGACGCCATCAAGCAGGCGGCTATAAATGGAGGTAAATGAGATGACAAGCAAAAATGATCTCGACAGACGCTCATTCCTCAAAGCATCCCTGATCGCCGGCGGTGCGGCCGTTTTTGGCTTCAGCCTTCCGGTCGGAATACGGGCAGCGGAACGGCTAGGCTTATCGCTCGAACCCGTTGCCGACTTTCAGCCTAACGCCTTCATCAAGATCGCCAAGGATGGCCGCGTAACGGTCATGGTCGGCCAGGCTGAAATGGGCCAGGGCGTTTTCACTTCGCTGCCGCAGATCGTTGCCGATGAACTCGAGGTCGACTGGGCAAACGTCTCATACGAATCTGCACCTGCCGACAAAGCGTTCACCAATCCGGCGATGGGAATGCAGGCAACAGGCGGCAGCTCGAGCGTGAAAGGCCTTTTCGGACCGCTCAGAAAATCCGCCGCAACGGTCCGCGAAATGCTGGTCGCCGCTGCCGCACAGGGTTGGAATGTCGCCCCCGAAACCTGCAAAGCTGAATCCGGCAAGGTGATCCACGCCGCATCCGGCCGCTCTGCGGGTTACGGGGATCTGCTCGAAGCAGCCGCAAAGGTAGCTCCGCCCGCGAACCCAAAGCTTAAGGATCCGAAAGATTTCAAATACATCGGCAAAGCTGTTAAACGCCTCGATTCGCCCGACAAGGTCAACGGAAAAGCGATCTACGGGATCGATGTAAAAGTGCCGGGAATGCTCACCGCGACCATTCTGCGTTCACCGGTCATCGGCGGCAAGGTCAAGTCCGTCGATGATGCCGCGGCGAAGGCTGTCAAAGGCGTTACGAGTGTGATTTCGCTTGAGTACGGCGTTGCCGTCGTCGCCGAAAATTATTCCGCTGCGAGAAAAGGCCGAAGTGCTCTAAAGGTCACCTGGGATGAAGGTGCTATGGCGTCGGTTTCCAGCGAATCCATTTACGCCGCGTTCACGGCGGCCGCGGATAAAGACAAAGGACTGGTTGCCAAGAAAACTGGGGACGTCGCAGACGGGAAAGCCAAGGCAGCCAAGACGGTCGACGCCGTTTACTGGACCCCTTTTGTGGCTCACGCGACGATGGAGCCGATGACGTTCACCGCAGATGTTCGCAAGGACGGCGCCGAGGTTTGGGGTGGAGTGCAAGCTCAAATGCTTGTACAGCAAACTGTCGCGGCAACCGCTGGAGTGCCGGTCGATAAGGTCAAGGTCAATACGACGCTGCTCGGTGGGGGTTTTGGCCGACGGTTTGAAATGGACTATGTTATCGACGCCACGCTGCTCTCAAAGGCGGTCGGCAAGCCGGTAAAGGTCATCTGGACCCGCGAAGACGATATGCAGAACGACTTCTATCGGCCGGCGACCTATAACAAAATGTCCGCCGGCATCGACGCAAGTGGTAAGCCTGTTTTCTGGCATCACCGTGTGGTAAATGACACGATTATGGCAAGGGCCGGCAAGGCATTCGGCTTCATTCTCAAGGATGACCA
>JANNWQ010000343.1:0-8186 GCA_031408595.1 Acidobacteriota bacterium | reverse complement strand
CTCAACGTACATCGAAAACTGAAACATCGCTTCGAATACGGCTTTAAACAAGTCGTATGCGAAGAATTCTTTTCTCAGTGGCACTGACGATCTTTCTTTTCGGCACGGTTGCGACCGCACAGTCTGAGGCCGACCAATACTTCAGCCGCGCGAGCGAGCGGGCCGAGGCGGGCGATCTCGATGGTGCGATTGCTGATTATACAAAGGTTCTGGAACTAAATCCGCGCGATATCGACGCTTACAATAATCGCGGCAATGCGCGTAAGAATAAGGGCGATTACAAAGGTGCGATTGACGATTTCACGACCGCGATCGAAATCGCTCCGGGCCGTGCGGCTCTCTATTTGAACCGCGGCGTAGTCAAGATGCGAATGAAGGATCCGCATAGCGCCATAGCGGACTACACACGTGCGATCCAACGTGATCCTAAGAATGCGTCAGCATTCTACAATCGCGGCAATGCGCGCCATCAGATCGGCGACCTTCAGGAGGCTTATGACGATCTCTCGCGGGTGATCGAACTAAGCCCAGATCATGGCCGTGCGTACGCAAATCGCGGCAAGGTCAAATTGGAAATGAAAAGCTTTAAAGCGGCTCTCGACGACCTCAGTCGGGCGATCGCATTGGACAGCAAGATCCCGGAGTTCTACAGGATCCGTGCCGCCGCACATCGGGCGTTAAACAATATTCAGTTGGCATTGGAAGATGAAAAGACTGCCGCCGCAATGGGCAAGTAGCGACTTTTACAAGGTCGGAATTTCGAGCCGTGTTGTCGACGCGAAGCCGACCGTTTTGCCGCCTTTGTCGATCAAGTTTACCTGGGTATAACCGAGCGATGCTCCTCCCTCGTAGATCATTTTGAGCATTTCGAGCTTCTTTTCCTTCGGTAGGACGTCCCACGATTCCTTCATCTGAGCGTACAGCATATTGTTGCTCACCTTCGCTGTGTGGACATGTTCGTCAATTACCGGATTGGCAAAATCAACCTGAACAACACCTGCGTTGGAGATCGTCGGCTGAGCAAAATAACTTGACCAGACCGCCAGGCCGACAGTTGCCATGACAAGCAGGCAACAAAAGATTAATATCCATCGATTAAACCCAAGTATCTGCTCTTTGATCTGCTCGACGATCTCATTCGGGGTCTTTTTGGCTTTTGGAGCCACTACTTTCTCTGCGACCGGCTCGCGGTCCGGCGGCGTCCACGCCTCGTTCTGTGGCCTTTCTTCAACAGCCTGCTCTATCACCTGTGGCCTCGGGGCGTTCAAAATGTTCACCAATTCCAACGTTCGCCCTGTCGCATCTGAAATTATCTGATTGTCAAAATCGCCATACTTCGACTGGATGCTGTCGGAATCCATTTTTTCGCGTTCGAGGGCGATCAGTTTGACATACGAGTTGCCGATACGAACATTCGCATCGATCGCGGCGGCGGTCACACTCGGAGCAAAGAACAGTTCGCTGATGCTCTCTTTAAAGGTACGCATGCGGCCAAAGAAATCACTGTTGATCAATTGGTCAAATGTCGCAGCATTTTCCGACTCGATCGCGAGATCATCGAAGCTTAATGCGGCCATCGTGACATCTGTATCATCGTCGTTGGTCGCATACAGCGGCACACTTGCCCAATCGGCGTAAAGCGTCTTAATGTGGTTGAGAGTTTCCTCACGATTAAATAGGGCGACCCGCTGTTCGCTTTCGTTCGGCCTCGAAAATAGTCTCGTAATTACGAAATCGAACTTCGATCTGACGCTTTCTGAATACGGCAGATTGCGGTAAAACCGGGCGGTCGCAAGCATCGCCTGAGAACTCAACGCCGGCTTAGTATTTTCGCAAAATTGGCGTAGCGACGAAACCGGCACATTCTTGTCACGCTCGGCAAGAGCACTGCACCAAGCCTCGGTTTGCTTTAGCAGTTCGAATTCGGCTTGAGCGTGTTCCTCGGAATTTACTCCGTCCGGGGTCTGCAGAAAATTGTTGAGAGCCTTTTTCGCCTTAAAATCGTCGAATGTCTGCGGCAATATCTTGAGGTATTCACGTTCGACGCCAGTCAGAACGTGCTCGACGATCTGTAGGCTTGAAACCTCGGTCATGGCACGCTTCTTAAAAAACTCTTTATTGTTAAGCTGGCGCTGGTTTTGCGGCGGATACGGAGCTGGTGTAGCGACAGGTGGAGCGGGAGCAGCGGCAAAATCAGCTGCCGTTTCGATCTCGATCTCGGTAGCCGGATGCTCATGGCGCGCGTCCGCCGAGACCGTTTCAACTCTTTGGAAAGACTGGATCGGAGGGCGGCGGCGATCTCCGATCACTGTCTCTTCGAGCAGATTCTCCTCTTGTAACTCTGCGACAAGGTCTTCAAAGACATTCATTGCGTTTTACCTATCGGGGCGGGATAGCGTGGGACAACTGATCTGATCTGGCGGGACTACGGGGTAACGTCGCGGATCTGGCCGGACTGAGTGAGTTCGTAGACATACGTAACTCCTTCGCCGGGGTCGGTTCGGGTCGCGGTCAAAACATATCCATTTCTCAATTCGGCGTCGGTAGGATTAGCGGGTACTGATGCGAAAACGAACTTTCCGCGGTTGACCTGGGTTCCGATCTGGGTTCCGATCGAGCCGGACATAACATTATTCACCTCGGTGATCCGGGCAAATCGATTGGTCTGGGAGAAATAACCGACCTGTGTCGTCGCGATTGACCTCATCGTCGCAAAGGCTGCACCAACTTCCGAACCGCGAATTGCTCGCTGAAGGAACGGAACCGCCAGACTGGCGACGATGCCGATAACGACTACGACCACTAAAAGTTCGACGAGCGAAAAGCCTACTTGACTACTTTTCTTGTTCATTCTTGCACCTCGCGTGTCGGACGATCGACAAAAGTGACAGATTTTGACACTTGTTTTTTGACAAGATCCGGCATTTTTAGCCGTCCTTGTATTCACTTAAGTCACGTCCTTCATATATTTACAGGGGTTTTGGCGTTGAGACCGATTCCCTCTCGCCTCGATATTGCAAGCGTTATGCCACGGCAGTTTTTTTCGAATTTCAGGCGTATTATTTTTATTTTCGCGATGCCTATTGTTTTTTATGAGAATTTTATTAAACTAAATGTTTTTATCGCGACTGGAAAGTTACGCATTTTTAACATTGGGAGCCACGATTTGAGCGCACTGATCGAGAAGAACATCGAAACCTACGGTATCGACAATTGGGGCGCCGACTATTTTGGAGTCAATAGAAAGGGCAATTTAATCGTCCATGCTCCGGAGAACGAGAATCTCACCGCCGATGTCAAAGAGATCATCGACGATCTGCGCAAACGCGGCGTCAACACTCCGATTTTGCTGCGTTTCCCGCAGCTCCTGTTCGGCCAGATCCGTAAACTTCAGACTGCTTTCAAGAAATCGATCAAGGAATTTGGGTACGAAGGCGGCCATCTTTGCGTCTTCCCGATGAAGGTTAACTCGAACCGGGCCGTCATCGAGGAATATCTTCGCGAGGGCACACGTTACAATTTTGGCCTCGAAGCTGGCTCCAAAGCCGAGCTTTACGCCGCCCTCGGTGTGGACCAGGCGAAGGACAGCTTGCTCGTTCTAAATGGTTTCAAGGATCGCGACTTCATCAATTTGGCTTTCGCCGGTGCGATGGCCGGCAAACGAGTGGTGATCGTTATCGAAAAAATGAGCGAGCTCGACCACACGCTCGATATCGCTGCGAAATTCGCGACAGAAGCTCCTGATGCACCGCTGCCCATGGTCGGTGTTCGAGTCAAACTTTATTCAAAAGGTTCGGGTAAGTGGGAAAAATCCGGTGGTGAGGCGGCAAAGTTTGGCTTAACGACCACCGAAATACTTGAAGTGATAAGACGCCTGCAGGAAGCGGGCCGCATCGATATGCTGCGGCTTTTGCATTTCCATATCGGTTCCCAGCTTACCGACATTAAACGCATCAAGAATGCGATGAAAGAGGCGGCCCGGACGTATGCCAAGATCAGTAAAATGGGCATTCCGATCGAGTTTCTCGATGTCGGCGGGGGTATGGCGGTCGACTATGACGGTTCGCGGACGTCATTTGAGTCGTCCGCAAATTACAATGCACAGGAATTCGCAAACGATGTAATATATGTGATCAAAACTGTTTGCGATGACGAAAGCGTTCCACACCCGACTATCATTCAGGAATCAGGCCGATATCTCTCTGCGTATCACGCTATCTTGGTGACAAACGTGCAGGACGAGATCGAAACGGTCGTCGAGCATCACGAAGCCGACATGAAGCTCACCGCAGATGATCCGCAGATCGTACATGAGCTTCACGACCTACGCGAGACTATAAACGCTAAGAATTACCGCGAGTATTATCACGATGCCCTCGAGAATCGCGACGAGCTCTTCACGATGTTCAACCTCGGCCTGATCTCTCTTGAGGCAAAAGGCAAAGGTGAAGTGCTTTTCTGGGATATCTGCGAGGAAGCGGACAAATTTGCACAGTTGAAGAAATACGTTGCGGAGGAATTTGATGAACTCCGGCAGTTGATGTGTGCGAAATACCTCGCGAATTTCTCAGTTTTCCGTTCAATGCCTGACAATTGGGCACTCGAACAGCTATTTCCGATCATCCCGATACATAAACTCAACAAAAAGGCCACGGAATATGCTACGCTTTGTGACATAACCTGTGATTCCGACGGCATTGTAGATAAATTCGTCGACCTGCACGACGTTAAATCCGTGCTCGAATTACATAAGCTTGTTAAAAACGAGCCGTATTATCTGGCCATGATGCTGGTTGGTGCGTACCAAGAGGTGATGGGAAACAACCACAACCTTTTTGGCGTACCTCACGAGGCTCACGTCTATATCGGCGACGACGGTTACATCATTAAGAAGGTTATTTATGGGGCTACGCTCGGCGATGCCGTTGAATCGGTACGTTTTGAGCGTGGGCAACTGCACGATACATTTCGCCGAAATGTACTGCAAAGGATCAAAGAAGGCCGCTTGACTAACGTCGAGGGCAGCAAAGTTATTGAATTTTATGAGGATCAGGTAGAAAGCTATACCTATCTGACCCCAAATGGCAAAGATTAAGTATTACATCATCTTATGCCTGTAAACTAGACAAGAATAGCACTTACAATTAATATGGTAGCTCAAAAGAAGACGAAGGCTTCAAAATTTTTGACGGTTCCGACACGCCCGGTTCCTATTGATAGGGACCGTTCGGTCGCCGGACTGCTTGAGAAGATGGAGGGAGCCGGTTTTGGAGCAAAACAACTCGCCGAAGCTCATCGCATCTGGCTCGACATGCTGGATGACAACTCGACCATCTATCTCTGTGGTGATGGCAACCTCATCACTTCCGGAATGCGGCGTCTGATCGCATATGTGATCAAGAACCGTTTTGTCGATGTGATCGTCATGTCGGGTACGGTTCTATATCACGACATCCACGAGATCCTCGGAAGAAATCACTATCAAGCTCATCCAAGCATGTCGGATGAAGAACTTGAAGCCTCGGATGTGGTTCGCGTCGGCGATGTGATCGCAAATCGCGAAGAGTATCAGGAAGCGGACGAATGGATCGGCAGCGTGATCAATCAACTGGACCTGACGCGTTCGTACTCGATCAGAGAGTTCTTGCACCTGATGGGACGAGAATTGTCGGAGATCGCTCACGAAGACGGTATCCTGACATCGGCCTACAAGTCAAGAATTCCGGTATTCTGCCCAGACCTTCCAGGCTCGGAGCTCGCCATCGGCATCGCTCGTGCGAAATTTGAGAAGAAGATCCAGATCGGCTTCGATACGACGCAGGACACGATGGAAATGATGAACATTGCCCACAAAACGCGTCACTCGGCGATGATCTCACTCGGTTCGATGAACAGCCAGATCCTAAACAATCTTGCCGAAATGTCGTCGTACATTACGCGAACAACTCCGCGGGGCCACAAATATTCGATCGCGATCGCGACCGATTCGGCGCCGCTCGAAGCACGAGCTCCCTCGTACAACGGCAGTCACACATCGGTTTTCGGCAAACTCGCGAAAGGAGCCACGACGGCTTACGTCCCCTGCGACCCGTCGATCGCTCTTCCGATGATCATCACCGCACTCTCGCAGACCGCCGCAAAGTTCATGAAAGGCCGTAAACGCCCGACATTTAGCTTCTCAGGCCGCGAGATGAATATCGACGTGCCGTAGAACAGCTGTCAGTTGCCGGTGGTCAGTGGTCAGTTGAAGACGTTTCTGACAACCGACAACTGACCACCGACAACTGCTTATGAGCGAATCTACATCACTACCAATGAATTTCGGCGGTATCGACGAAGAAGAATATTCTTCGCTTGATAACGCTCGCATTCTCGTACTTCCCGTCTCTTACGAAGGCACCGTTTCGTACGGCACTGGAACCGGCGCCGGTGCGATGGCGATAGTCAATGCCTCGCGTAATATGGAGCTGTATGAGGAAGAAACAGATGCGGAAGTCTACAAGCTCGGGATTCACACGTTGCCAGAGTTTACGCCGCGGGAGAACCCTGGAACGATGATGTCGGAGCTGTACGACTACACGAAAAAGCTCCTCGCCCTCGATAAATTCATCTGTATGCTTGGGGGCGAACATTCAGTTTCAGCCCCGTTAATAAAGGCTCACAACGAAAAATACGACAGTCTCAGCGTCCTGCAAATCGATGCTCACGCGGATCTTCGTGACGAATATGACGGAACGCCGCATTCGCACGCATCGATCATGGCGCGCGTGGTCAAGGATATGCGCATTCCGTCGGTTCAGGTCGGGATCCGTTCGATCTCAGGCGACGAAGCCCGTTCGCTGAAAGGAGACCTCCCAACCAAGATATTCTGGGCCCGCGATATCGCCGGAAAGACCGATTGGATCGACGAAGCGATAGACGGACTCACAGAGAACGTCTATCTCACCATCGACATCGACGGGCTCGACCCAAGCATCGTGCCTACGACGGGTACACCGGAACCGGGCGGATTAGGTTGGTATGAAACTTTAACTCTTATCCGTAAACTTGCTGAAAAGAAACGAGTTGTAGGAATGGACCTTGTTGAGTATTCGTATTTCGAAAATTACGACTCGCCGGCGTTTCTCTGCTCAAAATTGGTGTACAAATCTCTCGCCTACATTTTCCGGAACGAGACGCTGAAGGTCTCAGATTAGTTCTCGTCCTCGCCGAGTTTTCCTGAACAAGCTGTCCGCTCACTTCGTAACATAGTTATCGCTATTGTAGCCTTCGCTCAAAGTAGTAAAATCATCCTGTTGTAAGAATCTTTAGGAGCATTCATAAATGATTATCACTAGACCTTTAATGATCGGAACGTTTCTGGCTGCGGCTATCCTGTCAGGCTGCAAAACAAACCTTCTCGGAGGCGACACGCCGGTAGCAGCACAGCCTCAGGCACCGGTCGCTCCGGTTGTTGTTGAGGGGATGAGAACGTCCTACGCCGACATCGTCGAACGCACTTCCCCCGCAGTTGTGCGTATCGTGGCTGAGGTAAAGGAAAAGCCTCAATCGCAAACACAGTTTCCCGGCGGCGACGATTTCTTTCGCCAGTTCCAGATACCGCAGCAGCAGCAGCAGCCGCGTCGTCCGCAGGTCGAACGTGGGCTCGGCTCGGGTGTCATCGTTTCGGCCGACGGGTCGATCCTGACAAATCACCACGTCGTCGACGGAGCCACAAAGATCACCGTCCTTATGAGCGACAACAAATCTTATGACGCTAAGATCGTCGGCTCAGACCAGCCCAGCGATCTTGCGGTCTTGAAGATCGAAGCTCAAAGTATGCCGTTTCTTACGCTTGGAAACTCAGATACCGTCCGCGTCGGCGACATCGTGCTTGCGATCGGCAATCCGCTCGGCATCGGGCAATCGGTCACATCGGGCATTATTTCGGCAAAAGGCCGTCGAACAGGCCTGAGCGATGGATCATTTGAAGATTTCTTGCAAACTGACGCACCGATCAATCGCGGTAATTCCGGTGGTGCATTGGTCAGTCTTAACGGTGAGTTGATCGGCATCAATTCGCAAATCCTCTCAGGCGGTGTTGGCGGTGGAAACATCGGCATCGCATTCTCGATCCCGTCGAATATGGCCAAATCCGTCATGGAGCAGCTCTTAAAAGACGGCAAAGTTCGGCGGGGCATGCTTGG
>JANNWQ010000342.1:0-1735 GCA_031408595.1 Acidobacteriota bacterium | reverse complement strand
GGCGAGCGGATGCCGATGCGCCACGGCTCCCCGGCGGGCGATCGGCCGAGCGCAAACAGGTCGCCGCCCGCGCCGACGAGCGCGTGGGCGATGCCGCAACCGCGCAGCGCCGCCACGGCGCGGTCGACGCCGTGGCCCTTGGCAATGCCGCCCAGATCGAGGCCGAGGTCTCGCTCGTGGAACCGCACGACGGATCGGCCAGCGTGCCGCTCGATCTCGAGCGCACGAAACAGCCGGCGATTCGCCAGGCGCCTGACGTCGTTTGCCGGCGGCGGCTCGTGGCGCCGGGTCACATCCCACAGCGCCGACGCCTGCGCCAGGCACGGATCGAACGTGCCGCCGCTGGCCTCGGCCCACCACAGGCCATCTTCGAGCACGGCCGCGGTGCCGTCGGCGACCGGCACGCCCGTCGTGGCCGCCAGCCGATTGGCCCGGCCCACGTCGGACCCGGCATGGAACTTCGTCATCGTCCGTTCGACGAGGTGCAGCGCGTCCACGGCCACGTCGATGGCGGCAGCGGCGGCGGCGGGATCGCGGTGGGCGACGACGAGCTCGGCCACCGTGCCCATGACCGGCACCTGGCGGCGCACGACCGCGAGCGGCCGCTGGCGCGCGAGGGGGACGCCGGCCACGAAGACCCCGATCGCGACAGCGAGAGCGTCGCGCCGACTGGGCAGCCCGCGGGTACGGCGATCAGGATTCCACATCGTCAGACTCCGATCTCCGGCACGGGCGCGCGCACGCGCCGCAGTCGGAACCGCAAGCGGCGCGCGGGCCGACGAGCCCGTAGAGGGCAAACAGCACCGCACACACGACGATCGACGCGGCGGCAATGGCCATCAGCTGAACAACCCTGCAAAGCCCATGAACGCCAGCGACAGGCTGCCGGCGAGGATGAATACCAGCGCCGGACCGCGCGCCACCTCCGGCACGTCCGACAGATCCGTCTGCACGCGAATCGAGGCCATCAGCACCATCACCAGCAGGAAGCCCAGCCCCGCGCCGACGGCGAAGGTCATGCCCGGCAGGAAGCCGTAGCCCCGGTTGGTCTGGAAGATGGCCAGGCCCAGAATGGCGCAGTTGGTCGTGATGAGCGGCAGGTAGATGCCCAGCTCGCGGAAGAGCGTCGGGCTCGCCTTCTTGATCACGAGCTCGACGACCTGCACGAGCGACGCGATCACCACGACGAACGAGATGATGCGCAGATAGGGCGCGTCGGCGAGCACGAACGTGTTCAGGAACCAGGCCGACAGCGCCGTCAGCACCATCACGAACAGCGTTGCCGCACCGAGCCGCACGGCGGTCTCGATGCGCGACGAGACCCCCATGAAGGGACACAACCCCAGGAAGTACGACAACACGAAGTTGTTCACGACCATCGCCGACACGAAGATCCACGCCAGGTCGGTCATACGGGCACCCCTTCGCTTCCCGGCGCCAGCCGCTCGACCGGCCGCTGCGCGGACACACGCACGGGCGCCCGCGCTGCCAGCCGCGCCTGGGCTCGCCGCGTCCACCAGCTCTTGGCCAGCAGCAGGACGCCGATCATGAAGAACCCGCCCGGAGGCAGCAGCATGATGACCCACGGCTCGAACGACGGCCCGAACAGGCTGACGCCGAGCAGGCTCCCGCTGCCGAGGATCTCTCGTACGCTGCCCATCAGCAGCAGGACCAGGATGTAACCTGCGCCAGTGCCCACCGCGTCCAGCACGGCGCGTCCCACGGGCTCGCGGGC
>JANNWQ010000341.1:0-11301 GCA_031408595.1 Acidobacteriota bacterium | reverse complement strand
GATCAGAAGTTTAAGTCGGTTTCGCAGAGCCGCATGATTTGGCACCTCAATGATCAATACACCGCCTGGCTTTAGAACTCGCTTCGCTTCCTTAAGCAGCTTGCGAGGCGAACCCGGGAAATGCTCTATCACAGCCATTGTGATCGCAACGTCAAACGTCCCATCCTCTAGCGGGAGATCTCCTTTCATCAGATCTGTTTCGATCGTGCGGACGTTGTGCCGGCGATATCTTTCGAGAATTGCATTGCGTTCGCCGGTGCGATGCATCGATGGCTCCCCATCGGTATCTTCACGTGAATACGGAAGCCAATTGTCTACGGCCGTCACATTTGCTCCCGCGGCCTGCAGCGCCAGCGACGTAATTCCATTCCCGGCCCCAAGATCGATAACCGAGCCGTTCTCCGGCACAAGCGGAAGGATCTGCTTTAGGTTAAAGCGAATACGATTGAAATCTCGCCAATAATCGACGCAGTCAACCTCGAATTCGTCTGCCAGAGCAGATAGTAGTTGTGCCGGGTCTACGTCAACTTTCATTGTTGTACGAAAAGTGTCGCTACTATTTTGCCGCGGTGTCGACTATGACAGAGATCCATTCGCCTGCTATCTCGATCTCAAATTTCTGATCTGAAATTTCAAATTTAGCTAGAGCCTCGCGAATCTGCTGCTCCTGCTCCGCGAGAATACCTGAAAGCAAGAGCGTTTTGTTTGCTTTGCCGAGCAATAATCCAAGGATCGGCACGATCACATCGATCGTCAGATTTGCACAGACGAAGTCGAACTGCGGCGTCGTGGCATCTATCGAGCCATCGAAAAACTCGATCTGCTCTACCTCATTTAACACGGCGTTCTCGCGGGCTATCTTTACGGAATCGATATCTGTGTCGCAGGCGCGTATATTCGAACCGCCGAGTTTCGCAGCGGCGATCGCGAGAATTCCCGTTCCCGTGCCGACATCCAGTACAGACATAGACGGTCGCAAACGTTCGCTGATCGCCTTTAGACAGAGCTGGGTTGTCTCGTGAGTTCCCGTTCCAAAGGCCATATTCGGCTCGACGCGGATGACGATCCGTTCGGGATCTTCGACCTCGGACCATGGCGGAGCGATGACGAATTTGCCTCTTGTTGTTGGCCGCCAGTGCTTTTTCCACTCGGCGAGCCAATCTGTTTCTTCGACGGTGCGGTGAGCGATGTTCTTGACGGCATCGCTGGCAAAGCCATAGATCGACAACAAATCATCAACCGACGAGCGAATGGTTTCATCATCGGGAAGCTCGTCGAAGAAGCCGGTGACCATCAAAGGTTCGTCCTTCTTCTTTCTCAGTCCATCGATCTCAGTACCGAGGGCGCCGAGCTCGTTGAAGGCCGACTCGATGGCTTCGGATGCTTCATACTCGGCGAGGATATCTACGGCGTACCAGTTCCTGATCATTGCCGCACTCCCATTTCGTCGAGGTCGCGTTCGCGATTGCGCCAGTCTTCGACGACCTTTACAAACAGTTTGAGAAACACTTTCTTGCCGATGAGCTTTTCGATATCAATGCGAGCCTTGGTGCCAACGTCCTTGATACGCGAACCACCTTTGCCGATGACGATCTTCTTTTGCGAAGCACGCTCGACGTAGATGGCGCAGAAAATGCGCGTGATCTCAGGATCGCTGTCGTCCCACACCTCAGGCACCACGGCGGTTACGTATGGGATTTCCTCGCCGGTCGAAGCAAGTATCTTCTCGCGAACCATCTCCGCAGCAATGCTTCGCAAAGGTTGATCCGTCATCTCGTCTTCGCCGAATATCGGGTCGCCTACCGGAAGGTGTTTGATGATCTGCGTCAAAAGATTGTCTATCGCGTCGCCTTTTAGTGCAGAGATCGGGATGATCTCGGCGAATTCGTGCTCGCCTGAGTATCCCTCGATCAGCGGAAGTAAATCACTTTTAGCCTTTATCTTATCGATCTTGTTAAGCACGAGGAGAGCCGGTTTTTCGGCATTTTTGACCAGGTCAAGCACGAAGCGGTCGCCGTTGCCGGTCGAGACGCTCGCGTCTCGCATTAGCACGAGAAGGTCGACATTAAGTATTGCGTCATGTACGGCGGCCATCATTCGGCGGTTGAGCAGGTGCCCGGGCTTGTGGACGCCGGGTGTGTCGACGAAGACGATCTGGCCGTCTTTGCGGCTGACGATCCCTTGAATTTTGTGCCGCGTTGTTTGGGGTTTATTCGAGACAGCAGCGATCTTTTCGCCGACGAGGCGATTGAGAAGCGTAGATTTTCCTGCATTTGGGCGGCCTATGAAGGCGACGTAGCCGCTCCTAAAGTCTTTATTTGACATTAGACAAGACGTTAACAAACTTTGCGTTTTTCGACTAAGGCTGTTTTATGAGTCGCTGCTTAGCGTCCATCGCGGACTGGAATCCGCTTGCCGTGATCGGGCCAATCTCTATAGCCTTGTCATAGAGTTTTAGTGCGTAATCGGCTTGATTCTGAAACTCATAGATGCGAGCCAGTGCGACGTAGGTGAGCGAAAGCAGTGCCCGATCGGTCGTCGCTGTGGCGGTTGAAAGTACATTGCTGTATGCGGCCTTGGCCTCAAGTAGCTTTTGGGCCTGAGCCGTCTCGTCATTGATAGTTTCGAGACTCAGGCTCGCGACGCGGCCGATACTGTAGTAAATGCGCGGCTCGGCAGGGTATTCGACGAGAAGCCTTTTGAGGTCGGCGGTGGCTTTGACGAGGTCTTTGGACTCGATCGTTTTCTGGATATCGAGTAAGCGTGTTGTTACCGGATTTTCGAGCGCAATGGTACGGTTCTCGGGATTTTTCTTGCGGAGTTCACGGGCGGCGACGGCACGCTTCCGGGCCTCGCTGGTTGTCGCGAGCCGTGCTGTTTCCTTTGCCGGATCGAATGTAGCAATCATCTCGCGAAGCGAACCGGCGATATCAAAACCAGAATCCTCAATGCCCTTGAGTTGTTCGGCGAAGTAAAACGATAGCACCGCTCCTTTCTCGTAATCCTCGTGCAGCCGCAAGGTCGCCTCGTCCGACAGAGCCTCGGTAAACCTCTTGAGGTCTGCCGAAACTTTCTCCTTGCCTTCCTTCGTCTTTTGCTTGTCGATCATCTCGCGGGACTGGTCGGTCGCGATACGCAGTTGGGCGTACTCATTCTGCCTGACATCGACTGCCGCGACGAGCGAGCGATTGATCGCCAGGAAGACGTCGGCTGAGATCGACGGATTGGCCTTTCGAGCTTCGTCGAGCAATGGCTTGGCCCACGCACGCATCGCAGCAACCTCATTCGAATTAGCAAGCACAAGCGGATCGATCACAAATCTCAAAAACGCCCGCCGCGCATCCGAGAAACTCAGATCGGTGTCGGGCTGGACGATGACGTAGTAATCATCGCGAATATTGAGAAAATTGACGTCGCCCTTTGCCACCAGCTTTTCAGGAACGATGAAAAATCGCCGCTCTACCTGACGGGTCTCAGTTTTTCGCAGCGTCTCCTTACTCTTGTCCTTTTTGGTCTCGACGACCGTTCTTTCGGTGACGGTGAGCCGTGGGCGAGTGTGCAGATAATCGAGCAATTCTCTTACCATCTCGCGTGCCGAAACGCGAAGTATCGCATCCGAATCGGCGCGGTAATCCTTAACATAATCGTCGAGCTTCACGCCGATCGACGATTTGCGGTAAAACTCGCGTACGAGAGGTGCAAAATCCAAAACGTCGAGCAGAGCACCCGGCAGATCACTCGTGATCACCGGGTCGGCGAGCTCCGGCACCGCTGTGAGCGTATAGGCCATCGAGACAAATGGCGCCGCGATCTGGGCATCGGTCGCATTCGGATTCCGCTTTTTGTATTGGGCAATAAACGTCGAGATTCGCCTCCGCAGATCCTCGGGAAGCGCGGCGTTGTCGGCCACGACCTGATCGCGAAACCTCACGCCTTTCTCAGTGAGTGATGTGTTGATTAGACGTTCTTCGATACCCGCGGCATTCTTCACCGTCGCCATCTCAAGAGCTGACAGCACCACGATAAGGCGTTTGTCCGGCTCGACACGCACGCCGTAATTGGATAGGTCAAAACCTGCCGGCACACCCTGTCCGCTCACGCTAAACGCAAAAAACAATCCGATCGCTATTACTAAAACTCGACGCATGTATATCTATTATTCCTAGCCAATTATCTCAATAAAACAGATGACTCACCGGCCCCTAAAGATGTATCCAAACACATTCTCAGAACACAACCGATATTCTACGCCATCTCTCCAGATCGCTCCACCACGCCCGCCCTGATCCTTGCACATTGCCTCAATAATTTGACTTTTGCATTTCCACACCCGCTGTCCCATTTTTAGCACACTCAGCGCGCGCACATTTTCGTGAAACATGTTAAGCATTGTAATAACAACACTTACGATTTGTGAAGATCGACTTTTCCATGCACGCCAAGCTCAGTTGTATTACAATCTTAATAAATCTTAATAAAGCTTAATAAGCCCATATCCTCCAAAACGCCCTTCAGGAAACTGTCGATCTATCCAATATCCCCGCCGACCACGTTCAATGAAGAGCGGGAAGGAGGCAGGCCATCGATATTGCGATGCTTCATCGAGCTTTCCCAAGTCGCAGTCTGCCCCGAGGACATAATATCGTAATATCGTCGGCCCGCGCTGACAACTGACAACCGACCACCGACAACTGCCTACCCGTTTTGTCCCATTTTGTCCCACGACCCAGATGGGACAAATAAGTGCTTGTGTTTGCAACACTTAGCAGCCTATTTTAGCCCCAAAAACGCGAATTTTTGCAACATTGTGCCACAGGCCGCCTGAAATGCCGTAACTGTTATTAGTACAACAGTTACGGCAATTTCTAGATCGGAATAAAGCTCATTTTTCGTCCGGGCTGTAATACAAAGTACTACGCCTGTCGCCCACCTCGATCCGCCCTTTGGACCGCCCAAATTTTCAAGATCTCAAGATCTATGCCGTTTCATCCATCTTGGATATGCCGAAATTAGCATTCGACACGCATCGCCCCGACGGTAGCGGTAGCACAAACCATCGCCCAAAATATACACCGATCCGCCGCTATCGCCGATAATGTAGCATTCCGCCGATAAGAAGCGTTGACATCGAACAAGATCCATAGTCAGATGAAGCACCTGATCGTTTGAAGGAGAGATCGTAATAAAATAGGCCCGACCCCGATTGCTCAAAGAGTGGGAAGGGAGCAGGCCATCGATCCGCATTTAAGTTATGCGAGGATGGTTATATCCGCGAGGAGCTCTGCCTGTTTCAAGATCGTGTCTACAGCTTTCTGTTGTTTGTCCGGCGGGTAGCCGTGCTTCGTCAACGTTCGGCGGACGAGAACCATGATTTTGTCTCGGGCACTTTGGCGGATCGTCCAGTCGAGGGTTGCGTTGGTTTTTACCTTGTCCGCTATTTCTCTTGCAATATCTCGCAGGGTGTCGTCGCCGAGAACCTGAACAGCACTTTCGTTTACTTCGAGGGCATTATAGAAGGCGACTTCGTCGTCTGAAAGGCCGAGCAGCTCACCTTGTAGATCGGATTCTCTAACCTCGCGTGCGATCTTGAGAAGCTCCTCGATAATCTGTGCGGTCGAGAGCAAATTGTTCTGATATTTCTTTATCGCCGTCTCCAGCATTTCGAGCATAGCCTTACTCTTAACAAGATTCTTCTTCATTCGAACGCTGATCTCATCGTTCAGAATCTTTTTCAAGAGTTCGATCCCGAGATTCTTATGCTTCATCCCTTTTACTTCTAAAAGGAATTCTTCTGACAGGATCGAGATGTTAGGCTTGTCTATTCCGACAGCATCAAAAATGTCGACGACCTTATCAGACTTAACGGCAGCATCAACGATCCGCCGGATCGCGGTTTCAATCTCGTCGTCGGTCTTACCTCCGCCAGTTCCACCACTGAATTTTGCAAGCCTCGCTTTTACGGCCTGGAAAAATGCTACCTTTTCGGTTATCTCAATGGCTTGTGGATGCGGCATTGTCAGAGCAAATGCTTGACCGAGCAATGACACTTCGCGGATAAATCGATTCTTTCCGTCCTCTATGCCCAAGAGATGCTCTTCGCTCTGAAGAATTATCTCCATCTTCGTCCGCGAATCCGCGTCAAAGAACCGCTTAAAATCGAACCCGTTTTCGTCGTACGCCTCTGCTGATTCCAGAATGATGTCGGCCCGTGATCCGCTTGCTTCAGCGAACATTTGTTCGACGACCTCGACCTTTTCCATCATTACGTGGACAGCGCCTTCGATGTCCTCAGTCGGATCGCCTTTACCACCGGCGTTTCCGTAAAACGACAAAGCTTTCTTTAGGTCACCTGCGAGCCCAAGGTAATCCACAACCAAACCGCCCGGCTTGTCCTTGAATACGCGATTGACGCGAGCAATCGCCTGCATCAGCGTGTGGCCTCGCATCAGCTTATCGACGTACAGTGTGTGGAGGCACGGTGCATCAAAGCCCGTTAGCCACATATCGATAACAATGACGATTGCGAGCGGGTCGTTTTCGTCCTTAAAACGTTCGGCAAGACTACGCCTGTCTTGTTTGTTTGTGTGATGTCGTGCAAGTTCCGGTCCGTCCGCACTCGTGGCGGTCATTATCACTTTGATCATGCCTTCCGCTTTGTCCTTGTCGTGCCAGTCAGGACGAAGTGCAACGATCTGATCGTAAAGTTCGACGGCGATTCTTCGGCTCATGGCGACGACCATTGCCTTGCCCTCAAAAACTTCTTGGCGAGCCTCGAAATGCTTAACTATGTCGTTCGCGAGATTCTTGATACGTTGGCTATTGCCAACGACTGCTTCGACCTGCGTCCATTTCGCCTTGGCCTTTTGTTTGTCGGTGACAGCCGCATTGTCGTCCAACTCTTTGTCTAGTTGTTTGAGCATCTGTCGGCCTTCATCCGTTAAGTTGACCTTCGCCAATCGGCTCTCGTAATAGATCTTGACTGTTGCTCCGTCATCCACGGCGTTCTGAATGTCGTATTTATCGACGTAGTCCCCAAAGACCTGTGGAGTGTTGACGTCTTCCTTTTCGATAGGCGTTCCGGTGAAGCCGATATACGTAGCGTGAGGCAAAGCATCACGCAGGTACTTGGCAAAGCCGTAAGCGATACGTTGTCCAAGTACTTCCTTCGTTTCGGAATCTACTACCTCCCGAACCTCGGCTTCGAATCCATACTGCGTCCGGTGGGCTTCGTCGGCTATGACCACGATGTTCTTTCGATCCGAAAGCTGGTCGTAGATATTCCCCCCATCTTCGGGCAGAAACTTTTGTATCGTTGTGAAGACTATCCCGCCACTCGCAACCCTAAGAAGCTCCTTAATGTGGTCACGATCACGTGCTTGAACTGGCTCCTGCCTCAGTAGCTGCTTCGCACCCGCGAATGTTCCGAACAGCTGCTCGTCGAGATCGTTTCTATCCGTAATGACGACAACCGTTGGATTGTTGAGACGTAAGACAAGCTTTCCCGTATAGAAAACCATCGAAAGCGATTTGCCCGATCCCTGCGTGTGCCAGACAACACCGCCCTTGCGGTCGCCGTCTTCCGAGGCCCCTTCCAGAGTGCTCGTTATCGCCTTGTTAACAGCGTAATACTGATGATAAGCCGCGAGCTTCTTAACAGTATCGATGTGAGTGATTCCGGTTTTCGCGTCTTCCTTTTTAGTCTTCTCGAAAACGATAAAGTTTCTGACGAGGTCAAGAAGTGTTTCCTTGTTCAGCATTCCCTTCATGAGGGTTTCGAGCTGTGGCGTGAACCGCGAAGCGTCTTTCTCGCCATCCGATGACTTCCACGTCATGAACCTGGTGAGCCCTGCCGACAAGCTCCCAGCCTTAGCGTCGTGTCCGTCAGAGATGACGCAGATAGCGTTATAGGTGAACAGAGACGGGATTATCTCCTTATATGTTTCAATCTGCTTGAAGGCCGAAAGAATTGTCGCGTTCTCATCTGCCGGATTTTTTAGCTCGATCACAACCAAAGGAATGCCGTTTACAAACAAAAGAATATCGGGCCGTTTGTTTTGGTTGTTTTCGGTGATCGTGAACTGGTTGACGACGAGGAATTCGTTGTTCGCCGGATTGTCAAAATCGATCAGTGCAACCTCGTGGCTGCGTTCGAAACCGTCTTTTTGATACGGGATTCTGACCTTCTCGATCAGGAACTCGTGAAATGTCTCGTTATTCGCCAAAAGGTCCGGCGAGAATATCCGCAAAACCTTCTGGATCGCCTGTTCTCTTGCTTCGTCGGGTATATCAGGATTTATAACCGCAACTTGCCGCCGCAGACTCTCGATCAAAACGATCTGCCCAAAATCTTCCCGCCGGGTCTCCGGCCCATAAACGTAACCATACCCAAGAGCCTGCAATTCCTCTATGGCGTACTGTTCGATATGGTTTTCGGTTACGGGCTTCAATTGTCTGCAAAGTCGTGCGGGGTCGATACGCGTATGAGGCTGGAATATCGTTTAAAGTCCGCCGCATTGAAGGTCAGAAGATTTTCTATTTCGTGACTCTGCATCGCGGCAACCAATCGTGCGTCATGCGTGGTCTTGCCGATCACCTCGTACCTGCTTACTAATTCTTGCCAATTACCGAATATAGTTTCGTCTTCACCCTTTAGAAGAAACAACATTTGCATGCGGCCAATTTCGGCCCTGGTTTCTTCGACTGAATAACCAAGTCCGTTTGCCGCGACCGGACGTGTGGCTACCGCCCAAAATTCAACAAGGATTTGAGGAACAATGCAGACAATCTCCTGCCCCGCGTCCAGACCCGCAATTGCATCAAGAGCAATTTGCTGGTGATGACTGTTGCAATCGACGGTACGAAGCAGAACGCTCGTATCAAGCAGCCAACTCATCTAATATCGATCCTCGTAAATACTCTCTCGCCTCAATGCCTCGTCCGGTAAGGATGCCGCAGAGTTCCTTGGTCTTTTCGCCCATTCTCTTACCTGCTTTATCCATTCTCCGGGCGGGGAAGTAAATTGCAGGTGCGAGCTGTCGTCCGTTGGCCCCGCCTTTCGGCTCACCGGCAGATGCAGATCGAGCTCGATCACGCTGTTCTCCGGCAAATCGACCGCCGCCAGCGGACGAAAAACGCCGTTTTCATAAATCGCCTCAATCGTTTGTGTCATCTGTCTATTCCTCAACTTGATTATAACAAAATCCGCTCGATCTCCGGCCCATAAGCGTAACCATACCCAAGAGCCTGCAATTCCTCTATGGCGTACTGTTCGATATGGTTTTCGGTGATTGGTTTCATCCTTAGGGATATTTAATGTCGAGAATCTTCTCGATCTGTTCTCTGAACCAGTTCTCGCGATCTATCATAGCTTTTAGGTTCCAGTCCTTATCGAATTTCGCGGCGTTATAGTCATCTACAATCCGTTGAGTGATTCTAAAGGATGAGACCTTATCGTCCGTGACGTTCTTATATAGTCCGGTTCCGGTGTACGCTTCAATTTTAATAGGAAATCCAGAGTTCTTGGCAGCGATGTTTTTCGCGCCACTTAGAAGCGTGAGATTCGCTGGTGAGTCCAATCTCATCTCAAGCTCAACTTTCCCATGAGCCGCCGACCAATCTGGGTTGTTTTTGAATGCTCGCGGCAAAATGTGTTCGACGTGAATATTTGTATCGTCGAAAAAGTAAAACTTCGGATTATCTTGCTGCTCGTACTCGATTAAAAAAAGAAGCGGCTTGCACCAAGTTTCATAATAGATCGGGCCTCTCAAACGCATTGCTGCCCTATTTATTGTGTCATTGTCCTTTAGCGATTTTTCTAACTCGGCCGCAATCTCATTGATCGGTTTCTTAGCCTTGATCGACTTTATAAGGTTGAACGAAGTCTGTTTGATTCGGGTAATCGTGTATCCCGCGATCCAATTAAGGTAATAGTAGCGACGTAGAAGAAATGCAAGTTCTTTGAAGTTAGGATATGAACTGTGAAGAGCGGTTAAGAGGATGCTACGCCAGAACGTGCTCCACCGAAGATACCAAAAGCCATAAATCAAAGGATCTTTGCTTTCGTAAATCTCTTTCTTATAGTTCGAAACGAATCCCTTGAAGTCTGCGACCACTTCGTTTGGGTCTTCATTACTAAATAGTTTTTCCAGTTCTTCGTATAATCCCCGCTTTGGGTTTTCACCAAGCCTATAGTATTCATACAAAACAAAAAGATCATTCACGCTATCGCCGGTGTCCGTCGCGGCTGATTCACACGCTTTCCAGTCGTCGATGAACTGGTTCTCTTTCTGCTTCTTGAGTTCTTCGTCGGCGGCGTACATGCGATGAATCTTTCCGATAAGATAACTCTTGATCAGGTCAGAATTTGAAAGGTCGAGACCGCGGTCATTTAGGACTTGGAACAGTTTGATCGCAAACGTAACTGACTGACAGTCGATACGGATTATTTTGACCTGATTGAATAGATAGTTAACAAAGTTGCCAACATTGTCCTCACCCATTTCTTCTAAGCGATCCGTGAAGAACTTAGCCGTGTTAATGAATTTGTGTTTCGGTTCCTCTTCCTTTCGAAGATCTTTCTTCATGGGTCGAGTCAATCCTTTCGTTGCTCCCGGCGTCAGAATGCAAGTTTGGAAATCGCTCTCATGATTTGAATGAGTTTTCAATCTAAGCCGTTCAAAACGATCATTGAATCTAATTGAGGTCTCCACGATCTTGTTATCGACCGCAAAAGGATCGGAATCAAGTATTCCAGAATTTAGGTCGGGATAATGATCCCTCAAAACACAGAAAAGAATCAGAAGCGTCGTCGTCCGCTGTTGCCCGTCAACAATATCGAGGTAACTAGACGACTCATCAGGCTTTGCGGTGATTATAGAACCAAGAAAATAGTTCGGCTCGTTCTCTCTCGCATCCTGCAAGTCATCCCAGAGTTTTTCTAATTGATCGTCGCCCCATTTATAAGGCCGTTGATAACGCGGAATTTGATAAAGAGCGTCAGTATTTCCGAAAAGCTGCTTTATCGTAAGGCTTGTGGGCTTAAATACGTCTTCCATAAGTTATTAGAGCTCAACGGCAACATCGCCGCTCATTAGTTTTGGTAACAGTTGATCGCGTAAAGTCGCTAGCGACTGAATCTGTTCTTTGTTTACCTCTAGTTTCTGCCAAGCGTTACTCGCATAGTCGGAAAACTTTGTAAGCAGATCCGCTGGCGGCAGTTTGAATTCGACGGTTGAAATATCTGAAGGTTTGAGCGACGGATAAGCTGATGTCGAACCTTCGGCGATAACGTCGAAATATTCG
>JANNWQ010000340.1:0-2458 GCA_031408595.1 Acidobacteriota bacterium | reverse complement strand
CGAACGGGCGTTCGGGATTGTTCAGAGCTTTGCCTAGGAACTCAAGTTCTTTTTCCATCAATAATCCAGCAACGCAATCATCGACATAATGCGTAATTCCCTCGGTCGATGCGTGTGCTCGGTGTGCCGTGCCGAAGGCGTCGTTGACGTAAACGTCGCAGAGGGCGGCGAGGCTCTTGGCGAATTCGGGATCGTTCTTTTCTTCACCGGCGTTTAGGCGGAGGTTCTCGAGCAATAGAATTTCGCCGTTCTGCATCGACGCGACAATCTCGGTATATCTGCTTTCGTCTTCAAAAATAATGGTGGTTTCGAGAAGTTCGGAAAGACTCTCAGCTATGGGGGCGAGTGTGTATTTCGCTCCATCGTAGGGCAAGCCCTTTTCTTCGGCCTTCTTCTTGTCTTTGATCGGGCGGCCAAGATGTGAGGCTAGAATGACCTTTGCTCCTTGCTCGACTGCGTATTTGATCGTCGGGAGAGCACCTTTGATCCGAGTGTCGTCGGTGATCACGCCGTCTTTAATGGGAACGTTAAAATCTACGCGGATGAAGACCCGCTTTCCAGCGATGTCAATGTCTCTGATCGTCTTTTTGTTCATTTTGACCCTTGGCGTGAGCGTTTGTTCCATTGCCGTTGCCTTTAGGCAACGGTCAGCAGGGCGGGAAACTTGCGGGCTTTAGCCCAATCTCTTTGTCGCACAGCATGTTCGGAATTGGGCTAAAGCCCAGAAAACTTGGTTGGCGAATACCGTTGGCTCAAGCCAACGGCAATACCCGGAAACAGAATTCTAACGCCTTACTATTTATTCAATCCAACCTGGGATTTCGAGGTAACCTTGTCGTTTTTGAAACTTACGAGAACGGTCTTGAATTTATCGCCGACCCACTTAACCGAAGTAAACGAGACGCCTCCGCCGGTGCCGCTGTAGTATTCCGTTCCCTTCCCGCCGAAGATGTTCTCGACATCGCCGCGCTTCATTCCAACCTTGACCTTTTCGTACTTGGCCATCGTGACCTCGTACTCGCCTTTGGTCGAGTTTGTCGAAGACGTATTCGACGTTTCGGTCTTGGTCGCGGGCGGAGGCGTCGAGTCGCCTTTCTTCGACAGTTCTTTCAGCCGGTCACCGCAATTACAACCGAGAACCACGAGAAGAAGTGCGACAAACCCAATGTTTAGCAAGTTTTTCATAGCACCGTGTTCAAAGTGCAAGCTTTAGCTTGTTCTTGTGTGTTTCGAACAGTTACAAGCTAAAAGCTTGCACTCTGAACTCCACTTTCGGGCCATTTGTAAGTCCGCTACATTCCTTTTGCAGCGATATACTTGACCAGATCACGAACGCGGCAGGAATAGCCCCATTCATTGTCGTACCACGACAGGATCTTAATGCACGTGCCGTCAATGACCTTTGTATTTTCGCTGTCAACGATTGATGAATGCGAATTACCCTTGAAATCGATCGAGACAAGCGGTTCGTCGCTGACGGCGAGAATTCCCTTCATCGGCCCGGTGGCGGCATCGCGAAGAATTTGATTGACCTCATCCGCTGATGTCGGACGCTCGACGTTCATCACGACGTCAACCAGCGAAACATTTGGCGTCGGTACGCGTACCGAAATTCCGTCGAATTTACCTTTCAGCTCAGGAATGACGAGAGCCACCGCCTTTGCGGCACCAGTCGAGGTTGGGATCATTGACAGAGCTGCGGCACGGGCACGGCGTAGGTCTTTGTGCGGCAGATCGAGGAGCTGCTGGTCATTTGTGTAGCTGTGGATGGTGTTCATCAAGGCATTCTTGATGCGGAAATTGTCGTGGATGACCTTTGCGACCGGAGCGAGGCAATTGGTCGTACACGATGCGTTCGAGATGATGTGGTGATTGGCAGCGTCATATACATTCTCATTTACGCCGAGCACGATCGTGACATCCTCGTTCTTTGCGGGAGCCGAGATGATCACTTTTTTTACATCACCGCGAAGATGCTTTTTCGCGTCATCGGCATTAGTAAAATGCCCTGTCGACTCAATAATGATCTCGGCACCGACTGAATTCCAGTCGATCGCCGCCGGATCTCTTTCGGAAAAGACACGAAATGAGTCGCCATCGACATTGATCATTCCGTCACCAGACGTGATCGTCTGATCGAGGTTTCCCATAACGGAATCGTATTTGAGCAGATGTGCGAGCGTTTTTGTATCGGTCAGGTCGTTGACCGCGACGAGATCGATGTCTCCAGAGCCGAGCCATGTCCTGACGAGCGAGCGGCCGATCCGGCCAAATCCGTTAATACCAACTTTGATACCCATTATCTAAAATATCCTCCGTAAAAAGTGCATTTATTAAATGATTGAAGATACCGCAAATTCGGGCGAGATTCAATTTGTCGCCGAAACGTTGCCATCAAACAGATTGTTGAAACAAACAAAAAATCAAAGTCGTAGTACCAGTTTGAGTTTTTAGCATT
>JANNWQ010000339.1:0-13809 GCA_031408595.1 Acidobacteriota bacterium | reverse complement strand
GGGTTTTCGCGGCATGCTTATCGCGGGCTTGAGACGGGCAGTCGCGATGTGACGAGCTATGTGATGCGGCAGACGAATATCAATTTCGTGCTGACGACGCCGCTCTCGCCGGAGCATCCGGCCGCCGAGCATATCAAGCAGCACGGCGACGGAGTGCGCGATATTGCGTTTTATGTCGAGGATGCAGATCACGCCTTTAACGAGGCGGTCAGGCGTGGTGCGAGGCCGATCACCGCGCCGCATGACCTCGCGGATGACAATGGCAGCGTTCGACACGCGGCGATCGCGACATACGGGGACACTATACATTCGCTGATCTCGTACAACACCAATAACGGCCATAATTATAATGGCGTGTTTCTGCCAGGCTTTGTCGAACAGGCAGTCTCAGGCGAGCCGACCGGGATCATGATGGTCGATCACATCGTCGGCAATGTCGAGCTCGGCAAGATGAACGAGTGGTGCGATTTTTATCGTGACGTGATGGGCTTTTATCGATACATCACCTTCGACGATCAGGATATCTCGACTGAGTATTCGGCACTGATGTCGATCGTAATGAGCGACGGCCAGCACAATATCAAGTTCCCGATCAACGAGCCTGCCGAGAGCAAAAAGGGCAAATCGCAGATACAGGAATACATAGATTTTTACCGCTCGGCCGGTGCCCAGCATATCGCTCTCTTGTGCCGCGATATTCGTAGCGCAGTCACAAAGCTCGCCGAGAACGGCGTCGAATTCCTGACCGTCCCAGACAGTTATTACGACGAGCTCCCCTCACGCGTTGGCGAGATCGACGAAGACATCGATTCGCTACGAAAACTCGGCATCCTCGTCGACCGCGACGAAGAGGGTTATTTGCTCCAGATTTTCACCAAACCGGTAGAAGACAGACCAACTGTCTTCTACGAAATTCTCCAACGAAAGGGCTGTAGAGGCTTTGGTAAGGGCAATTTTAAGGCGTTGTTTGTTTCGATTGAGGAAGAGCAGCGGCGGAGGGGAAATTTGTAGGTCGAAATGAATATCATCTACCAAAAAGCAGATCTCGCGACTCTCGGAGAACTGAACGAGAAGATGTCTTGCACTTCGACATCGAGCCTTGATAACCCGCTATGTTAAAAGGTGCACATCCGCTCGAGGTAATTCTACGTTTGGCATTGGCGGGCGTCGGTGGGTTGTTGATCGTGTTTGCTCTCTGGATGACCGTGCAAAACGTGATCGTCATTCGAACGCACGAGTACGCTAGCGCCGAGGTCGTAAAGTGCGAGCGGATCGGACCGGTTGCCAGCAAGGGGCTAAGTAATTTCTCTGTACAGGTGCGTTACGAAGGATCGCAGGGCGGCCGAACTGCCGATCTTGATAGTTCTAATACACAATACGAGGTCGGCGAGATGATTGACGTGTACTATAAGCGCGAGACCGCGTACAAGGTTATCGCCGGCGGCTTTATGCGGATGTGGTTTCTCACTGCGGTCGTTGCCGGAGTTGGACTGGTGATGTTGTTCTTCGGGCTGTGGGCGATGAGAGCGAAATAGCGACACGTATGCACATCCGACCATATTCAGAATCTGATCTCGATGCAGTCGTCGAAGTTCTTCGCTCGAACATACCGAAATATTTCGGCCTGTCGGAAGAGCCTGGATTGCTGGAGTTTCTAGCTGACGCGGAACACTATTATGTGATCGAGATTGATAGCGAAGTTGTCGGCGCAGGCGGCATCGGCTTGAACGAGGACGATACGGTCTCGCTCTGCTGGGGCATGGTCCATCGAGAACATTTGGGTACTGGTTTGGGCAAAAAGCTGACCGAGTTTCGCATCGAAAGATCACTCGAGCATTTCGGGAATAAACCGATGGTCACCAGCACCTCGCAACACACCGAAGAGTTTTACCAGAAGTTTGGATTTGTAACCGTCGAGCACACGCCCGATGGCTTTGGCCCGGGAATTGACATCTGTAAGATGCGGTTGGACGTCTAGCATTTGGCATGGATACTCGATTCGTGCGGAACTAAACACATTGCCTCTTCATTCTGAAGGTAGCACCTTGCAACAGAACGATATGAACGAACAGCAACTTGGACGATTGCGCCCTTATCTGACCGCAGTGATCTTTGTGGCCGAGCTTGGACATCTCGCTTGGGAGCATTTTAGTGGCGGCGTTGTCAGCCATAACATTCTCAATCGTCCTGATCTACCGGCGATCTCAAATTGGTGGGGTGCACTTTTGCTTCCGCTACTTACATGGTTTGTGATCGGGCGTCTGCAAAAGCAAGCTGCACTTCGGGCCGATGGCGAAGGCCGAGTAGCAATAATCCCTGTAAATGTTTATATCGGATTTGTCGGTTCGTTCCTTTTCGGCATCATTCTAGCGGTGTCGTTCGCGGCGGGCTTTAGAGAAGTTACATCGTACCTGTTTTTGGGAATGTTACTGCTCGCGCTGTTGCTACCAGTCTATCGCGCAGAGTGCGTACTTGGGTTCGTGCTTGGTATGACATTAACATTCGGTGCGGTGCTGCCGACAGCCATCGGATCAATAATTGCGGGCCTCTCAGCGTCCGTCGGTTTTGTCGCCCGCAGAATCATTAACGGGTTGGTCAATTGGTTCAAACGAACGCGGTCTGCGGGGCGTGACGGGTCCGGCTAAATCTTCCTTTTTCGCCGTGAAAAAACTATTATAAGCAAAGACAAGACCGTCCGTTATTCGCAAACCTTCGCGACCAACACAGCCGGCGGTGGACTTCTTATGAACCTCAAATATCAAACGGGCTTTGGAAACGAATTCGCCACCGAGGCCGTCGAAGGTGCTTTGCCTGTCGGGCGAAACTCGCCGCAGAAGGCTCTTTTGGGATTGTATGCCGAGCAACTATCGGGAACAGCATTTACGGCGCCGCGAGACCGGAATAAACGGACATGGACATATCGCATCCGTCCGTCTGTGACGCACAAGCCGTTTGAACGGCGAGAGAATGGCGGTTGGCAGAGCCGTTTCGATGAAATCGATGTCACGCCGAATCAGCTTCGGTGGGATCCGCTTCCGGTTCCGACCGAGCCGACGGATTTTGTTGACGGCGTGACGACGATCGCTGGGAATGGCGACCTTTTTGCACAGCACGGGATGGCGGTTCACATCTATGCCTTTAACAAAGGCATGGGCGACCGGTATTTTTACAATGCCGATGGCGAGATGCTAATCGTGCCTGAGATGGGAAGGTTGGGTTTTCTGACCGAACTCGGCTGCCTACAGGCGGGGCCGGGCGAGGTTGTTTGTATCCCACGCGGCGTGAGATTTAGGGTCGAACCGCATCCGGACGGTAAGCAGTGCCGCGGGTATATCTGCGAGAATTATGGTCAGCATTTTCGCCTGCCTGATCTTGGCCCGATCGGTGCGAACGGACTCGCCAATTCACGCGATTTCGAAACGCCTGTCGCGTGGTACGAGGACCGAGAAGGCAAATTTGAACAGGTCGCGAAGTTTGGCGGAAATTTGTGGTCTTGCGAGATCGACCACTCGCCGCTCGGCGTGGTCGCATGGCATGGCAATTACGCACCGTATCGCTACGATCTGAAAAAATTTAACACCATCGGCTCGATCTCATTCGACCATCCTGATCCGTCGATCTTCACCGTTCTAACCAGCCCGTCCGGCGAAGCCGGCGTTGCGAATTGCGATTTCGTCATCTTCCCCGACCGCTGGCTCGTCGCCGAGAACACCTTCCGTCCGCCGTGGTACCACCGCAATTACATGTCCGAATACATGGGCCTCATATACGGTGCCTACGACGCCAAAGAAACCGGCTTCGTCCCCGGCGGCGGCTCGCTCCACAACCAAATGTCCGCCCACGGCCCCGACCTCGACGCGTTCGAAAAAGCGTCGAACGCCGACCTGAAACCGCAAAAGCTCGAAGGCACAATGGCGTTCATGTTCGAATCGCGGTACGTTATCCGTCCGACCAAATTCGCGATGGAATGTGCCGAATTGCAGAATGATTATTTTGAGGTTTGGCAGAGGTTGAAGAAGAATTTTACGTCATAGGTAGAGTTTGAATGTCCGGTCAAGACCATACCCTTCTGTCCACTTTCGATGGCCACAGCGTTGACCAGGTAAGGTTCGCCCTGGGTGCCGGAGCCGACGCTGCGCAACCGATTCAAGGGAAACTTCCCGTCTATTGGCTGCTCGAGGAATACACCAGAAGCGACCGTTTGCCCGACTGTCTGAGGTTGCTCTTGAGCGCCGGTGCGACATTGGATGATGCGCTTCTCGTGCCTGTCCTGCTCGACGATGGCGAGGCGATCAAAGAGATCTATGACTCAGATCCGTCGATCCTGACCCACCGAACTTCTCTCGTGTCATCCTTCACATCAATGATTGATGTGACGCTACTTCACGTCGCGGCCGAGTTCGGAAATGTGAACACGGCCAAAAAGCTGATCGAACTCGGAGCCGATGTAAATGCTGCCGCCGGCAAAGACGAGAACGGCGTGGGCGGACACCCGCCGATCTTTCACACTGTAAATTCCAACGCCAATCGCTCTGCTCCCATCATGCATATTCTCCTCGATGCTGGTGCGAAATGCGACATCCGCCTCGACGCCCTCGACTGGGGCAAAGGCTATCCATGGGAAACTACCTTCTTCGACATCACGCCGATCTCATACGCCCAAATCGGTTTGCTGCCGCAAGTTCATAGGAATGAGCTCGACATCTACGACAACATCCAAGCCATGCTGGAAGCTTCAGGCCGGAAAATGCCGCCGCTGAAGAATGTTCCAAATCAGTATCTACAGCCGAATCAGACATGACTAGAAATCTCATAAACAAGGGTATGATCGCGGCTGGGCTGATGAACATCAGCGGAGTTCTTTTGTTTTCGCGTGGATTCAGCAATCTCGCTATCAACAATGCTGATCCGGTCGTGATGTCGAATTTTGGCCTTCTAATGATCGTCGTGTGGGGAATTGCATACCTGAGCGTGGTCACGATCAAGTCGAACATAAAGTGGCTTGCGGGTGCTTTCGCTTTAGAAAAGCTTGTCTACGTCATAGTTTGGATCAAATGGCTTTTCGCGAACAGCCTGGCAGAGCTTTATTCCAGGGACGTTTTTGCCGGTGTTTTTTATAGTATTTACGGTGCGAACGATTTCGTGTTCATGTTGTTTTTTGCATGTGTGTTCCTATTCAATAGTCCCGAATGAACTGAGTCTTGAACGACTTATCCGCCATTATGGTTTTCACTCAAACCGAAATAAGATTTCTCGCCACGCCCGAAAAAGGCGATGTGTGGGCGTTGCTGATGCTTCCTGAGGAGGCGACACATTTGCTGGTTTTAGGCCACGGGGCGAGTTCGAACATGCGCAACCCGATGCTAGCGACGATCGCTGAGAACTTGGCGGAGCAAGGAATCGCGACGTTTCGGTATAATTTTCCTTATTCGGAGAAGGGCGGTGGGCGGAATTCGCAGGCTACTTGTATTGAGACTATTCGGTCGGCGGTCAGGGCGGCGAATGAGGCGGCGCCTGATTTGCTGATTCTCGCGGGTGGGCATTCGTTTAGTGGACGGATGACTTCGACGGCTCAGAGCGAGGAGCCGATCGATGGAGTAAAGGGATTGGTATTCTTCGCGTTTCCGCTCCATCCGGCGGGCGAGCCCGCGACTAAACGTGCAGATCATCTGGCGAACATCGATATCCCGATGCTGTTCCTCAGCGGTACGCGCGATGCTCTGGGCGAGCTTGATCTGCTCGAACCGGTGGTGAAAGGCCTCGGCAAAAATGCTAAGCTTCATCTGCTCGATACCGCCGATCACAGCTTCAAGATCCTCAAACGAACTCGTCAGAGCAGTGAAGACGTTTTTGCCGAGATGGCACGCGTTGCCCGCGACTGGGCCGCCGGCTTGAAATTGGTGCATTAGGTCGATTATCTTCAGGTCATGTGCCGCAACATCAAGACGCTCTACAATTTTGACCCGCCCGCGACGACCGACGAAGTGCAGGCTTCGTCGCTTTAGTTTGTGCGAAAGCTTTCGGGCTTTACCAAACCTGCCAAGGCGAACGAAGAGGCCTTTAATCTCGCCATCGAACGCGTCGCAGCCGCGGCGCAGGAGATGCTAAATTCCTATGTCACAAATGCGCCGCCGCGTGACCGCGAGGTCGAGGCAGCGCGGGCTAAGGCGCGATCGGCACAGCGTTTTGGCGAACGCCCCTGATCCATGCCCGCAAGTAAATTTTAACAACGGCGGTTTCTCCCTGTTGCTTTTCGCGTTTTCGTATACAATGTACAAAAATTAGCTAACGGTCATCCCAACCGATCCTGCCGATATGAAAAGATGCGGTAGCTGCAATCAGACCTATGCCGACGATATGATGTTCTGTCTCTCGGACGGAACTCCGCTCGGCGTTATGCTCGACGACGTAGAGCAACAGACCGTCGTAAGACCCTCGATAGCGACCGTTGCCATACCCGCCGCGACCACTGCGCCCACAGTCGCGTCGAGCGCGAAATATTTCGTCGCGGGCACCGCATTTTTACTTCTTTTCGGATTCATCGTCCTGGCATCGGCCGCGTTGATCTACTGGCCTCGCGGCAGCAGCGTTCCAACCAATGCGAATGTGGCAAACATCGTCACTACGCCTATCGCGACGCCCGCACGAACGGTTGAACCTCCAGCAAATGCTGATCGAGCAGACCTCAAGAGCATGGAAGACGAACTCGAACGAGAGCGAAAGAGACTTGCCGATGAACGCAAAAAGCTTGAGGATGATAAGCGCAAAAAGGACGACGACCCGCTGGAGCCGCTGCCACCGCCGAGCTTTAACGATCCGGGCACTGCGCGGATCTCGTTTCGCCGCGGCAGCGTTGGCGAGACCATTTCGGGAACAGTCGGCCGTTCGCGGAGCTACGTTCTCCGCACTATGTCGGGCCAATACCTGACCGCTAACCTGAGTTCGTCAGGCAACTGCGCGGTTTTCAGCGGCGGCTCGTCGAGCACGGGATTTACAACGGGCAACGGCGACACCCGCCTGACCGTCACGAACAACTGCGACCGTCCCGCGAGTTACAGAATGAGCGTGGCAGTTAGATAACGAGATGCGTTGAGCATTGCGCCCGCACGAACTTAGAAAAGGAGAAAAAATGGATCATAAAAGGTTGGAAGGCAAGGTCGCGATCATTACCGGTGCCACCGGCGGTATCGGTGAGGCAACTGCAAAGAGATTCTTGGAAGAAGGTGCAAGCGTAATGCTCGTCGGCCGTTCGGAAGAGAAGCTAAAGGCAACAAGCGAAAGACTTGCGGGCCTCGGTAGAACGGCAACAGCTGTAGCCGAAGCCGCTGATGAGGACGCCATTGCCGCTGCCGTCGCCGCAACGATCGATGCCTTTGGCGGAGTAGACATTCTGCTCGCAAACGCAGGCACCGAAGGCAAAATTGCGATGATCGAGGATCAAACGGTCGAGAATTTTGAGGAAGTTTACCGTACCAACGTGATCGGGGTTTGGCTGTCGATGAAGTACTGCGTCGGGCCAATGAAAAAACGCGGCAGCGGTTCGATGATCGCACTGTCGTCGATCGCGGGTGTAATTGGCGTTCCTGCCGGTGCTCCGTATTTCGCGAGCAAACACGCCGTTTGCGGTCTGGTAAAAACAGCGGCTCTTGAACTTGGATCCTTCAACATTCGCGTCAACGCGATCGGCCCGGGCCCGATAGACAACCGGATGATCCGCTCGATCGAAACGCAGCTATCACCCGACGATCCGGACGGGATGCGGCAAGGTTTTTCGCAACTGATCGCGATGAAAAGGTATGGGACCAACGAAGAGGTTGCGAACCTTGCTCTATTTCTCGCAAGCGACGAATCCTCGTATTGCACCGGCTCGATACACATGATCGACGGCGGATTTACCGCAGCATAAGTCATAGGTTCTAATTAAAAAAAATTCAAATGGAAATTTCAACAAGCCCCAACGAATCTTCGACCGATTCGCCCAATAAATTATTGCGCATCTTGGGCGTTGGCTTCGGCTTGGCGATAGTCGTCGGCGGCACGGTCGGCGTCGGCATACTCCGCTCGCCTGGACCTATCGCGGAACAGCTAGGCCTTGTGTGGCTGATACTGCTGGCATGGGTGCTTGGCGGTGTTTACTCGCTGCTCGGTGCAAATTATCTTGCCGAGTTGGCGACGATGATCCCAAAGGCGGGCGGCTATTTTGTTTACGCACACAAGGCTTATGGGCCGTACGGCGGCTTTGTGGTCGGCTGGAGCGACTGGCTTTATAACAATCTGGCCCTTGGCTTCATTGCGGTCGTTTTCGGCGAGTATACGGTCACGCTTTTTGGTCTGCAGCAGTTCGCGAGTTCCCGCGTTGTCGTCAGCGTGTCCGTACTGGCCTTGCTAACCGCATTGAACTGGATAGGCCTCAGATCCGGAAGCACCACGCAAAAATTAACGAGCCTTTTGAAGTGCTTGGCCCTGATCGCTTTTGTTGTCGCGTGTTTCGTTTACGGTGGTCAGTCCTCGCCGTCGGGAACTTCGTCTACTCCGAGCACGGCTCCCATCGTTGGCATCGTCGCGTTCGTCCTTGCCTTTCAGCTAGTGCTCAGCACTTACGACGGATGGCACTCTGCTATCTACTTTACCGAGGAAGACACGAACCCAGATCGAAACCTACCGCGCGCAATGTTTGGCGGCATTGCGATCATCGTCTTGATCTACCTCCTCGTTAACGCCGCACTCCTGTACGTTCTGCCCATGACTCAGCTCGCAGGATCCCAGTTTGCCGGCGGTGACGCCATAAGCCTACTTTTCGGTGCTCGCGGGGGCCAGGTACTCACCGTCCTTGCTCTGCTGTCGTTGATCGGCATATTGAACGCACTCCTGATGATGAATCCACGAATGCTTCTCGCCCTTGGCCGCGAAGGTCTTTTTACAAAAAAAGCAACCGAAGTAAACCGGGGCGGCACGCCGGCATTTGCGTTAGCTGTCTGTGCTGTGCCTGCGATGGTATGGTCAGCCATCGGCAGCTTTGAACTTTTGCTCGCCGTTTCGCAGTTCTTTGCCGTCGTGATAACGATATTGCTGATCGTGTCGTTTTTTGTCCTCCGTCGCCGCGAGCCTGATATGCCGCGTCCTTACAGGGCATGGGGCTACCCGCTTGCACCGATTGTAATGCTCGTCGGAGCTATACTGCTCTTCTTCGGCTATATCTACAGTAATCCCTATCCGAGTGCATACGCTCTCGGCGTTCTGGCGGTAAGTTATCCGATATTTAGGTTAGTAAGGCCGAGATGAACGCTGACGTTATCAAACAACGCATTTATTCGATCGATCTTCTTCGCGGCATAGTGATGATGATCATGCTGCTTGATCACACACGCGACTTTGTCCACACAGGCGGTTTCGATCCGACGGATGTGACGCAGACGTCGGTGGCACTCTTCTTTACTCGATGGATCACCCATTACTGCGCCCCGACATTCGTTTTCCTCTCCGGCGTCAGCATCTATCTGCAAAAGATGCAGGGAAAGACGAACGGCGAACTCTCGCGCTTTCTGTGGACGCGAGGGCTATGGCTGATATTCCTCGAATTCACCGTCGTCCGCTTCGGCTTCACATTCAGCTTCGATTATTCCTCGTTCGTTGGAATGGCGCAGGTGATCTGGGTGATCGGCGTTTCGATGATCGTGATGGCGGCGTTGATCTACCTGCCGTTGAGGATCGTCGGCTTGTTCGGTTTCGCGATGATCTTCCTGCACAATCTGACGGACGGCATCGCGGTCCCGCCGGAGATCGCGTTCGGCGGAACGCCGGCGCCCGATCTTTGGCAGGCGTTATGGATAATCCTGCATCAGTCCGGCTCTCTTTATGGCATATTTTTCGCGTACCCATTGATACCGTGGATCGGCGTAATGGCGGCGGGCTATGCGTTTGGTGTGATCTTTGGTTGGGAATCTGAAAAGCGTCGCCGGGTGCTTCTGATCGTCGGCGTCGCATCAACGGTTCTATTTGTAGTACTGCGGTACATCAATATCTACGGCGACCTCTTCCCGTGGTCGAGTCAGCCTAATCCAACATTCACCGTCCTTTCATTTCTGAATACGACGAAGTACCCGCCGTCGCTCGCGTTTCTCCTGATGACGCTCGGCCCGGCGATGGTCTTTCTTTTCCTGACTGACCGCATCGACGGTAACGCGGCGTGGCAGCGCGTCTGCATTACCTTTGGCCGCGTGCCGATGTTCTTCTACGTTCTGCAATGGTTCATGGCTCACGGTATGGGAGTTCTCCTCACGTTTCTCGCCGGCAGGAACGTCGGTACATTGCTGTCACCACATATGTCGAGTACCGAGTTACCGCCACAACAAGGCTTCTCACTTTGGGTCGTCTACGCGGCATGGCTCGCCGGCCTCATACTCCTCTACCCGTTGTGCTTATGGTGGGGCAATCTAAAAAAGCGAAACAAACACTGGGCGTTGAGTTACTTGTAACGCGAGCCTGAACGGATAGGAATAACAAAGTTCAAAGGGGTCGAATTCGACCTCTACAAATTTGAGGAGCGAGGCTCATCCGCGAGGCTTTCCCGGAGGGCAAATAGGAGGCTGTCTGAAAAGGCGGCCTTTTTTTGGCGCAGAATGGGGTAAGTGGGTTTAAAATATATGAATGAAAGAGAGAAAGGTCGTCTTTAAGATGTACGTGCAGAATCAGCCGATGTTGATACCGCCGAGTTATGAGGATCTGGTGCCTTTGAATCATCCGGTGAGGGTGGTGAATGAGGTGATCGAGCGGATCGACATCGGGGCGTTGGAAGCGAGTTACAAGGGCGGCGGGACATCGAGCTATCATCCGCGAATGCTGCTCAAGGTGCTGGTGTATGCGTACCTTAGAGATACCTATTCGTCACGCAAGATCGAACAGGCACTTAAAGAGAACGTGCATTTCATGTGGCTCTCTGGCGGGGCAAAGCCGGAACATTACATACTCAACTACACTTTGGGACAGACGACCGCGGACACGACGCTCCTAAAGGATCACATCGAAGACACTATCGAGAGCTATGGAGAAATACCCGAGAGCCTGACGGCAGACGCGGGATACGGAAGCGAAGAGAACTACGACTATCTTGAAGAAAAAGGGATCTCGGCGTATGTGAAATACGGCTACTTCGACAAGGAGCAGAGAGACCGGAAATACAGAGAGAATCCTTTTATTGCGGACAAGCTGCATTACAACTGCGAAACCGATATATATACCTGTCCGATAGGTCAGGCGATGACGTACACCGGCGACAAGAAAAGAAAGACGGCCAACGGCTTCATCCAGACCCACCGGCTCTATCAGGCCAAAAACTGCGAGAGCTACCCGATGCGAGGCCCTTGTCACAAGGCCGCAGGCAACCGCATCATCCAGCGTTCGCCCAACCTCAACCGCCACCGCCAGAAGATAAAAGAATTGCTGATGAGCGAAGAAGGAGTCGAGAGAAGAAAACAAAGATGGAAGGTAGAAGCGGTTTTCGGGAACATTAAACACAACAAAGGATTCAAAAGATTCTTCCTGCGAGGCCTTGAAAAAGTAAATACCGAACTAGGACTCATCGCCATCGCCCACAACCTCCAAAGGTTCAGCCATGCCCCCGCCATCTAATCGGCGGCGGAATCAAATCTTTTCTAAAAAAAACCGCCCGGAAACTGAGTTTCCAGACGGCCTCAACTTGCTGAATTAAATTGGCTCCGCAGGTAAGACTCGAACTTACAACCCTTCGGTTAACAGAAGGACAAGTTGAGTATTACCAAGCACTGCAGAATGCCACTAAGTATAAAGGATAGAATGGTTTACCGACGAACGATACACCCAGTAACACTCAGTCATTTTGTGTCAATTTCGGTACAATTTCGATGGGTTATGTCACATTCCATGTCACAAAATATCGGTATCAAATCACGGCTCTCTTCAAGACAAGAACGTCGGCCCTTCAACTCAGTCCCGATGTTATTTTGGACGGAGTTTCATGGTCTCTGGGGGCTTGAACTTTTAGGGTAAAGCTCTTCCGCACTCTCAGCTTCGAACCCAGTGGGCCGACCGTGCATGCCTGAATCGCTGACGAGGATTCCTCACGAAATCGGACTCGTCCATAGCGGCGGATTCCACTCGAAATGGCGGCGGACCTTTGTTGTAGTTTGTTACTAAACGGCAATATCATTTGAACAAACATGCTCCGTCTCGGTGCCGGATGGTATGATACTTTTTCCCCAATGCAAAATTAAGAAAAATTGGAGTTACGAACACTTTAGACATACTGCTTTGCTTGTCGCTTGGCGGTGCGTTGAAAGAGCAACGGAAATATGGACCAAAACATTTTCAGAGAATATGACATCCGCGGCATTGTCGGGCTTCACTTGACCGATGAGACTGTTGCCGTTCTGGGAAAGTCGATCGGAACCTACCTGAATCAAAACGGTGCAAAGCGTATCGCTCTAGGTTACGATGCGCGAGACAGCTCACCCCGATACTGCGAATTGTTGACAGCCGGGCTTAATCAATCTGGATGCGATGTTGTGCTAATCGGTATGGTTCCAACACCGGTTTTGTATCACGCGGTTTATACAATGGATGTCGATGGCGGCGTGATGATCACCGGGTCGCATAATCCATCCGATCACAATGGTTTTAAGATATGCTTGGGCAAAGCGACGCTTTTCGGATCGCAAATCGCGGAGATAAAGGAGATCGCCCTAGCTCAAGATTTTTCTACTGGTTCCGGGACCGTTGAAACGCTCGATGCTCTGAACGAATATTGCCGAGATATTGTCGGGCGAATTGACATGGGGACGCGCAAACTGAAGGTTGTTATAGATGCCGGAAATGGTATGGGCGGCATCACGGCAGTACCTGTTTATCGCGAGCTTGAGATTGAAATGGTCGAGCTTTTTACCGACCCCGATTCAAGCTTTCCTAATCACCATCCCGATCCTACGGTCGCGAAAAATCTGCAGGATATGATCGTAGCCGTTCGCGAATCGAAAGCCGATCTCGGCCTTGCCTTTGACGGCGATGCCGACCGCATCGGTGTTGTCGATGCAAACGGACGCATCATTTGGGGAGATGAGCTTATGGTACTGCTCTCACGCTCGGTGTTGGCAACAAACCCAGGAGCGACGATCATCGCCGAGGTTAAATGCTCGCAGACCCTCTTCGACGACATTGCGTCACACGGCGGCAAACCGCTCATGTGGAAAGCCGGCCACTCGATCATCAAAGCAAAGATGAAGGAAACGGGCGCTGCCCTCGCCGGTGAGATGAGTGGCCATATTTTCTTTGCTGACCGGTTTTACGGCTTTGATGACGCGACCTATGCTGGAGCACGAATACTCGAAATTCTGTCGAAAACCGACCAACCCCTTTGTTCACTGCTAGCTGACCTGCCCAAGACCTTTTCAACCCCCGAGCTGCGCGTCGATTGCCCAGACGAGACAAAATTCGAGGTAGTGAAAAGGATAACCGAATATTTTGCCAATGATCACGCGGTGGTCACTATTGACGGGGCCCGCATACAATTCGAACATGGCTGGGGGCTCGTCCGTGCATCGAATACACAAGCGATCTTGGTCCTGCGGTTCGAGGCCAATTCGGACGAGCATCTGGCCGAGGTCCGAAATGTTGTTGAGTCAAAAGTTGCCCAATACATCGCGGAGGCATAGGGTTTTCTATACGGCTGGTACTTGTTTAAGACAGTTATGACTAGCCATAACCAGGGCGTGCACTCTCGCTGAGCATGATATTCAAAAAAAAGAAGGGATACTTCGACCGCTATATCCTTTAGATATC
>JANNWQ010000338.1:0-7698 GCA_031408595.1 Acidobacteriota bacterium | reverse complement strand
GCCACTCCGGTTCAGGGAGACGAAGCGGGATATCTGTAATGAGGCCCTTTTTCATCATCGATTTGAGGAATTGTTGTTCCTTTTCGCTGTAGCGACTCAAATCCGGCTCCGCAAGTTTGCCGGACAGCTCGCGAAGCACCTCATCCTTCTCAGTAGGCGGCATTTTTCGGATCTCTTCTAGTACTTCTGTTGGTGTCCTAAGTTTCACCTCTCCGAGATTCTAGCACGAAATATTCTCTTTTTTACGGAGAAAAACAAAACTACAAGATCGTCTTACCCAATGCCGACAGTATTAATTCACACGCCAACTCTACAGTGATATTGCTTTGATCCAACAAAGGATTGACCTCGACTATCTCGAAGGAACGCATTCCGCCGTGGGCTGCGATCATTTCCAGTGCGAGATGGGCTTCGCGGTAGGTTGTACCGCCGCGGACGAGCGTGCCCGAGCCGGGAGCGAAACGCGGGTCGATCATGTCGATGTCAAATGTGACGGCGTAGCCGCCGGGGGCCTGCGAAGCAATAGCAATTGCGTCCTCGACGCATTCGGCCATGCCGCGTTTGTCGATATCGCTCATTGTGAAGAAGTTGTCTCGAAGCCCGAGTTTTTCGATCTGCGAACGCTCTCCCGGATCGATGTCGCGTGCTCCGACGTGGGCGAAGTATCTAGGGTTTAGCTTTGGAGCGTAGCCGCAAAGATTTACTAATTCATCGTTACCATGGCCCAGGATCGTCGCGAGAGGCATGCCGTGAATGTTGCCCGAAGGCGACGTCTCGGGCGTGTTGATGTCCGCGTGGGCGTCAAACCAGATCAGGCCGATCTCGGTTCCCTGTTGCTTGTAGTGATTAGCTATTGCCGAGAAGGTCGGGATCGCAATCGCATGATCGCCGCCAAGAATGATCGGGAATTCATCATTGCCTAGCATCGCCGAGACCTTTTCGATGATATTTGCGCTTGAGGCCAGCATCTCGGCAAGGTGTTTCGGATTGCCTGTATCTTCCTCATTTGCCGGCTGAACTATCCATGCATCACCGTGGTCGTTGACTACGAATCCCATTTCGCGAATATGCTGGGACAGCTTACTTCCACGAAAGGTCGTCAGGCGCATGGCATTGACGCCAAGCTCGCTGCCTGTCTGACCGGCCCCGAATCCGAGCGGTACGCCTAATATTCCTACTTTGCTATCTGTCATTACAAAAACTCCGCTCCCGGTCTGACTCCGGCTACATTTCACCAAAACCTTCTAGAAACAATGATTCGACCGCATTGATTGCGTCGCATTCGTCATCGCCTTCGACCGTAAGTGTAATTATCACACCTTTTGCGGCTGCCAGATACAGGAGGCTCAGGATCGACTTGGCGTTTGCGGAATCGCCATTATCCTCGCGTGTCAGGGTTATTCGCGAACTGAATTTGCGAGCCAGCCGCACAAGTTGAGCTGCGGCTCGTGCGTGAAGACCGAGTTCGTTGATGACTTCGACGCGGCACTCAAGCATCTTTCTTCATCTTTTGCGGCTCAAGCAGCTCGCCGGCACGGCAAATCGCTTCCTTACCTTGAGACTCTACCTCACGAGCAAGGTCCGCGAGCGATATTTCCTTGGTGTTCGAGGCAACCTTGATCACCATTGGCAGATTGACGCCTGTAATGATCTCGACTTTTCCGAGTTCAAGAAACATCGCCGCAATGTTTGTCGGCGTTCCGCCAAACATATCCGTGAGCAACAGAACCCCGCTACCGCTCGAAACTCGAGCAATTGCCTGCTCGATCGCGCTTTTCGCCATCTCGACATCGTCATGCCATCCTATCGAAACAGCCGTAATATGTTCGAGATCGCCAACTACGGCCTCGGCTGCAGTAACCAATTCGTTTGCGACCTGCCCATGAGATACAATAACGCCGCCTATTCTATTCATACTGTTTTCAACAAGATAGCCCGTGCTTCTTAAAGCTATTTCCGCATATCCCGATGAGTTACGGTAGTATCAAAACCGTTGGCAGCCAGTATCGTTTTGATGCTGTTTGCAACCTTTACCGACCGGTGTCGCCCACCGGTACAGCCGACACCGATTGTGAGGTACGATTTACCTTCCCGCTTGTATCGCGGCAACAGATACAGGAGCAGATCGGTCAATTTGTCTATCGTCTCCACCACCTCGGGCTTCGCGTCAAAATAGTCTAGGATCGCAGCATCTTCGCCCGTCAAATGTTTGAGATCAGCCTGAAAATACGGATTTGGCAAGTGTCGGACATCAAACATCAGGTCGGCAGCACGAGGTGTGCCATATTTATGGCCAAAACTAATAACCTCAACCTTCAACGGAACGCCGTCCTCGTGGCCGCTGAATTTTTGTACGATCAGGTGCCTCAGCGTGTGAACGGTGTGTTCGGAAGTGTCGATTATGAGATCCGCAAGTTTTCGAATGTCGCCGAGAGCCTCGCGTTCGCCCTGAATCGCCGATAAAAGGCCCGTTCCTGCGTCTGCCGGATGCGGTCGGCGAGTCTCGGAAAATCGTCTTTGCAGCACATCGTCCGACGCCTCGAAAAATACGACAAACGGAGCGAGATTTCGCCGACGCAGCTTTCTGAGCTCGTTTGGAAAGTCAGATAGAAACTGGCGTTCGCGGATATTGATGACCAGCGCGGCCTTAGTGATCGCTGGGCCACGGTTCTCGCCGGGAATTAGAAGTCTTCCAAAAGTCGAAAGCATGGAAAGAGGTAGATTGTCGACACAAAAGTAGCCGAGGTCTTCGAGCGAATCCGTGGCCGAACTCATGCCAGAACCGCTCAAGCCGGTGATTATCACAAAGGCCGGCAGTTCCCGGTTATCTCGTTTATTCTGTGACATATTCTTGTTGTGGAGACGCAACGAATGCCGCGTGGGCTCTCAAAAACCCCAACTCACTTTTCCTTATCGACTTTCGATCGATCGTACTCGTAAACACACGTTCTTCCGCTTCGCACTGAAGATCTTGACGTGACATAGGTACTTTGATCCCAAGAAGTTCCATTTCGCCGGTGAGTTTGAAACTACCGTTCTGCGAAACGATTTCCACACACCTGTCGATCCGCGAGGAATCAGTGAAATGCCTATTCCCAAGCACATCGCGTACATCAAAAATACCGAGGTCAGGTATCGCGATAACGCCTTTCAAGCGTTCCGGAGCAGAGCCAAACAATACGTCACCGGTCCGTTCGATCACCACGACATCATCCGCCACCAGCAAATGGCCGGCCCAAAGCAGCTTAAGTGCTAAGGACGACTTTCCCGTGCCCGCCTCGCCGATGTAGAGTACGCCTTTACCGTCGACTCGCACCAGTGTTCCGTGAATTGTCGCCCTGTCTTGGGACATGGTTACCATCTATCGCAGTGATACGTCAGCTAGCTTGCTCCGCTCATTCCGCAGAATCCGGCGGGGCGGTTATCGACGCCGCATTCTTCGCCTTGTGAGCCTTGTCAATGACCTTATCTTTGAGTTTTCGCGCCTGCTTTTCGATCTTGTCGATCGATTGCGAAAGCGACTGATACATATCGGAGAGGCTAGACTCGGCCTTGAGCACCTCGTGCCGCCAATTAATGATGATCTCCGAACGATGTTTTCCACGTTCTACCTCTATGATGACGTGAGCCTTCGGCGGCTTGCCGTCAAAAAGGTGTTCAATTCTGGCGAAATGATCCTCGACGTGCTTTTGCAACGCTGGTGTGACTTCGATATGACGTCCCGTGAATTCAAATTTCATATAACTGTTTTTCGCTCCCTCGAACCCGGTATGCTCATCTGATCGCGATATTTTGCGACTGTTCGACGTGACAATTTGACTCCTTCCTTGCTTAGAACTTTTGCGATCTGCTCATCTGTGAGCGGTGTTTTTGTATCCTCATCTTCGACCATTTTCTTGATACGCAGCTTGAGGATGCGAGTGGAAACCTCTTCGCCTTCTTCGTTTAGCATCCCTTCGCTAAAGAATCGTCTCAATTCGATCACGCCTTGCGGCGTGTGTGCATATTTGCGGTTAACGACACGCGAGATGGTCGAAAGATGCATGCCGATGTCTTCGGCGACATCCTTGAGCATCATCGGTTTGATGTATGCGACACCGTTGTCCAGAAACTCACGTTGACGTTGAACGATACACTCGACGACGCGATAGATCGTCTGACGGCGATGCTCAATATTCCTAAGCAGATCGACAGCCGAACGAACCTTTTCCTTGATAAAATCCCTAGTTTCTTTTGTCGTATCGCCCTGAGCCAACATGCTGTTGTAGGTCGGGCTAATTCGAAGCCGCGGACTTCCATCGTCGACGAAGTAGATCACGTAGTCTTCGTCGAGCTTTTCGACGTATACCTCGGGCGAGACAAACACGGGGTCTTCTGCCGAATATCTTCGACCTGGATATGGGTCGAGCTGACGAATTCGAGCGATCTGATCGTCGAGAGCGTGAAGCCCGACACCTGTTGCTTTAGAAAGATGCTGCAAACGGTGCGGCTGGAGATCCTCTAAATGGTTGGCGACGAGACGGCAAATTAGCGTATCTTTCTCTCCAAGAGCTGCTAACTGAGCCAACAAACAGTCATTGACATCAAATGCACCGCAGCCGACCGGATCAAGCTGCATCACCGCTGCCCGGGCCGCTTCGGCTTCCTCTAATGTACAACCTGAAGAATCAGCGATCTCATCAATAGTCGCCATCAGGCGACCGTCGTCATCGAGATTTCCAATGACCTCGATGGCCGCGGCCTCAATACGCGGACTGAGGCTTAGTAGATTGACTTGCCATTCAAGATGTTCGCTCAGAGAAACCGAATGGGACAAAAACTGCTCAAAGCTAGGAGCGTCGTCCTTGTACTCGATCTCCTGCGTACGATATCCGGGATCGAGATAGTCTTGAAACTCACGGCCGTAATCGATCTCATCGAATGAATCAGCAGTGTCCGGATGAGAATCGTCATCACCGTCAAGATCGGTTCGTTCTTCGTTGCCGTTGAGACTCGCTCCTTCAGGCGTTACGCCATCAAATTCCGCAAGCTGGTCGGTTCGGGCCTCGGATACTGCATCGGCAGACCTATCGGCGGTGTTGTCCAAACCATTGTCCTCTCCCGTGGAATTCTGGTCGAGAATACTGTCGCCGATCTCCTGCACTTCCTCACCCGGTTGGACCTCTTCGAGGATCGGATTAGCGACCATTTCTTGTTCGATGAGTTCGTTCAGCTCGAGCGAATTCATTTGCAGCATCTCGATGCGCTGACGCAATTGCGGCGTGAGCACCATCTTTTGAGAGAGCTGAGTTGTGAGCCTTAAGGAAGACATAAACGCGACCGGACGAGCACGAACAGACGCTTCTGACGGAACCTAACGCAAAAATCGTTCCTAAAATAATTATAGCTAGATTAACTTCAAAATGGAAAGAATCCGGCGATGCTAAAGCGTAAATCTTTCACCAAGATACAGGCGGCGCACATTGGCATCCGCGACGAGCTCTTCAGGACTGCCACTGCGGAGAATCTTGCCCTCGGACATGATGTAAGCACGATCCGTAATACCGAGCGTTTCACGGACATTGTGGTCGGTGATAAGTGTCCCGATGCCCTGTTTTTTTAGGTACAAGATGATCTCGCGAATGTCGTCGATCGCGAGCGGATCGATTCCAGCGAACGGTTCGTCGAGGAGTATGAATCGCGGTTCCGTTGCGAGACATCGTGCGATCTCGACTCGGCGGCGTTCGCCACCGGAGAGTGCATCACCGCGGACTTTTCGCACATGGTCGACGCCAAACTCCGTGAGCAATTCATCGAGCCGGGCGAAGCGATCTTGCCGCGACATCTTCATCGTTTCGAGAACGGCGAGGATATTTTGCTCAGCAGTGAGCTTACGAAATACGGACGCTTCCTGCGGTAAATAACCGAGTCCTAATCGTGCTCTCAGATACATCGGCAAATGCGTAACGTCGTGATCACGCAATATGATACGGCCGTTTTCGGTATTTTCAAGACCAACCAACATATAGAATGTGGTGGTCTTGCCCGCACCGTTAGCCCCCAACAAGCCGACAACCTCGCCGGGACCGACGGTCACACTGACATCGTCGACCACGCGGCGGCGGCCGTACGTCTTACGAACATTTTGCGCGGCAAGATAACCGCCTGACGGCGGAGCGTGTCCGTTAGAAGATGTTGAATTTCCGTTTTGCTCGCTCACTAGAGATTTGGCTTAGTCTTGTAAACGGTGCGTGTTCGCCCCGAGGAGTTCTGTTTTGGTTTTGCCTCGCTCAAGACGCGATTTTCCCGTAAAAAGATCGTCAATTCGCCGCTCTGCATCGCACCATTTTCTGCGTCGTTGACTGTTGCAGGGTTTCCGCGAATGATAGCCGCCTCATCGGAAGCGGTGTACTGAACCCAATCGCCCGTCGCTCGTCTTCCCGGTTGCGTGATCACAACATTTGTCTCAGCAACAGTCTTTGAGACCTCGTTGTTTTCGCTCAAAAATACATCTGCTGATCCAGCAGTTATTCTATCAGTTCCCTGGCGTATATCGACATTGGTGCGATAACGCAGTGTGCGAGACTGGCGGTCAAAGACCATCGAGCCTGCCGACGCAGCGACTGGAACATTAGATTCCTTACCACGTTGTTTCAGGCGGGCATTGTAAAGCAGACTTTGGACATTTCCATCGACTGTGAGGAGGCCCTTCGCCTGTTCGACGACCAGCCTGTCGCCGCGAACGTAGTTGTTCTCTTGCCATGCACGAGCATTCCCTGAATACGTGGCTTTTTCTGCGGCGTGGTCGAACTCGGCTTCTTCTGCCGTAGCAAAGACCGGCTTATCAGACGCGCCGAACGGCGTAGAATCCTTCATTTGTTTACGGCTGTAATACGTCGTGCTGACGCCTCCGCGAAGAAACGACTTGTTCTTCGCCGTGTCCCAATCGATCTCCGTGGCCTTGGCTCGAGCTCGCGAATCCCAAACCGTCGGTTCGCCACCGCTAAGCGTGATCGTTTGATCAGACTGCGAAAACGTCATCTGCTTCGCGATCGCATTACGGTCAAGCTCGACAAATTTTGCCGAGCCGCTAGCGTCGAGCACCTCAATATCTTTGCTGGCCTCGCTGAATTTTGCAGTTAGCTGATCTGCGGTGAGAATCTGGTCGCCGCGTTCCGCAGCCTTAACGGTTGGAACGCGAACTGCTTTAGCCCTTTTTCCGCCGACGCACGATTTTGCGTTGTTACCGGTCGGGAAGAAATCGCAGTCGAAGCGAGGGGCAGTAACAGTCGTTCGATAGTTACGGACGCCGTTGTTCAGAGGCTCGATGAACAATTCAGCATTCCCGACGGCCTCGGCACGGTTGATGTCTTTGCCATTTGCACCGAAAGTTGTACGTACTGCATCGGCTGTAAGACGCTTATTTGCCGCATCTGGACGGTCGTTCGGCACGTTTAGATTTATGGTGGTGCGGCCGTCGGTTCGCATTGCTTCTAGCAGGCCTTCACCTCGAAATGAGAGGCCGATGCCGCGCGTCGATGACAGAGTTACGCGTGAGTATGCCTTGGCATCCGCCGGGATCAACTCCGCACTACTTTGGCCGATCGCATTCGCATTTTGCATCGCACCAGATTCGGCAAACGAGGAGTTTAGTTCGGGAGCTGAGATCAACGTCGTCCTCTCTGGGCTATTCTGTCGGGCCGAGGCGTCAGCACGACG
>JANNWQ010000337.1:0-10984 GCA_031408595.1 Acidobacteriota bacterium | reverse complement strand
CGAAAAAGACAAAGGCGGCCACCAATGGCAGCCGATCGATGCCTACAAAGCCAAATACGAGCACGACCTCTGGCGTTTCGAAGGCGAACAAGCCCGCAAACTCGGCGGCCACGGCGGTATGGATTACCTAATGTGCTGGAGCCTCGTCCAATGCTTCCGCAAAGGCCTCGTCCCCGACATGGACGTCTACGACGCCGCTGCATGGTCAGCCCCCGGCCCGCTAAGCGAAATATCAGTCGCCAAAGGCTCAATGCCGGTCAAGTTTCCTGATTTTACGAGAGGGAAGTGGACAGGGGGGAGGACTTCGATACCTTAATCAATCTTGGAATCCCCTGATTAAGGACGAACAACACGCAGGCTGTTGCGGTCAACAATTGTAAGTTTAGTGACCCTCGTTTTTCCGAGGGAGTTTGAGACGGATTCGAAAAGGTCTTGCGAGTTCATAGTTTGGCCAACAAGCGACCGAATGTGCTCTGCATATGATCCTGTACCTTCGGCTAAGATTTCAAACCGCCCTTTAAGCGACCCATTCTCATATTTGTTCTGAGGTTGTTTCAAGCGGAGACGTAAACCGACGTTCTTGTGAGTCATGCCCTCAACAATATCGAGAGCATCCGCTCCTGTTTCCTGCATCGATCCGGGCTCCGCTTTACTCATAACAACCTACATATGTATCGTCAGATCATGCACACCTTCTGCTGCTTCCATGACGGCTTCGGAGACGGTTGGGTGGGCGTGGATGATGCGGCCTAGTTCGTAGGCGGTGGATTCGAGGGCCATGGCGACGCAGGCTTCGGCGAGGAGTTCGGTGGCGTGCGGGCCGATGATGTGGACGCCGAGGACCTCGTCGTATTTCTTTTCGGCGACGATCTTGACGAAGCCGTCGGTCTCGCCGAGGATGCGGGCCTTGCCGGAAGCTGAGAAGGGGAATTTGCCGACCTTGACGTCGTAACCGGCTTCGATGGCTTTTGCTTCGGTCAGGCCGACGCTGGCGACTTCGGGGTCGCAGTAGGTGCAGTTTGGGACGAGATTCTGCTTGATCGGCTCGACCTTTTTGCCGGCGATCTTTTCAACGACCAGAATGCCTTCTTTCGAAGCGAGGTGAGCGAGCCAGGCGGTATCGATGACATCGCCGATGGCGAAAACGTTCGGTTCGTCAGTCTCGCAATACTCGTTGACCTTGATCGTGCCGCGTGGATTGACGACGACCTTTGTGTTCTCAAGCCCGATGCCTTCGATGGACGGCATGCGACCGACGGCGACGAGAAGCATTTCGGCTTCGAATGTGACATCGTCGCCCTTCGCATTTTTGCCCGAAACTTTAACACCTTTCTTGTCCTTGGTCAGCTTGTCAAGCTTGATGCCGGTCTCGCATTTGATGCCGGATTTCTTAAAGCTCCGTGCCAATTCTTTCGAAACATCGGCGTCCTCGATCGGCACGATGCGGTCCATCAGTTCGACGACCGTCGTGTCGCAGCCGAAGCGGTGATAGACACTCGCAAACTCAACCCCGACCGCACCCGAACCCATGACGATCATCGACTTGGGAACTTTGGTCAGTTCCAAAATGTGATCCGAATTCACGACCTGTTTTCCGTCGGTCTCAAATCCAGGGATCGGACGTACGACCGAGCCGGTGGCGATGATGATGTTCTTGGTTTCGATCGTCTCTTTCTTACCATCAGCGAGAGCGACCTCGACCTTTCCCTTTCCGACGATCTTGCCAAAGCCGTTGAATATCGTGGCTTTGTTCTTTTTCATCAGATAGGTCACGCCGGCTGAGTTCTTGGCAACGACGTCGGATTTGTATTTTTGAACGCCGGCCCAGTCGTAGCTCAAACCGGTGACTTTGAGGCCAAAGTTCTCAAAATGGCTGGCCTTTTCGTAAAGATGAGCCGCGTTTAGCAAAGCTTTGGTCGGGATACAGCCGCGAAGGCCGCATGTACCGCCGAGACGAGCATCTTTTTCCTTCTCGATGATCGCGACCTTTAGTCCAAGCTGTCCCGCACGCACCGCAGCGACATAGCCGCCGGGGCCCGAACCGATAATTGTTACGTCAAATTGTTCTGCCAATGTAGTGTCCTCTGATCAGTAAATTCGAATAATAGCGAATCTAAAATTATAGCGGCTTACCCGCTGACAAACAAAAACGCGACGAACCGAAGCTCGTCGCGTGTGCGAAAACACTTTCAAACTCAGCTATTTCGCGCTAAAAGTAGATTGATAGTCCTTAAGCAAAGCTTGGAACTTAGCGGACGCATCTTTGTCGAGGGCGAGTTTCATCATGTTCTTTGTCGAAACGGCCATCAAAGCCTTCATATTGTTGGCGACGCTTTCCTCGAGCTTTTTCTTGGTGTCGGCACTGACCTGAAAGCCGACCGCATCCTTGATGCCGTCCCATTTTGCTTTAAGGCTTGCCTTTTTGCCGTCGAACGCCTTTTGGGCCTCAGTGATACCGGCCGACGAAGGATCGGCGTCGATCTTTGCGATCATCTCGTTTGTCGCGGCGTCAAATTCAGTGATAAACGCGTTGATCTCCGCATCTTTGCTGCATCCCATTACGAACACCATGCAGCCGATCACGAGTAATAAGTTAAGTTTATTCATCCTCTCTCTCCTATTTTTTGAAAGTTGACCAATTGGCCTGTGCTATTGGAACGAATTGTTTTTTGGAATTTGCAAAGCTTATATTAAAAGGATGATACATTCAACCGAATTTCTGAAAATAGCTCATGAAGCGAAGAGCCGAGTGAACGAGTGCGATGTGGCTGGTGCTCGCGAGCGCGTCGCTGGCGGAGCCGTGCTGATCGATGTCCGCGAGGACAATGAATACGATGCGGGCCACGCACAGGGTTCAAAGCACATGAGCCGCGGCATTATCGAACGCGATATTGTCCAAACCTTTCCTGACAAGGAGACGGAGTTGGTCCTATATTGCGGCGGCGGTTTTCGCTCGGCACTATCGGCAGACATGCTGCAGAAAATGGGCTATACGAACGTCTGGTCGATGGATGGCGGCTGGGCTGCTTGGCAAGAGGCCGGTGCTCCGGTCGAATAGTGTTCCAGGTGTTCCGGGTTACTCCATGGAACCTCGAATACGCTGCTAGCGTACCCAATATATGGCAGAAGATAAAGAAAAAGCTCGTGAACGTGTCCGTGAGATAGCCTCGGAGCATTATCGTCGCGGTGACGTGACGGGATGGTTTGAGGCTTTATATGCCGAGGCAGACGGCGACAATTCGATCATTCCTTGGGCAGACCTCGAACCCAATCGTTTCTTTAGAGAGTGGGCCGAATCGACCGGTTTGAAAGGCAACGGGCGAACCGCTCTGGTCGTCGGCTGCGGTCTCGGAGACGACGCTAAGTATCTTCACGACCTTGGTTTTAAGGTAACTGCCTTTGATATCTCGCCGACCGCGATCGAATGGGCGAAGCGGCTTTACGGTGAACATGATATTCGTTTTGAGGCTCGAGATCTCTTCGGCCCGCCGCAATCGTGGAATTTTACACAAACGGGAGAGGCAAAGACGGGCGGATTCGATTTTGTGCTTGAGATCTATACGATCCAGCCATTGCCGATCGACATGCGTGAACGGGTTGTCGATGCGATCGGTGACTTTGTAGCTGAAGGCGGTACGCTGGTCGTTGTCACTCGTGGCCGCGGCGATGACGAAGAGCCGGACGAACTCCCGTGGCCGATGTCGCGACGGGACCTTTCGAGATTTGAGAAATGCGGCTTGTCACAGACCGATTTCGTCGTGATGCCGCCTGACGAAGAGGACGAGCCATCGAGATTCATAGTTGCATATCGGCGGACTTATTTGTCGACAAACTACCACTAGGCGTCAATACGGATCGTGCCTATTGAAGTAGCGTGGGCCATGGCCAGTGGTGGAGAGACAGAGCCCACGTCAGAATTCTGCACCACGGCCGAGGGTAGAAGAAGCCAGACTCGTTATTTCTTGCGTATCCATGTCTTATCCAGATTGACGCTTGAGTCGGGTATCGTAAAGACAGACTCGGGTATCGGCTGGTCGTCGTACCAGGGGCCGCAAACGTTCAGGACCGTCATATTTGCGAATTCCTGCCAGCCCCGGATGACGTATTTGGTCTGTCGCCTTCCGTTGATTATCGTGAGAACCCGTCCGACGATCGTGACGGTACCGGTAGTGGTTCCTGTGATCTTCCTTCCGTTCGAGAGGCCGAAGAAATCGTCAGCGAAGCCGCCACTGCTGGTGAACGTCATTTTTTGACTAAAATGAACCGAATCCGCTCCGGCATACACGCCGGTTGCCCGGTCTACATACCTTGTATTGAATCCCGAGGCCTCGCCCCATTCGCCTGCGATGTCCGCAATGGTCAGCTGTCGCAAGCCGCCGTTTCCATTCAGTATCTGTGGTGCCGGGGCATCCGCAACTGCCTTGCCTAGATCGATACTGTCGTTGAACGCGGCAAGCGGAGCGGCAAATGCCGGATCATTAAAAACGCCGAGGATACTCACCGTACGATCGCCGCCGGTGATCACCGTGAGGAGAGCAATTGCCGGACCGGCCTCGGATTCTATCGCGGAACCGCCGCCGGTGGCCGTCCATCCATTTTCGGCCTCGCTCTCGGTTTTCGGGCTGGCATCGGCCTTCATGTTCTTTAGAACGATGTTCGCCCATTCCCGCTTGAAATCTGTATCGGGTTTACCCGTTCCAGGCGTCGCCCCGTATAGCGTAATGATGCAGAATTTGCCGGTTGCCGGATCGACTTTGGAAAACGCTACGATGTTTTCTTTGGTTGTTTTTGTGAAGCCTGCGGGTGTTGCGTAGCTAATGGTGCCGAGCGTTTCTTTTTGACAGAAAGCTCGTTGGGGCAACGAAATGCAAAGCGTTACGCCGAAGAGTGTCAACAAAAACAATTCCCTTAAATTCAAGATATTCATAGATAGTTCCCCTTTGCTTTTTGCAATAAGTTCTCAGCGAATCACCTTCTCTTTATCACTGACATCGCCGTAGGTTCCACGTGATCGTATTTACGACGGACGTGTTGGATTTTGACGTTGAGACGCCTAGTGCGGTCTTTGGTTCGCCGTGCGTGCTTTGAGACGGAGTGGATCGGGACGTAGTGTCACTTCCAGAAAGCACATTGCGATCGCGGCTATAGCCCGCTTTCCCGACAATGTAGTCATTCCCTCCGAACTGCCGATCGGAGGAAGTGTTAGAGGACTGCGAAGGTTTTGCGGGTGGACAACCACCAGTGGTCGAGATCTGGTGCGATGTCTGATATCTACCATTGATCGTCAACGGTTTTATAGAGACCGTGTAGTAGTCATTGCTCAAACTAATGCTGCCGCTGGCCTGGCCGTCCGCTGTTCCGCTCCCAAAATTGACGGTCGTATCACTTCCGCTGTAAGCGACAAGACCGCCTTTCGGGCCGCCTAATCCGCCATGGCAATATGCTCTACCGCCGGATGATATGTTGCTGGTGTATATTGCATCTGCAGACGCGTCGGCCAGCCACGCTTTGCCAAATACTGACGCGGTGCCGGTAAGTGTGATGGTTTTGCTGCTGTTGGTGGTACTGCCCGTGCTGCCCTCGCTCGCGAACCCGGCCCTGCCGCTTGGCCTCGGGAAAGGCGAGAAGGTGCTTTCAGATGTCGAGGTGTAGATCGATGAGTATGTGACGGTTCCGTGCCAATCATCAGTGCATGGTTCGTGATCGATCACCGGAACAGTTACCCTTGCGGCGACATAGGGTGCGCGGTACCCGATCTCGGCTGCGGAACCGATCAGGCCAAGGAGGCCCCATGGATCTTCCCCAATGGTGGCAACACCGACGACAGTGCCCAAAAAGTCGAGGGTGTTCTGCTTTACGTCTTTGGCAGATTTTAAGGTCACGCCAACCAATACTTCGGCTTTTCTGTCAACAGGCAGAGGACTAGCATTAACGAGGGTAGGTATCTTTGCCGCCCCAACAAGCCACATCATCGATAGGCCAAGACCGCTGGAAACCTGTTTCAAAGGGTTGCGGTCCGCATCCTTTGGCGCCTCGAAAACCACAAATTTAGTGGTGTTGCGGGTCGCACTGTCGTTGACCCGCGTCTCGTTCTCGCCGGTAAAGCGCCATTCCACGGCTACATCGCCAAGAGGCCCCTCCGTTGGCAAGTTGAAGTCCAGACCGGTCGCCGTATTAAGTAGGGGCCGCAGGCAATTAAGTATTTCCTTTTTGCCAACCTCAGACCAAAGCCGGGCGACCATGAGCCGTTTCTGACCCGGGGTCGAGTTCAGCGTGCGAACGAGGGGCAGAGGCTTCGACACACTGATTTCGCCATGCAACATCGTTACGGAAGCTACTAATTTGGCCCAGGCGAGTACTATATTCGCAATTCCTAGTCCCTTAGATATCTTGCCTACGACTGGTGATTCGAATTTGCCTATTACTGCGTTGGCCATAGTCGTAAGCAGTACGGCCTGTGCATCCATCACCAAGGCTTCGTCGCCCGATAGCGGACACGGCCCGAGCGGCTGGAACGAGGCCGTTCGGAAAATGGAGAGCCTTTCGATAAGCGCGTAGTTTGAGAGAAAACTCTTTTGATCAAAGTTTTCCCGCAAACTGCCATTGGCCCTTTCTTTGGATCGCAGACTGTAAAAAATACCTTGTAAGCGTCTGATCAGCAGGGTCGCCTGCAGCATAGAAAGCTTTACGTCACTGCTCGTAGCCTTCATCAGATCGATTGGAGCTGTAGATGTCTTACCGAGCTCGACAACGAGGCGGCTGTGAAAGCGGAGATAAGGATTCACGGAATCCACCTGTGTCCGCAGGTCCGTTAAGATCAATTCGGCAAGCAGTGAGGCCGAGCCTTGCGGAGCTTCTTTTGTAATCGTTTCCGCCAGCTTTTGCAAAGATATTCTGTTTGCGGGATCTGCTAGCTTTAAGCTGCCCACCGCTTCAAAATCATAGATCGCAAGTCCGAGACCGGGTCCGTCCCCGACAGGTTTTACTAGGACACGTCCGTTCTCATCCACAATGAAAAACCCCGCAGTCTTGATCGCCGTCAACAGTACGGGCAATGAGTGTTCGTCAGCTTTAAGAATTTGCTTTGCCATGACCATCGCCGCGAGATCGAGGTTGCTGGTCGGCGACGCAACTGACGCAGGTAGGCCTTTTTCACCAAAATCATTTACGTTGCCGAACGTAAGCGGAATCGCCTTAGTGGGCGGTCCAGTGTCAGGCGGCGGTTGTGTATTCGAAGGTCGTGGCTGAGGGCTGGTAGATCCGGACGCGCTCGACGAGCCGTTGTTGCCACCAGAAACAATGTCGATATTGAAAGCTGTGGCGGAACGGACGCTTTCGCTAACACTGTTCGCAATACACCATTTGAGCGCGGAAGCATCGTATTCGATTTTGACTGGGTGCCTGTTAAAGTAAGCTCCTTTAGGTGATCCGGTCGGAGAAATCCTCACTTGGGCATTTGGATTAGCATTAAGACTGGCGTGATCAATGCACGCTGGCCCTCCACTCGGCGGAACAACATATACAAATTGATTAGGGGTGGGATTAGGGTAATACTGCACGGTGAATTGAGCCCCCTCGGCGATTGAAGTCCCGTCGACGTTTATGACGCTCCATTTCTTGGGATCAGCGTAATAAACCCCTACCGGATGAGGGTTCGGGTTTACCCCATTCACTAAAATCGGTTTGACGATTATTATTGCGGCTGGATTATTATTGAGTTCAGGAATGTTCAGCAGCGAACAAGTTGAATTGCAGTACTTGTTCTGAGCAGTGACTGTATGAACAAATTCTTGCTGGGAATAAGCTGTACATGCAATCAGAATCACCAGAGAAAACATTCCGGAAAAGCGTTTGAGGACGTTTAGAGTCATATTTGTGTTTTCGGACGCCGGACTGCTTTCCTTGTTTCTCAGGTTTCTTGGCGTTACAATCTGTCTGACCGCCCTGACTAACTTGACTAAAACGTGTGTGTTTTGACCATCTTTGCCCGGAAGCGAGAATTAAGTCTTGAATTTTCGCAGACAAAACTCGGAAAATTTTCTGACACGCATTCGAAATGATGGAAACGACGGAAAACAAAGGCGTTATGTATGAGTTTGGCTCCTTTGTGCTCGACCCCAAAGAGCGTGTTTTATTCGCAGACGGCAAACCTATCCCCCTTACTAAAAAGGTCTTTGAGACCCTCCTTTTGCTTATTAAGAACAACGGTCGCCTTTTGACAAAGAGCGAAATGATCGAATCCATCTGGGAAGGATCGTTTGTAGAAGAAGGTAACCTGACGAAAAATATCTCCCGCTTGAGAAAGATCTTGAACGTCGGCGATCTGCAGCTTATCGAAACACGCCCACGGCAGGGATACCGTTTTTTGGCCGAGGTAAAGGAAATTAAGGGCGACGCAAATCTTTCTCCGAATCGCTCCACGCATCTAGATCGAAAGTCGAAGAAATCCTCCTCGACGTGGTTAATGGTTGCCTTTGCTCTGCTGGCTTTCATCGGCGGCTTGCTGATATATGGTTTTCTGACCTCGCCTGAAACCCAAAAAAGCGGGAGCCTGATAAACCTCACCAATGATCGGGGGGAAGACCTTATGCCCTCTTGGTCGCCAGACGGCTCACGGATAGTGTTCACAAGCAACCGTAACGGAACCGCGGATGTTTATGTCATGAACGCGGACGGAACTGGCGTTACCCGTTTAACACGTTCAAGCGGCACAGAGGTCGCACCTGTCTGGTCGCCTGACGGAAGCAAGATCTTTATGGATAGCGATCGCGATGGGAACCGAGAGATCTATTCGATGAATTCTGACGGCTCTAATCAAACTCGTTTGACGTTTAACCCAACAAGTGATTGCGGCCCGGTAAGCATGTCGCCTGACGGGAAACGAATTGCCTTTGCCCGAAATGCGTCGAACGAGGGCCCGACGGCGGATAACTTTGATATCTATACGATGAATATCGACGGCAGCGATGTCAGACAACTGACAACCGATCCAAAGTTTGATGCCGAACCGATTTGGTCGCCCGACGGGAATCGGATCCTATTTATTTCAGGCCGAGATCGCAATTTTGAGATATACACGATCAATAAGGACGGAAGCGGGGAACGGAATTCCACAAACAGCGTTGCGTATGAGGGAGCCTTTGCGTTCACTGTAAGCGGGGCGCAGGTTTTGTTCCTCGGCAATTCGATAGAGAAGGCCGAGTCGAATCAGGTCTACTTGCTAAATGCTGACGGTACTAATCGGCGCCAAATAACGTCGTTTTCGGAAAAAATAGACCGAGTATCATACTCGGCAGCGGCAGGGAAATTTGCAGTTTCAAGCAGGAAGGAAGGCAATTTCGAGATATACGTAATGGACGCCGGGAGCATGCCGGCAAATTAGAGAATCACTGACCGTCGTGTACATACGAAGCTAGCCAAACACCGCACTTCTCTCGGAGAATCGTTCCTTAAGGCTGCCGCAGACAACATCGCACAATTCAAAGATCGATTCATCTGCGATCTTATAGAAAACTGTGTTGCCCTCTTGCCGCTTCGCAACAAAGCCTTCGTCCTGCAGGATCTTCAAGTGCTTACTGACGTTTGGCTGCGTGGAATTTACAGCCTTTGTAACATTCGTCACACTCGACTCTCCATTTTCAAGGTATTGTAATATTTGTAACCGGAGCGGCTCGCTTAGAACTTTGAAACGTGCGGCGACCAGGCTAACCGCCTCTGCCGACATTTTTTGGTGTTTACTCATTTTCTTACTTGATAGTATAACGATATAGTTATATGCTCATACACAGATCGAGTATATTACTTAAGAAAAGGAATTTCAACAACAATGATCAAACAAGCAACAGTACACGAAATCAATAACATCTTGGACACCGGCGGTGAATGTCAGGTGATAGATGTCCGGGAGTTTTCGGAGTTCAACAGTGAGCGGATCGCGGATGCGAAATTGATGCCGCTTTCCAATTTTGAAAAGCACGAGGCCGAGATCGACCACACAAAGCCGGTTTACATAATGTGCCGCTCCGGTAATCGTGCGAAGCAGGCGGCCGAAAGATTAACGACTAGAGGGTTCACCGATATCCATGTCATCGAGGGCGGCATGACCGCTTGGTCGCGTGCTAACCTGCCGGTGATCAAGGGCGACTCGAAGGTCTGGTCGCTTGAGCGTCAGGTTCGGTTTGCGGCGGGCGGCTTTATGCTTACGGGCGTTTTGCTCAGCGTTTTTGTCTCACCGTATCTGCTTTTACTATCGGCCTTTGTCGGTGCGGGCCTGATGTTTTCCGCGGTGACCGATACCTGCGGAATGGGAATGGTTTTGGCAAGGATGCCTTGGAACAAAGAACCCATGACGTGTGACGCTCCGGCACAGGCGAAATAAGGAGCAAAATGTCGGTATTGTTCATCATCGGGTTAATATTGAGTGCGGTCATCGGTCTTTCTCTGGGATTGATCGGCGGCGGCGGATCCGTACTCACCGTGCCGATCCTCGTGTATCTGCTTGGCGTTGATCCGCACGAGGCGGTTGGGATGTCGCTGGCGGTCGTTGGTGCAACGAGCGTTCTCGGAGCCTATCTTCACTGGCGAAATAACAATGTCGATCTTTCCAGCGGACTGCTTTTTGGCGTCGCCGGAATTGTGGGAGCGTTCCTCGGATCGCCATTGACGAAAATGGTATCGGCAGAAGCCCTACTTTTGATCTTTGGAGTACTGATGTTTGTGGTTGCTATATCAATGATCTGGCGTCGCAAACATGCTCTCAGCGAGAAGCTACACAAACCGCATCCGACTCAAGGCGCCCTCGCTGGGCTTGGAGTTGGCATATTGACGGGATTCTTAGGCGTCGGCGGCGGATTTCTGATCGTTCCGGCCCTGATATTTTTTGGGGGCTTGACAATGAAAAAGGCGATCGGCACATCGTTGTTCGTTATTTTTCTAAACTGCATCGCCGGCCTCATAGCTCATCTGAGCCAGACGGTTTTTGATT
>JANNWQ010000336.1:0-4599 GCA_031408595.1 Acidobacteriota bacterium | reverse complement strand
CACGTGCCACAATTCGATCATAACCTCGCAATTCAAATAAATGTGGCACGTGCCACATTCCGATTAGATATTGTTTTCGCGCCTGTGCTAACTTAGAAATTCACTCGAATTACGATGGGAAAGATCATTGCGGTTGCAAATCAGAAAGGTGGGGTCGGGAAGACGACGACTGCGGTAAACCTATCAGCGGCGTTAGCTGCTGAAGGGAAGAAAGTGTTGCTTATTGACGCCGATCCGCAGGCGAACGCCACGTCAGGCGCGGGCATTGTGAAGAACAACTCGCGAAAGTCTCTCTACGACGCTCTCGTAAATGGCGATTCGCCGAGAGAAATGGTGCTTCCGACTGAAATACCGACCCTTTGGGTGTTGCCGGCTGACAAAAACCTCGCGGGGGCAGAGATCGAGCTCGTAGAGATGGTGGATCGCAATCAAGCCCTAAAAAAGCTCTTAGAAAGCGTGAAGGACTATTTTCATTATCTAATAATCGATTGCCCGCCATCGCTCGGAATACTGACGGTTAATGGTTTGACTGCAGCTGACTCATTGCTGGTGCCGATTCAATGTGAGTATTATGCACTTGAAGGTGTAACTGAGCTTTTTGATACTCTTGCCAGGTTGCGAAGAGAACTCAATCCACAATTATCTATCGAAGGCTTATTGCTAACGATGTACGACGAGCGAACGAATCTTTCGGCCGCGGTGGCTAAAGATCTCAGAGATTTCTACGGATCGCAGGTCCTCGACACTGTCATACCGCGAAATGTACGGCTTGCTGAGGCACCGAGTTTCGGAAAGCCGATATTGCTATACGATCCGCGATCCCGTGGGGCTGAGGCCTATGTTTCGCTCGCTAAGGAGATACTAAATAATGGCTAGACAACCACTTGGCCGGGGATTGAGCGCACTACTTGGGGACGAGAAGATAGAAGAGGTTCCAGGTTCGACGAGCATGGAGATCGACATCGATCTGATCACGCCAAATCCTGAGCAACCTCGGACTCGTTTCGCTGAGGAGAATTTAGAGGAGCTCACGCAGTCGATCCGGGCAAACGGTGTGGTGCAGCCGATCGTTGTTCGTCAACGGGGGAACCGATACGAGATCGTTGCGGGCGAACGCCGATGGCGAGCAAGCCAACGGGCGGAGCTAAGGCGGATTCCGGCCGTCGTTAGGCAAGTCTCAGACGACAAAATGCTCGAGCTTGCCCTTATCGAGAACATACAACGACAGGAGCTGAATCCGGTAGAAGAGGCCAAGGCTTACAGCAAACTCATTGAGCAGCTTGAACTTACGCAGGAAGTTGTTGCGGAGCGTGTGGGCAAATCGCGAACAGTGGTAACGACTGCGATTCGGCTGTTACGCCTTCCGGGTGAAGTTTTGCGGGAGATCGAGCAAGGACGTATTTCAGCAGGTCATGGCAGAGCTTTATTGATGACGACGGATCCGATGATCCAGCGGCAGGTTGCCAATTCGATCATCGATTTTGGGTTGTCGGTTCGAGAGACTGAGAAATCCATCAAACGTCTGTCGAAATCACCCCAAGCTACTGATAAAAAACAAGTTACACGCATTATTGATGCCAATGTAAAGGCTGCGGAAACGCGGCTGATGCGCACCTTAAGTACAAATGTGAAGATCAAGCCTGACAAAAAGGGAATTGGCGGGAAGATAGAGATCGAATACTACAGTGTCGATGACCTCGATAGGATATATCAGTTAATTATAAGACAATAAAGGAGTTACCGTACATGCGTCTGACGGAAATGGTAGATTGCGCAGGCTGAGTGGCCAAACTCGCACCGAGCGACCTTGCCCAAGTTTTGGGTAAGCTACCAAAACAGCATAATGAAAACGTGATCGTCGGCTTCGAGACAGCCGACGATGCGGCTGTTTATCGCCTTTCGGACGAAATGGCGCTCGTGCAGACGCTTGATTTCTTTACGCCGGTTGCCGACGATCCTGAGACTTACGGCCGCATTGCAGCGATCAATTCGCTCAATGATGTGTACGCGATGGGTGGCACGCCTATCTCGGCCTTATCCATCGTTTGTTATCCGCAGAAAGGTGATTGGGACATACTCGGAGCGATCCTAGCCGGCGGCCAGGCGGCGATGAACGAGGCTGGAGTAGTAGTGATCGGCGGGCATTCGGTCGATGATAAAGAAATGAAGTTCGGATATGCGGTGACTGGGGTTATCCATCCGAAGAAAGTGGTCACAAACGCCGGGGCGCAAGTTGGCGATATGCTCATCCTAACCAAACCTATCGGCACCGGTGCTATAAATACTGCGGTCAAGCGTGGAAAGGCGAGGCCTGACACGGAGGCTGCCGCGATCAAAGCGATGACAACCTCGGCCGCGGCCGCGTCAAAAGTAATGCAGAAAGTTGGTGTAAATGCCTGCACCGATGTAACTGGGTTCGGTTTGTTAGGCCACGGATACGAAATGGCCAAAGGTAGTAATGTGACACTAAACATTGATTCTAAACGAGTTCCACTACTTCCGGACGTGCTCGAGCTGATCGCAGATGGTATGCTGACGCGGGGTGACAAGAATAATCGTGTTTACGTCGGCGAAACGGTTAGAATAGCGGAAAGCGTGTCGGGTGTTATGCAGAGTGCGTTGTTCGACCCGCAAACTGCGGGCGGATTACTGATCAGCCTTTCTCGCAAAGCCGCTGAGGCATTTACGACAGAGATGCCTGACGCTCAACTGATAGGTACGGTTTCTGAGTATAGCGGCCATTTGATAGAGGTAAGTTAGTGTTTCTTTTCATTCTAGAGTCCATAGGAACGTCGGAACTGATCCTTATCGGGATAGTCGCGCTGATCTTCCTCGGGCCGCGTCGTCTGCCGGAGATCGCTAAGAAAGCGGGAAAAATAATGTCGGAGTTTCGGGGGACCGCGAATGAGTTTAAACAGACGTGGCAACAGGAAGTTGATTTCGAGGACGAGAAGAAGGCTCTAGATCTAAACGCGATTGACGATGAGGCGAAACCAGTCGTCCGAACAGGAAATCCAAACCAAGGGACTTTAGCTGAGCTCTCGGCCGCACCGGCGGTTATTGAAATCGATGGCGAGACGATGAAAGAAAGAATGGGTATAGACAAGCCCATTTTGGACGAAAAGAGTATTGAGTCGCCTACTGAAGAAACCACACCTGATGTAAACGACAAGAGGAACTGGCTTTAACTTCGCGAATGAACGATCAAAATATTGAATACGAACCCGAAGCAAGTGGCCAGATGTCGTTCCTCGAACATCTGGACGAGCTACGTAAACGATTGGTCAAATCGGTACTCATTCTCATCGCCGCCTTTCTTATTTGCTTCAACTTCTCGAACGATATCTACAATTTTCTTTCCATTCCGATTAGAAAAGCCCTCAACGAGGTCCAACGTCGGCAACTGCCGGTAAACGGGATGACGGGTGCTGAGAGTCTACGTCCGATCAACGAAATAAAGGAAGGTGATATCGGGAGATATACAATTAGCGTGGATACGTCACTCGGGGCGACGGTGCTGCCGGCCGGAACGTCTGTGGGTGCTGAGGTTACGCGTGATGCAGAAGGCAAAATCGGATTGTTTACCACAGAACCGATCTTCACAAACAACGCAATAGTTCCGAAAGGGGTGCGTTTACCGCTCGAATACATAGATGATATAGCCAAAAGCCAGCCGAATACTGACTCCCGCATGACGATCACAACCGCGCCGGAATCGTTTACTCTTCTGGTGACGGTTTCACTTTATGCAGCGATAGCTCTCGCGCTACCTCTATTGCTTTGGCAAGTATGGGGGTTCATTTCGCCAGCATTGTATAAGCATGAACGCAGTTATGTAACCCCGTTTATCGGACTGTCAACGATCTCGTTTGTGGTAGGTGCGGCCTTTGCTTATTACATTCTATTCCCACCCGCTGTCAATTTTTTGCTGAATGTTGGCGAGGGTGAGTTTCAGTTCCAGTTGCGTGCGACAGACTATTTGGACTTTATTACGATCATAATGTTGGCGATGGGGTTGATATTTCAAATGCCAGCAATAACTTATGTCCTGTCTAGGATTGGAATAGTTTCTGCCGGACTGTTAGTGAAGAGTTGGAAAATAGCTCTAATAGTCATTCTCATCGTTGCCGCGATCGTTTCACCGACTGCCGACGTGGTCAACATGATGTTGTTCGCGACACCGATGATGGCACTATATGTGGTATCGATCTTTATCGCGTGGTTTTTTGGCAAGAAACGCCAGACCGATGCGGAAGCCGCGTGACGAGGATGATACAACCTCGAGCAACTCAAAAGCATCTTGAATAAAGACAAAATTCGGTCTAAAATCTTAGTAGATAAGAGTTAGTTGATAATTGACGCCGCGCAATTTGCGGCGGATGGAGTTTTACCGCTATGTCGAAAGTTAAATTTGGTAAAGGCATCTTACTCACTTCTTTGATCACTGGCGTTGCAGCTGTCGGTGTTTGGGCTCAGCCGCCCACCAAGCCGAGTCAGGATGTATCAGAAAAAATCCGCAAAGTGACGCCTGAAATGAAGGACGTCTATAAGAAATGGATGAACAACGACGTCGCGTACATCATCACCAATGACGAGAAA
>JANNWQ010000335.1:0-3212 GCA_031408595.1 Acidobacteriota bacterium | reverse complement strand
CACAGGCTCGGGCGGTCCTGTTTTACCTCCGCCGGGTGAGGAACTTGCAGCCCAGATCGGCGGCGGATTCCTGGCCAAAAATGATGTGACGGGAAGGTCTCTTAGACTTACGTCCCAGAATGGTCGGCCGGGTGAAAATGTGTCGGTCGGTGTCACGCTCAATTCGGGTGGCAGCAGCGTAGCCGCCGTCGGCTTCACGCTGGTCTATGATCCGACCAAGCTTTCGACGCCAGTCGTAAGACTTTCCGCAAAAGCACCGTCGGGCCTCGTTCTGACGGTCAACGACACCAAGCCGGGACAATTGACGATACTCGTCGATTCGGTTGAGGCGATCAGATTGTCCGAGATCGTGTCGATCACGTTCACGGTCGCTAACGATGCGGCGGTTGGTACAATACCGATCGCCTTTGACCAACGATCAATAAGTGTCGCCGGACTCTTCGGCGAGACGATCGCAATGCCGGGCGTTGATAACAATGTCCGAATTACACGTCCCAAGCGTTAGTTCGCTGACCATTTGACCAACGGCGTGGGGCTTAGGCTCCACGCCTTTTTTCTTGAACCTTGCTCGATAAGTGTTAAACTGAGGTTTGCCCCTTTTTTTGTCAGTTACCTCCAATAGCTGAATTAAGAAAATTTGTCTTTCCAGGAGATCGCATGAATCTGTTTAGAGTTTCAATGATGACGCTGTTTGTCATGGCGTTTGGATTGTTTGCTGCCGACTCGGCTTTTGCCCAAAGGAGTTCGGTTCCCACAAATGTAAAGAAGAATGCTCGCGCTGAAGAGATACGCGAACGCCGCGAACGCGAACGTAATGAAAAATTTCGCACGACCCTGACGCCTGCCAAGATCAAGGCGCAACAGGATGGCAAGACCGTTGTTTTGCCGCTCATCAAACGTGATCTGTCAGGTGACATCAACGAATTGATGAGGATCGCGAAGCCGATAAAACCGGAGAATGAGCGACGATCTGAAAACAGTGTTGATGAAACATTCGAGATCCCGGAGGACGCGACGATCTCGCTCGGCTCTATTGTGGACGCCTTTCTACAGAGAGAAGCGGTGATACCGACGGCACTCGTTGCCGGGGTCACGTTTGAGGGTCCGGGTGAGGGAATTCCCGGTTACAATGCCACCGGTGCACCGCCGGATACGACAATGGCAGTCGGCCCGAACCATGTCGTAGCTTGGGTCAATACCCGATACATGATCTTCAACAAAGCCGGCGTCCCTCAGCTTCCGGCTCCGGGGCACGCCGCTGGTAGTGTCATCTGGGCCGGCTTTGGCGGTGTCTGCGAAACGACGAATCGCGGCGATCCGCTCGTTGCTTACGACCGGGCAGCAGACCGATGGGTCTTTAGTCAATTCGCGTTTGGCTCCGGCCCTGCAGTGCCCTATCGACAGTGTTTTGCGATCTCGACCGGCCCTAATCCGGCAGGGCCGTATCATCGTTACGAATACAGTTTTGACACGGCAGGTGCGGGCGGCACGCCTGCATTTAACGATTATGGAAAGATAGGCGTTTGGAATGACGGCTATTATGTCGGCTACAACATGTTCGGTGGTTCACCGGCTGGTTCAAATACAGGTGCGGGCATTTGTGTATATCAGCGCGATACGATGCTGACCGGTGCGCCCGCCGACGGACTGTGTGCCCCTATAACCTTTTACGCCGGCGGCGCCAGCATCTTCCCCGCCGACAACGATGGCCCTACTTCGCCGACAGATACTACACGCGGCGGTTGGTTTGTCCGTCAATCGACAACGCCGTCCCTGCGTTTCATGCGGTTATTGCCTAATTATGCGACCGATACCGTAACCTTAACTAATGGTTTTGGCGGAGCATCGGGGTCATTTATCGAACTCGTCACTGGGCCAGCAATCCGTGCGTGTAATGGTACGGGCGGAACGTGCATCCCGCAGCTCGGCACCACAAACCTCTTGGATACTCTCGGCAGCCGTCTAATGTATCGTGTCGCCTATCGCAATCGTGGCGGCGTCGATAGTATCGTCATCACTCACTCGGTCGATCCGGATGGTGCCGGAACGCAGAATTCGGCGATCCGTTGGTACGAGGTTCGTAATCCGCTCGGTGACCCGGCCGATCCTACGCCCTCAAACAGGCCGTTCCTTTTCCAGAACTCAACCTTCAGCCCTGACACGACCGATCGTTGGATGGGAGCTGCGGCCATGAATGGCGATGGTGACATTTTTCTCGGTTACAGCCGATCCAGTGCATCGATCAATCCCGGCATCGGTGTTGCGGCGCGTCAGGTGGGCGACCCAGTCAACACATTGCAGTCGGAGATCGTCTCCGTAACGGGTACGGGATCACAATCTACCGGACTTACACGTTGGGGTGATTACACCACTGCGAGTGTTGATCCGGCGGACGACAGAACCTTTTGGTTTATCGGCCAATACCTTGCTGAGAACGGAACCTTTAACTGGAGGACGCGTATCGTAAGCTACACATTCCCAACTGGCCCGACACCAACGCCGACGAACACACCAACAGCGACGCCTACGAACACGCCAACGGCGACTCCGACTAATACTCCGACAGCGACGCCGACAAATACTCCAACGGCTACGCCGACTAATACGCCAACGGCGACACCGACCAATACTCCGACAGCGACGCCGACAAATACTCCAACGGCTACGCCGACCAATACTCCGACAGCTACGCCAACGGCGACACCAACGTCAACGCCTACTTCGACTCCGACCGCTACGCCAACGCCGGGCGGTGGTGCCGGATTCGAGGGTGATGTCGCACCGAGGCCATCGGGTGACGGCAGTATGAATTCGACGGACGTGATCCAGCTTCGCCGTTTTGCGACGGCTCTCGATACGATCAACCCGGCGACGAATGAGCTTCAGCGGGCCGATTGCGCACCGAGGGGAACCTTTGGCGACAACGCAGTCAATTCGGGCGATGTCGTCCAGGGTCGTCGATATGCGACCGGACTCGATCCGCTAACGCCATCGGGCGGCCCGGCATTGCCACCGCCGGGTGAGGAACTTGCAGCCCAGATCGGTGGCGGATTCATGGCCAAAAATGATTTGACGGGAAGATCGCTTGGACTTACGTCCCAGAATGGTCGGCCGGGTGAAAATGTGTCGGTCGGTGTCACGCTCAATTCGCGTGGCAGCAGCGTAGCCGCAGTCGGCTTCACGCTGGTCTACGATCCGACCAAGCTTTCGAC
>JANNWQ010000334.1:0-2175 GCA_031408595.1 Acidobacteriota bacterium | reverse complement strand
CCATGATCGGATCACGGTCAATCGCAGGCGTGACGTTGCGTTGGGCCAACACGGATAGGCTCAGAAGAAGGATCAGAAAAGACGAGAAAGCAAAAGTTTTCATTTATGTGTAGATGAAATATAACTAAATAACGTTCGCTCACTACATTTCGGGGTTGAAGTGATATTTGATTGTTCGCCGAAATTTGAGCGGCTTATTTTCGCACATTCTGCGCGGGTATTCTGACAAATACGCTGCGGACAGTGCGGACTTGTGAAAGAGCGGATTACCTTTGGTTACGGAAGCGTAGGCTACTTTTCCGTCCTCGTTAAAGATAAGACTTATTAGCACATCGCCTCTGACTTTGAGTCGACGTGCCGTCTCAGGATAGTACGGCTTAACAAGGCGCACTGGGCATTCACCATCCCAACAATGACCACCCGGGCGCGGCAATGGCTTCCCGAACTTTCTTATCTCCGCATCTAGAGCGGCCCGTTTGCACTCTGCGGCTGTCTTTTCGTCTTCCGCAATCTCTGCAAAGAGCTTTGCTAGTTCCTGCTTTGTGACGTTCTGATTGAAAACCATGGACGCTCCGAACATGAGCAAACCGAGAATCACTGAACATGCAAAGCAGTTTTGTCTCATGCTTAGTTAGAACCCAAGTTGCTAAATCTAGTTCCCACCAACTATGCGGCTCTATTTCGCATATTTCCCAATGATCGCCTCAAGACTCTTCGCGGTCTCCACTGGCCAACTGTCCGGTGAGGTAAAGATCGCATTCTTGATCGCGTCGGCGTATTGGTTTGGCGTTTGTTTGGCGGCGACTCGCCTTACGGCGTCTTTCATTACTAGTTGGGCGTTGCGGACGTTTTTGCCGAGGGTTTCGATGACCATTTCGGCGGTGACGTCGTCGTGGCCTTCGTACCAGCAGTCGTAGTCGGTGACGAGGGCGAGCGTGGCGTAGGCGATCTCCGCTTCGCGGGCGAGCTTGGCTTCCTGCAGGTTGGTCATCCCGATGATGTCCATGCCCCATTGGCGATAGACGTTCGATTCGGCCTTGGTCGAGAAGGCCGGGCCCTCCATACAGACATACGAACCGCCGCGATGCGTCTTGACGCCGACGGTATTGCACGAAGCCTCGAGAATGTCACCAAGCTCACTACACACCGGATGTGCAAACGTCACATGTCCGACGATGCCGTTGCCAAAGAATGTCGATTCGTGAGCACGCGCACGCGTGCGGTCGAAGAATTGATCCGGAATCACAAAATCCGTCGGGGCGTATTTCTCCTGAAGCGAGCCGACGGCCGAGACCGACAAAATGTATTCAACCCCGAGCATCTTCATCGCATAGATGTTCGCCCGAAAGGGAAGTTCGCTCGGCGTAAACTTATGCCCGCGAGCATGTCTCGGCAAAAACGCCACCGTCACACCGTCCAATTCGCCCACTATAAATGAATCCGAAGGCGACCCAAACGGCGTCTCAACGGGAATTTCCCGCACATTCTCAAGTTCAGGCATCTGGTAAAGACCACTGCCACCGATTATTCCGATAGTTACTTTTTCCATAGATCAAAATTCAAACAGGATGCACAAGATAAACAGGATAAAGAACAAATTTCATCCTGTCTATCCTGTTCATCCTGTTAGATATTAATGCTAACTGCGGTCAGCTTTCCGTCTACTTCGATCAGCCGAGCCAGCGGCAGCTCGACATCGTGATAAAAATGACAGATCCAGTTCTCCTCGAGAGCCTGCGGCAAGATATTTTTCTTGAATTCAAGCGTTTCCGTAGGGAACAGGTCGTAGCCCATTATCCACGGCAGCGGCAGGTGATGGCGGGTCGGGATCATGTCGAAGAAGCCGAAGAGCGTTTCGCCGCCGCGGGTCAGCTTGATCGTCTGCATCGTCTCGGAATGGCCGCGGACTAGTCCGACGACGAGGCCCTCGACGGGTTCGTAGGTGTCGGGCATGAGGTCGAGTTGTTGCGATTCGATGAGCGGATGCCAGTTTTCGGGTAAGTAGCTGGCTCGGTCACGTTCGTGTGGTGATTCGGCGTGTTGGAATTCGGATTTTGAGACGAAGTAGCGGGCGTTTGGGAATTGTGGAGTTGCGACTACGGTGTCGGAGAGAACCACCCCGTCTGCTCCTTGAAAAGCAGGAGCAGCCACCCCTCCTTCGTAAGGAGGGGAGCT
>JANNWQ010000333.1:0-2033 GCA_031408595.1 Acidobacteriota bacterium | reverse complement strand
CGGAACTGCTACCGCTTGATGAATCAGGCAAGGAAAGGCAACATGTTTCCCTCGGCTTTCTGCCGGACGGACGTCACTTTTTGTACCAGGCTTTCAACAGTAGCCCGACCGATCCGCCGGAGATCCTTGTCGCCTCGATCGACGGGAAAGAGCGAAAGCCGCTATTCAAGAATCCTTCTGACGTACAGTACATTGCGCCCGGTTATTTGCTTTTTGCCCGCGACACGACGCTAATGGCACAGCCGTTTGATGCCTCAAGCCTCCAGTTCACCGGCGAACCGGTCGCCGTCGTCGAAAACGTCGGGCAATTCTCTGTTTCCGATAACGGGACATTGGTCTATAAGCCGAGAAGCGCGGTGGACCGGCAGCTGACTTGGTTTGACCGGGATGGAAAGGAGATCTCCAAGGTTGGCCCACCGGGGCGTTACTCAGACGTAGTTCTTTCACTTGACGGCAAGAGGGCCGCTACACAGAGGACCGTTGATGGCAACTCTGATATTTGGGTGATCGACCTTGAGCGAGGGCTTCCGACGCGATTTACATTCAATGCTGCCGTCGAAGATGATCCAGCATGGTCATCGGATGGCAGCCAGATCATTTTCACCTCGAGCAGAGAGGGTGACATAAGTAAGATCTATCGAAAGATAGCCAGCGGTGCGGGAAATGAAGAGTTAATAAGCGACGCCGTTAGGGTTGTTAGCGCTGGGATCGATTGGTCGCCCGACGGCAAAAATATTCTTTATGCGAGCCTTGGCGAGAAAACGGGCAACGACATCTGGGTATTGCCTCTCGGCGGAGACGCAAAGCCCTATCCGCTGCTGCAATCTGAGTTTTCGGAATTGCGCGGGCATTTTTCACCTGACGGGCGTTTCTTTGCCTATGTTTCGAACGAGAGCGGCCGGTCGGAGGTTTACGTCCAGAGCTTCCCGCCCGCAGGCGGAAAATGGCAGATCTCTAACGGCGGCGGTTCACAGCCGCACTGGCGGCGCGATGGTAAGGAGCTGTATTACATTGCCCCCGACAGAAAACTAATGGTGGTAGGCGTAAAGCCCGGCGAGACGTTTGTATATGGAACGGCAACCCCTTTGTTTCAAACCGAGGTTATCAGCTTTAATGCCCCTAATCGATACGACGTCACGGCTGACGGCCAACGGTTCCTGATCAACTCACCCGTCGAGACAACCAAGGAGGCCCCATTTAACGTGATCCTGAACTGGACCTCGACGCTGAAGAAATAAGGTATGAGTTCCGAATCGATCATTACCGACGAATACGCTGACTTTATCTCGAGGCTCAAAGCAGATATTGGGCGGACGCAGATCAAGGCGGCTCTAGCGGTCAACCGCGAACTTGTCCTGCTCTATTGGCGGATCGGAAACGGCATTTTGGCAAAGCAGAAAGAACTCGGCTGGGGAGCAAAGGTCGTTGAGCAAATATCGCTCGACCTGCGGCTTGAGTTTCCGGCGATGAAGGGGTTTTCCCGCACTAACTTGTTGTATATGAGGAGTTTCGCCGAAAACCATCCTGACTATGAATTTGTCCAGCAGGTTGCTGGACAAATACCGTGGTTTCACAACTGCGTTATTCTCGACAAGGTAAAAGACCGGGTCGAACGCGAGTTCTACATCACCAAAACCATCGAAAACGGCTGGAGCCGAAATGTTCTGGAGATACAGATCGAAACGGGCCTGTATCTGCGCCAAGGCAAAGCGATCACGAATTTTGATTTGACTCTGCCGAAACCGCAATCCGACCTCGCCCAACAGCTCTTGAAAAGCCCGTACAATTTCGATTTTCTCGGCCTGACGGACGAAGCCCACGAACGCGACATTGAACAGGCGATGATGCGGCATGTTCGAGAATATTTGCTCGAATTGGGTGTGGGCTTTGCATTTGTGGGTAATCAGTACCGGCTGGATGTCGGCGGCGAAGAGTTTTTTGTTGACCAGCTTTTCTACCACCTGAAGCTACGATGCTATTTCGTTTTGGAGTTGAAAGCAGGTAAATTCAAGCCAGAATACCTAGGCAAACTA
>JANNWQ010000332.1:0-1517 GCA_031408595.1 Acidobacteriota bacterium | reverse complement strand
ATGCTCGGGCAGATTTTTGCTCAGCACGATTGTCTCGCCGTTCAACTCCAGTCGCTGTACGGTAATCTCTTTCGGCCTGTCATTCTCGTCCAGAATCGTGAGAAAGACAGAAGATTCAGCTTCGCCGTCGAGAAACTCCGCGACAAGCTGGATCGGCAGCAGGTATTGCAATTCGTCCGTCGAAACGCCGCTGATGATGGCCTGGCTGATCATCTCTTTGAGCGACACGCCGTTGATCTTGTCGATCACGTAGCCGGTCTTGAGCCCCGCGAGCGTCGCTCCCGATTGCTTTTCGACATTCGTGATGACGATCTGATTGCCGATCATCCGCAGCTCAACGCCGATGCCGTAACGCTTGCCCTCTTTTTCGCCAAAAAACTCGTCTTCTTCCTCGTCCGGCTTCTCAGGAACGGCCTCTTTCCGTTCGGCAGCGATCTCTTTTTCGCGAACGCGGGCACGCTCTTTGGCGACCTGGATACGTTCAAAATACTCGGGGACGATTATGTCGAGATGCGATTTGCCGAGGCGGCCGATCATCTCGATCAGTAGGCGATGAAATTCAGCATCCGTTTTCGTTCGGCTAACTCGCGGAGCGAATTCCGCGCGAATCTTATTCCAATCTAGCCCGCCAAAGGTCTTGTCGAAGTAAGCTTCGTTCAGCGTTGACCACGCCATGTAAAACGCCGTCTGCCGACGCTCGGTCGCTTTCTGTGCGGCAGTTTGCTGCGAGGCTCTGACCGTTACCGTCGCAGTGATCGGTTTGACTCGCGGCTTCTTCTTCTGAGCAAAGCTATCGCCCGGGAACGCGAGGAACAAAACGAAAATGGCGAGATGTAGGAGAAATCGTGACTGCATAATCAAGTGTAATGATAATACAGCCGGTTGTATGCAATCCAACAAAAAAGTTTTCGGGTTAGCAGACCTGATAGCTCGATGAGATTCGAATCACTTTTCCGTTCTTAAATACGACGGCAGTTGTGCCAGGCCCGTAGCGGTCATTCATCTCGTAGAACCATATTATCTCGCCTGGTTCGCGTTCGGTGTCGACAGTGTGTTTGCGGCCGTATTTCTTGCGGACAGTGGACGGCGTGTCGCCGATCTTGATACCTGACACGAGATGGCGCGCGGCGGTTACCTCAAACGCTTTGACCTCAAAAGTCTTACCATCCTTACTGTCGCCATCCATAAAGTAGAACGAAACGCCTGCATACTCGACAGATTTTTCATGCGCCCCTATACAACCTTCATCCTTCGCGGCTTCCTCGGTTTGCGGTTTGCCGAGCGCCCTGACGACCTGGGCGTAGGTCGAATCGAGGCCAACGCCCTTGACCTTGATCTGCGCCGTATTGACCGCCTGTGCGGAAACCGAGGCGGACGTAAAGACCACCATCAAAAATGCCAAACAGGTTAGATATCTCATAGGCTTTTCACAACAAAATAACACAATCAAAAAGAAAAGGCTCAGGAATTTCCCTGAACCTTTCGCTATTTTCGTCTAAACCGCTTTCTATCTCTCG
>JANNWQ010000331.1:0-2375 GCA_031408595.1 Acidobacteriota bacterium | reverse complement strand
TATTCGCGGCCTTGGAGGTATTTTGCTCATTATCAACGGTGTCGAAGACCACGTTCACATCCTGGCGAAATTGCGACCCGATAAAGCCGTCTCCGATGCTTTACGCGACCTGAAATCTAACGCCTCCGGCTGGATGCACGACGTCTTTCCCGATGCAAAGGATTTTTCCTGGCAGAATGGCTACGGAGCCTTTTCCGTCGGCCCGTCAGAGATCGAGCGGGTCAAAAGATACATCGCGAACCAAAAAGCACACCACGGCACGCAGTCGTTTGAAGATGAATTTGTCGAGTTGTTACAGCTTCATGAGATAGAATTCGATCGCAAATATTTGTGGACGTAAATTTCTGAAGCCCGTGTAACGGGCGACAGCATAAAGCCACGGGTGCAACCCGTGGAACCGATACAGAGTAGGCCAAAAGCCCGCGTAGCGGGCGAAAGCGCACATGCCGGGATCGCAAACGGATCTGATAAACCGCCCGCGACGAAATACCGAAAACATTTGATAATCGACGACTTCTGTAATCGCAAACGCTGTCGCCCGCTACGCGGGCTTGCGGTTCAATATCGGACCAATTCCACGGGCTTACGCCACGTGGCTTTATGCTGACACCCGCATACGCGGGCATAAAACCAAATCTCTCAAGCCCGCGTAGCGGGCGACGGCATAAAGCCACGGGTGTAAGCCCGTGGAGGGGGGGCAAGCCCGTGGAACGCCAACAAAACAATCAAAAGCCCGCGTAGCGGGCGACAGTGCGTTTACCGAAGGTCGCCTGAGAGGTCCTGATAGCCGGAAACCGTCCGTCGACAATTCACCACTTCTCATACAAACCCAAGCGTGCAGATCATCAAAAAAACCCGCGCACAAAAGCTCGGTAATATTGAACAATTGAGCGGATCAGAAGGATTGGGTCTTGCCCTCGATAGCCGGATAGTGTTACATTTTCGCTGGTTAAGCGGATCAACAAAGTAACTCCTTTCAAGATGGCGGACAAAGCAGACATAACTCCGAAGGTTCTAAAGTGGGAGCGCGAATCAGCGCGGATCACTGAGGATATCGCGGCTGCTAAGGTTAATGTAACGGTTGAGCGGCTGAGGGAATGGGAGTCGGGAATAAGCCAGCCGACGATAAGGCAGGCACAAGAACTCTCAAAAGCCTACAAACGACCATTCGCTCTCCTCTTTCTTTCTGACATCCCAAATGATTTCCAACCATTGAGAGATTTTCGCCGGAAGGGATCGCAGCCTTTGGGCACGGCCTCGCTTTTTATCATTCGCGAGATTCAACAGAAGCAGGCTTGGATCAGTTCGGTCAATCAAGAAGACAGTACGCCGAAAGCCTCGTTCATCGGTCGTTTCTCCTTGAATGACGATCCCGTAGCCGTCGCAAACGACATTCTGACATCATTTGGAATCAACCCGGCGGGCTACACATCCACCTCACCAATTCGAGAATGGATCGACAGAGCGGAAACCAATGGTATCTTCGTTTCCCGGACCAGCTTTATTCATTCACGGCTGAAACTCGATAGTGACGAAATTCAGGGATTTGCTATTGCCGACGCTCACGCTCCATTTGTTTTTGTTAACTCCGACGATTGGGATGCCCCGCAATTGTTTACGCTAGTCCACGAAATTGCCCACCTTTGGATCGCGGCAACCGGCATTTCTAACGAAATTGAACCCGGAAACGCGGATCGCGAAAATACGCAGCCTGTCGAGTTGTTCTGCAATGAGGTAGCCGGAAATGCCTTGATGCCGTTCGATTTGATGCAGAGCCTGCCCCGCAACACTTTTGATTCTATTGAGAGGACTTTTACTCAATCCAGAGGGTTAGGAGTTAGCACCTTTGCACTATTGGTCAGAGCGTTAAACCTGCGTTTGATCTCATTCGAACAGTACCGCCAATTGAAAGTCGCCGCTGACCGCGCTTATCAAGCCTTCCTTAAGAAGGAAGAAGAGAGAAAAGCCAAACAAAAAGACAAGGAAAACAAAGGTGGGCCAAACTACTATTTGCTACAGGTCAACCGCAATAGTCGGCTCTTCACCCAAACCGTTCTGGACGCATTTCGCGGCGGAGCGATCGAGCCTACTCAGGCCAGTAATCTGCTAAATGTTCAGGTAACCCGATTCGCAAAATTGGAAGAACAACTCTATCGATGAGTCTCTCGCCCACGACATACTGCCTTGACGCCAACGTACTTATCCAAGCGTGGCAAAAATACTATTCACCAAAATTCTGTCCCGACTACTGGAGTGTCCTGAACGACCTCGGAAAACAAAACAGGATTTTTCTCGCCGAGGAAATTCATCAGGAAATTGTTAGGACCGAGGACGAACTGACGGATTGGCTTAAGACAAGCGACATTCCGATCGCA
>JANNWQ010000330.1:0-9236 GCA_031408595.1 Acidobacteriota bacterium | reverse complement strand
TATTCGCGGCCTTGGAGGTATTTTGCTCATTATCAACGGTGTCGAAGACCACGTTCACATCCTGGCGAAATTGCGACCCGATAAAGCCGTCTCCGATGCTTTACGCGACCTGAAATCTAACGCCTCCGGCTGGATGCACGATGTCTTTCCCGATGCAAAGGATTTTTCCTGGCAGAATGGCTACGGTGCGTTTTCCGTTGGCCCGACGGAGATTGACCGGATCAAAAGATACATTGCGAACCAAAAGATACACCACGGCAAACAGACATTCGAAGACGAATTCGTCGAGCTACTAGAGCTTCACAAGATCGAATTTGATCGAAAATATCTATGGACGTAGTTTTGCAGCAGCCCGCGTAGCGGGCGACAAAACATCTCAAAGCCCGTGTAACGGGCGACGGCATAAAGCCACGGGTATTAGCCCGTGGAAATATCCGGTGTAATATTCGAAGCCCGCGTAGTGGGCGAAAGCATAAAGCCACGGGTGTAAGCCCGTGGAAAGGGTGCAAGGCCGTGGGAATATCCGGTGTATTGTTGAAGCCCGCGTAGCGAGCGAAAGCCCACACACACACGGCGCAACCAGCGACGACATCCGTGTACGCAAATGCTGTCACCCGTTACACGGGCTTGCGGCCTAATATCGCAACCTTCCCACGGGCTTACGCCGCGTGGCTTTATGCTGATACCCGCATACGCGGGCATAAAACAAAAAAGAACCGCCCCCAAACCGTCTGTCGACAATTCACCACTTCTCATACAAAACCAAGCGTGCAGATCATCAAAAGAGCCCGCACACAAACGCTCGGTAATGTTGAACAATTGAGCGGTGGGGAGTGAATAGTTTTGCTTGCGTACACAATTAAAGCAAATCGGGGTCTTAAAGCAAATCGGGGTCTTAAAGCAAATCGGGGTCTTAAAGCAAATCGGGGTCTGGCCTACTTTATTACGATTTCCCCTCAAACAATCAGATGCTACATCTGACTTGAATCTTGTTAGATGCCAACGGTTTTTATCGGCGGAATGCTACATTATCGGCGATAGTGGCGGATCGATGTACATTTTGGGCGGTGGCTTATGCTAGCGTCAGGCGATGCGAATGCAAAATTCACAACCCAAATTGCAAAATTGGGAAGAACGGCATGATTTTCGCTACTGCGTCAGGACCGGCAACCGCGTCGGCCCCGGAAGTTCGCGGCTTGCCATGTGATCGACGGCCTCGCGGCCGAGAAACTTTTTGATTTCACGTGTCCTGTTTCTGGAATCTTCGAACGGGATCGACTTCGATACGCCGATGGCCCTCCACGGCACGGCGAGGCCATCGCGATATAGCCGAAAGCGCAAGTGCGTCTCGACCCGGTCGATCGACTGCTTACCGGCCGGTCTCGCCGGAACCTGCTCGTCGTTATCGTAATAGCCGCCCGAGAACTTGACCCGATAGACTGCAATCACGGTGAACGAGACCGAGTTCATCGTGTGCCATTCCCAGTCGGGTTTTGGCGCCATGCGCAGGCTCTCAAAATCGCCCACCTGCTCATGTTGAGCCAGGTCTCTCACCGGCAGCCTTTGGATCGTCGCGTTGATCTCGGCGAGCGTCGGAGGTTTCTGGCCATCGTAGCTATTCCCACTAACAAAATCTCGCCAGTAAACGTATTTGCCGCCGATTATGTCGAATGATGAGTAGCCCTTAACAGTAACAAAAACCCCGGGCTGATCGGTCTTCCGCTTCGCCGTCCAATAAATGCTATACACGTATTTCTTGTACGTTGAACTCCACTCTCGCTTGCCCGGCTGATGCCAGGTGAATGAAACGGCTGTCTTAGGCTCTAATGCCTTGAGCTGCGCCGCGCTCGGCTGTGCCGCCGCTTCCGGCGTGGCAAAGATCATAAACAGGCCGAACATCGCCACTGCGACCGGCAAAAATTTAACCAGTTTCATATCAATCTCCCTCAAATAAATTTCGCAAAAAAGCCGGACTCTATTTCTTTGCAACGGGCAGCTTCGCCGTAAACGTTCCCTTGATAGATTTGGCGCCGTCGGTGACGTTAATTTCGCCGCTCACGGTCTCAGCCGTTACTGCTGTGATCTTAACCTCGCCATTCGCTTTTTTGCTCGTGCTCATCACGTCAAAATCGGTCTGCGTCTGTTTGCCGTCGACAAAAGTGCTGACTCGCACCATTCTCAGCCCATTGACGTTCTCCGCCTGGGCACTGTAGATTCCGACCTTGAAGGGTGAATCGGTCTTCGTTCCATCCTCGCCCGTCAATTGAATCTCAACCCGCGTCTGATCGGGCGTCGTAAGGTCCTTTCGCATCTCACGCGGGTTGCTCGAATCGAGGCCGAAAGTCGCAAAAAAGAGATAGTGTGACGACGATTTAACAGTCGGCTTGCCCGGAGCCGTGAAGGCCATTTCCGAAAGATAAACCACCCCGTTTTTGTCCAGCGTAAAGTCTTTACCGGCCTTAACATCCAGCTTGGTCGGAATCGCGGTCCCGCCGCCGGTCGTTCCACCGACACCACCGCCGCACCCGCTCAGCAGGAAACACAATGCCAGTATCAAATATATTCTTTTCATTTTTTCTCCCTTAACTGCTTAGTTCGGTCTTTATCATCCAATTGGATCAATTCCTACGGGCATTTCACAAAAACTCCTGAATCGCTGCTGGATGCGCTTGTCGAGCCGTAACCCGCCCCAGATTTAAGTTGCTTGATTTGAAATGGGCGGCTTTGGCAAAACGGTCGGTTCGGCAATTGAACGAGTGCTCGGCCGTATCTGTTGCGCGACGCTCCCTTGATGATGCGATAGTAAGACCAGCCGCCGCTGTTGCCGCCGATATAGTCTTTGCCGTCGTTCACATCCCACGTCGAATGGATTATTCCTGAATTCAAAACTTTTACGCCGGGCAAGTCGGTAGAAAATTCGCGCCGTGCCGTCGCTTCGAGCGCGGCCTCCTTAAATTTCGGTTGTTCCCAGCTGCGCGTCGGTGCTTCCGCTTCGATTCTTGCTTTTAATTCGGCGACTTTTTCGTCGAGCGGCTTGAAAAGTTCCGGCGAAACGCCGCCCGCGTCGAGGTAATGCTTCTTCATGGCCGCCGTATGTTTTTGATCCCAAACAGCTCGGTCGTAAAGCAGCGTTTGAACTTCGTCTTTGACGTTGCCGTTTGGGTCACGCATCGCCGCATCTATTTTCAGCGTCCAACTGTGAATTTCACCTTCGGCGAGTTTATCGCCCACCGTCCGTTTCAATTTTTGCAATACCTCCGTCCGCTGTGCCGCAATCTTGCACCAGTCAGCCGGAAAAAAATTGAGATTAGCCTGATAGATCGAACTCATCACGGGATTCGTCATAGTCGGGTATTTCCGGCAAACCGCGTCGAGGCTATCCAAATCTTTGCGCCACGCCTCATAAGTTCTGATCTCCTGCGTGATACCGGTTCCGATGTGCTGATACTTAGGGTTGAAAACGGGTGCAAGTTTGTAAATTGGTGCCGAAAATGCTTTCGCTTCGTCCATGAACTGGGCACGCAAGGGCTTCTGAATTTTCTCCTGCTGTGCACGTTCCTGTTCCTCAACCTCTTGCTGCGGGGTCATCAGATTTTCCGCCTTCAGATAACTCCAATCGTATTTGCCCGGGCCGAATCGCACTTTGAAACCGTTGATCTCGGTCGTTTCGATAACGCCCGGCTTTCCGCTACTGAAGACTTTATCGCCAACGCGAAAAATCGGTTTTGACGGATCGATCTGCTTTTTGAGATCGGTCAGCAAAAAATAGTTAGTTTCGTTTTGGGCGAATCGCACTTTTACCATTTCGTCGTCCTTAAACGATTCGATCACGCCGTTTCTGCCGTCGGGCGTGGTCACCGTATCGCCCGTTTTGAAGATCACCGTCTGCGGCTTTGGCGCGTTGGCGGCATCCTGTTTTTGCCTTTCCAATTGCTCGCGTTTGGCCTGGGCCGCCCGTTCGCTCGTAATTGACTCAAAACTGTAAACGCGCAGATCGGAACGGCTCGCGCCGCAAGCGACCTTAGCCGATCGTCCGGTGATGGTCAGGATCTTACAGACCCGCCCGTCATTGGTTTCGACGGTGTCGCCGGCACGAAATGTTTCCGGCTGTGCCGCCGCGAGAGCAGCCAGCGCGAACACCAACAGTGCGGCAAATAGAATTCTTCTTTTTGAATCGCAATCTTTCATTTTTTTTAACTCACTTTATTTTGTTGGACGGAACTGGAGCTGGATTTCCTTTCACCGGCACTTTGCCGGCCATGGCCTTGCCCTCGGAGCTAGTCCATTTTTGCCCGTAGAACAAGCCTTCGGTGAGCGAAACGGGGACGAGCCGTTTGTCGAGAATTGTGCCCGCAGCGGGAATTTCCGTGTCGATCAAGTAAGTGTTGTAGTACAGGTTGACGTTGCCCTTTTGCTCGGCGTGTATTTCGGGCATCCCGTCACGACCGACTTTCCAACGCCATGTGCGCCAAATGTCGCCGTTATTCATCAAGCTGCATTCCCAATTTCCGGGATAGTCGCTCATCGACAACCTGTTGCTGCCTCGCTGGTCGCCAAAGGTCAACGGCAAAACAAGGCGCACCATCGTAAATTCGACAGGATCCCTGAATTCGGTCCCGGCCTTATATTGAGCCGCAAGCCGGTCGGTATAGATTACTTCGTAGCGTCTGTCGGTACTGCTGACCGCTTGATCGGCGTAGGGCTGGGGGCCGGGCATCTCGAGTCTTTTGCCGTCAACCGAACAACGCAAATAACCGTGCGGCACACCTTTTCCTTCTTTGGTCGGCGAAAGGTTGTAATAAATCTCGACGGTATTTGCATCTATCCTCGGCGAACGGTCGCCCCAGCCGACGTAACTGAAAGTTAGTCTCGGTCGCAGAAACAGGAAGCTCACTGGTGCCTCGGCATGACGTGAAATGTAGTAATGCGGAGCATCAGGCATCGAATTAGTCGTCCCGCCTCGAACGCGAGTAGCTTCGAGGACGTCGATTTTATAAGTTCGAACAAGCGTTTCCGCGTCCGTGTCGCCATTTATCACAAAAATCTGCACATCAAATTTGCCGATTTCTTTTGTCGCCGTGTCTTTTTTCCAGCACTCAACCGTCCACAAGAAACTCACGCCGTGAGAACTGGTCGGGTAGCCTTCGCAGCGCGTTGAGGTAACGGGTTTGCCCGCCCGGGCGACAACCATTTTGAACGCACTGCGGTTGGGAAATTCGCCGATAAGGCGAACTGAAGATTTCAAAGCCCACCCTAAGGTTACCGGTGCTCCGTTAACATATTCCTGAAAGCCGACGGCCTCGAACCACGTAAATCCGTCATCAACATAACTGCCGCCGGCCGTTTTCGAAGGCGCTGCCGGTTGCCCTGCCGTTGGCATAATTACACTTGGCTTCGTCGGTGCCTGAGTCGGCGGATTTTGCTTAGGTTTGAATATATCCGGAACCTTTATTTGTCCGAAAACCGACAATGTCGTCAATGTGAACACCAAAAGCGCAAGAGAGAGGCTTCGGGTTAAGATTTCTTTCTTCATTTGTTTCCTCCTTTTGTCATTTTTCAAAACTTTCGTTGTTGCCCCATTCACACAACGGCAGTTGAAAACGACGGTAGATTTATTTCCTTGCCGGGGGTTCGCCTAGTTCAATAAGACAAACTCACCTGCCGTAATGGTCTTCGATTGATTATTTGCAAGTTTGACTTCTACGCGGCTCCCGTTGATCGCCGATGCCTGTCCATACACCCAGGTCCAGCCACTCTCGGGTTTTACGATCAGGAACTGCTTCTCAGCAGGCATTGTTTTGTCGGCTGAGGTGGGCATTGGGATGATCTTCCCTATATTAACAGCCGACGGTTTAAAGTTTCCCTGCCATGCAATATAGATATTTGAACCGGAGATGTTATCGACCGTCCCTTCCCACCAGCTGCCGGTCGTCCATTCAGCCAAAACCGGATCGCCTTTTTTGGGCTTGTAGTCAGCGGGAATCGTCACTTTGCCTTTTTTCGCTTCGGCCAGGAAATCCGTCGAACTCGCCGCCTGCTTAAAGTCGGCAACGGCGGTCGCCGGGGCCTTTATTATTTTTTCACCCGCGACGTTTACGGACGTAGATCCCGTTACGACCCGCACCTTGTAAACGCCGCCCTCAATACCAGTGATTTCGGCGCCGTTCCAATAGGTACCGGAGGCAGTCTTGGCCAAAACCATATCGCCTTGTTTTACATCCGGCACCGTTCCGGTCTTTGGAATCGTAAATATATCGGCTTCATCGATGACCGTTGACTGAGATTTATCTTCCCAACCAATGGTCATCTTGGCTCCGTCTATCTTTTCCACTTTACCTTCGTAATACGACCCTGCGGACCATTTGGCCACAACCGTATCACCGACTTTCGGTTTAGAACTTCCGGCGACGCCGGCGGGTATCAGGGCTCCTGCTCCACATGCCGACAGGAATAAACTCAACGTGATCAATACAAGATTTCTTTTCATTTTCTGCCTCCAAATGTAAATAAATATGTTCCCTAAAAAGTTTTGCCTTGCGGTGCGAATAGTTATATCGTTAAGTTAAAATCCGCGTCCTTTGGTATTTGTTAGGTATTTGTTTGGTTTACAAAATGTCGGAAAAAGCTCAGTATTTTTACGAATTTGAAGAGTTCCGTCTCAGCCCCGACGACCCGAGTTTGTGGCGCGGCGACGAACTTGTATCGATTTCGCCGAAGGCTCTCGAGATTCTCGTTCTGCTCGTCAAGAAAAAAGGCGAAATTGTTTCTCGCGAAGAGCTGATCGAAACGGTTTGGAAGGATACGTTTGTCGAAGAAGGAAATATCAATTATACGATCTCGCTGCTGCGAAAGATCTTCGAAAATAAGGATCTGATCAAAACCGTTCCGCGCCACGGCTACCGATTTACGGCCGAGGTGAGAGAGGTAATGAAAAACGGGAGACCGCCCGCACAAACCTCAAACCGCCCAGAGGCAGCGGTCGCCGGGAAGCGGTCATTTCGATGGGTTTTTGCTTTCGCCGCCGCCGTTCTGGTCTTCTCCCTTGTTGGTTTCACATACCTCTCACGAGGAGAAAGTGCGGCAAAGCCTTCTGACTACGGCCCGGCCACAACTTCCGAAGCGATGCAGAGCTATCTTCGCGGCAAGATGATCCTCGACAAGAGGTCGGTGGAAAATCGCGAAGAGAAAGCGATAGATGAGTTTCAACGGGCGGTGTCGCTCGACCCAACTCTGGCTATCGCTTACGCAGGATTGGCCGAAGGATTTGCCACAGCCGCCGTAAAAAACCAATATCCGAAGAGTCAGGACACTATTGCCAAGGCGAAAGTTGCCGCCGACAAGGCCCTTGCTCTCGAACCGAATTTAGCCGAGGGCTATCTGATTCGCGGCTGGCTCAAGCGAAATGCCGATTGGGACTGGGCCGGGGCCGAAAATGATCTCCGCCGCTCCATCGAACTCAGCCCTAAGAATGCTACCGCGCATCAGCGTTTGGCTCAAACTCTTTCCGTCGTTGGCAGACACGATGAAGCTCTCGCTGAAAGCAAGATCGCTTATGATCTCGACCCGATCTCAGAAATTATCATCGCCGCCCGATTCCCGATCCTCGAGGCTCGCGGCGAATATAATATTGCACTGAAAGAATCAGAAGAATTTTTGCGAGAGAACAAGGCCAGCAACCCAGCCGCGCGAGCCTACGCGACCTTTCTCTATCACAATGAGAATTTTCAGGAGGTGATCGTGATCGGTGAAAACGTGTTGGCGAAAAATGCTTCGGCCAAAACGCCTTTTGCTTGGGCTTCACTGCTTGCCGCCTCTTACTCTAAAATCGGCGAGACGGGAAAGGCGAACGAATTTCTCGCTCAACTTGAGTCGATTTCGCAGAATGACACGAAGGCCAAATATTCACTGGCAATGAACTACGCGGAACTTGGGCGTAACGATGAGGCTCTGCGGGCCTTGCGAGAGTGCCTCGAAAAGCGCGAAGAAAGGATGTCTTGGATAAAAAACGAGCCGCGATTCTCTAATATACGGACAGATGGACGTTTCCGTAAAATTTTGTTCGAGATGAATCTCTCTTAAACAAGGGCAGAAACGGTGTCAGAAACATCCGTATTTACGATTCATAATTAAACAGAATTGGGGTCACGAAACAGAATTGGCGTCAGGCCCGCGATTCTCGCAAGATCTCTGCCGAGTTCGGCCACGACACTCGACGTCCTGACGAGCCAAAAGCCTAAAAGAACTATTGAGACCCCGATCTTTGAGTTTGCTGCATGATGCCGACGACCGAAGCCTTTGATTGCCGGATCGACCTGTTACTTTCTCCTTTATCCTTCAGCCTTCATCCTTTTCGAGCGGCGGCATGGGCGGCATGGGTATCGGAATGTAAACGGATCGCGGACACTCCTGTCCGCCCGTCAGTACCGGGAGCAATAGCGACCCGGGCATTCAACCCAACCGTCAATCAACTGACAGAAAGGCTTCGTCTCAACTTGACGAGGCCTTTTTCTTGTTCCGTGCTAACATTTCTTTCGTATGGAGTCGGAGTTCAATACCATTCTTGACAGGGTACGAGCTGCGGCGGAAAAACGCATCATCTTTTTACCTCACGCGATCAGACAAATGTCGCGGCCAGACAGGTTGATTTCGAGATTGGATATTCGTTCGGTAATTTTCGAGGGCGAAGTGATCGAGGATTATCCCGAAGACCTACGGGGCATAGTTGTCTGATGCTTGGTTTTGACACTGTTGACCGCCCGATACATGTTGTTTGTTCGCCAAAAAACGAGTATCTTGCAATTATCACGGCATATTTACCGGATAAAGACGAATGGTCGGCTGATCTTCGTTTCAGGAAATAAAAATATGGAATGCATGTATTGCAAAGGAAGAATGGAACCCGGATTTGCTCCGTTCCACATCGACCGAAAAGGCTATCATCTTGTCTTTGACAAGGTCCCGGCCTTAGTCTGCCAGCAATGCGGCGAAGTCTATTTCGACGAACCACAAGTGGACTCGATCCAAAACGCCATTGTTGCTGTCGATGCCCAAACCGAGCTGATCGCCGCTTAAATTTCGGATGAATCTTGAAAAGATTTATGCTCACCACGGAAGCGTTTGATGATCTATTCATCCTTCATCCCTCATCCTTCATCCTTTTCGAGCGGCGGCATGGGTATGGGAATGTAAATTTCCGACGCAGGCACTCCCGCTTGCTACGAACTGCGGTTTAGTTC
>JANNWQ010000329.1:0-11926 GCA_031408595.1 Acidobacteriota bacterium | reverse complement strand
GAGAGAGGAGCATTGTTCCCGAGTATAGCTCCATTTACCGCTGCGGAATCCCACCTCTCTTGGCGACCGCCGTATGGTGAACCACCAGATTTTACTTCAATATGGACAATTGAACCATCCGGGCTTCTGGCAAGGCGATCTAAATAGCGGAGATCTCCGTTTGGTAGTCTAGCGGTAACTCGTCGCCCAAGAATCTCGTAGCCTTCTTGAAGTAACTGACGCTCGGAAGCAAATCGGGGTCTGGCCTACTTTATTACGATTCCCCGTCAAACAATCAGATGCTTCATCTGACTATGGATCTTGTTCTATGTCAACGTTTTTTATCGGCGGAATGCTACATTATCGGCGATAGCGGCGGATCGTTGTATATTTTGGGCGATGGTTTGTGCTAGGGTCGGGTGATGCGAATGCAAAATTCACAATGCAAAAAAGCAAAATTGGGAAGAACGGCATGATTTTCGCGGATCTTTGAAAAAATGTGGAATGTCCGTGTTTATTGGCTGAAAAGTACTTTTCGGACGACTTTTTGAGCCCAACTTTGCGAAGAGCAGCGGTTAGTGGCTAGTTGCAGTGAAGCGTAAGTATCGTGTATACAACGTTTAGCGGCAAAAAGCCGACATTTAGCTACCGAAGTTTTTTGCACAAATATGCGTTTTTGGGGCTAAAATAGGCTGTTAAATGTTGCAAACACACATACTTATTTGTCCCATCGGGGTCGTGGGACAAAATGGGACAAAAGCAGTAGGCGGTAGGCAGTAGGCAGCCAAGAGTTAAAGCCTGCATTATCGGTGTGGGAAAGGTGTGGAACGGTGGAACGGTTGGGCGACGTTTCAAAACTAACGGCCGCCGAAAGCTCTCGCTTGCGGCGGCGGTGTTAAGTTCAAACTAGCGTTTTGGCGGCTAGTTGCGAGCTACGAGATCGACATTTGCGCGATCCCCGCTCGTTGTTACCGAGCGGGTGTCGAACGTATATCGCTTTGAGACCACTGACAGCGTGAACTGTCCGCCGATCGGCAGGCGGTCGAAGCTGTAGTAGCCGAACGAGCCGGTGGTCACCGTGCGTGTGTTGCCTTTGGCGTCGGTGAGGACGACCTGGGCGTTCCGGAGGCCGCTGCCATTGGGGGCTTGAACACGTCCGCTGACACTGGTATCGACGTTTGCGGCACCTGAGAGCGTTACCTTGCCGTCGGCGAAGCTCGCTTCCAGTTTGGCACCAAAGGCATCGGAAACAACGCTCGGGGGCCGCTCGAATCCAGAGTCAATCGGACCTCCCGGAACCAACAATCGGGTAAGCGTGGGGCTATTCAATACGCAAATTCCGGTTTTGGTAACCGCTAATAGTATCCCCGACGTTCCCGGCGGGATGAATTCAGCGACTGTCACCCAACTCCCCGCCTCAGTTTCCGGACGAGTGCTGCGGCCCGATGGCAACGGCGTAAGCGGCGCGGTCGTATCTATGACCGACGCCTCAGGCACGACCCGAACGGCAACTGCCTCGACCTTCGGCTATTACACTTTCGCGGATGTTCCAACTAACCAAATATACAGGATCTCCGTAGCATCGAGACGATTCCGCTTCCTGTCGCGTGAAGTAACTGTGAATAACGATCTCACCGATATCGATCTGGTAGGGCGGGAGTAATAGTAGCCTTTCCCGGGCGAGCGGCAGCGCGGCGATCTGGTAAGCGCCGTGGGCGACGGTCGATCCGTTGCCCGCTGTGACCGTGCCAGTTACGGTGAATGAACCCGTTCCTCCCGGCGCTAGATTCGAATAGTTGCACGTAACTGTGCCTGTGTTTAACGCACAATTCGCACTGTCTGACACCGAGCCAAATACAACACCCGTCGGCTGTGTGGCGGTGATCGTCGGATTGATCGGGCTGCCCGAGCCGTTGCGATAGTTATAGGTATATGTGATCGGCGAACCGCTGGCCGTCGTCGCCGGACCTGTCGCCTGAACGGTCGGGCCCGCGATGTCGTTGTCGGTGATCTCATCGACATAGACATATCCGGGATGTCCGCTCGGCTGGCATCCGGCAGCCGAAACGATGATCTGGATGTTGTCACCGGCGTTAACTGGATTTCCCGGGGTTGAGACCAGATCGATCAGTGTCCAGTCGAGATACTGCCAAAATTCACTGTTGAAGGCAGCACCATTCTGCCAGTTCTTTCCGGCCTCGCCAACGAACGACTGGAAATCGTGGAGCACCGCGTTGCCATTACTTAGATTGATCGCCCGAACTCGAAAATATGGCTTTTGCTCGTTGGTATGGCCAACCGGATTTACCATGACGGCGGCGTAGGTAAATTTAACGTGGGCTCTTCCGTCCGAAGGATCGATAAAGGCCGGTAGGGTTTGTGTAATTGCGTTACCATTGCGCGGATTACCGCCGCTCGAATATGAAAGCTCACTATTGACGCGTGCTGAGTAATTTCCGTAGGCCGGAAATCTTATATTGTTATTCGAGCGTGGATCGGACATGCTCAGCGGCAAAACGCCGGGGCCGCCGACGACCGTGCTGAGATCACTACCGCCGGCTCCGGGCGGCTGGCTAAGTCCGTTGTTAATAAACGCCGATTTTGTCCAGCCGCCAAATGTGCCGGTCTCAAAATTGCCGTTCGTTACAAGTGCCGAAACACTCGGGCCAAAATAAAGCTCAGATATAAGTGCAAACGCCAATACAGTTAATAGTCTTTTCATTTTCTACGGGGCTCCTGTGGGGTAAACGGGGGAATGGAGTGCGACCTTGCGCTGTTACTGCGCAGACAGATCTACTCGCTAGGGGAAATCTTAGTTTGACCGTTGCAGGTCACGATATGCTTTTGGATTTAGTTCCGATGGCAGGGTCGTCTTTGGGATACGGCTGTAGGTTTGCCGACAGACATTGGTATTACCTGTGAGGATGCGGTGTCAAGGATTTTATCGGTCGTGTGTAACTAGCACATCATATGTCCGGTTGTGGTAGCCGATGACGTGCTAACTATTCCGGACATCTGTACTTGCTATTGACAACTATTTCGAAGCCATCGCTAAGATCTGAGCCGCCGTTACGTCACGAAGAGCCTCGACCTTGTCCGCCTTAATCGTCGCCGAACGTCCATCACGCAAAGTCACTTTCAAAGTCCGTTCGCCCTTGCCGTACGACAATTCGGCACGTGCAAGCGTGGGATGTTTCTTAAAAACACGCGTCTCCACGATCAACCCATCCGACTGCATCGCAACCGCCATCTCCGAATTCTCAGGTGCCGGCTTGAACTTCAGCGGAGCCGGCGTCGCATCCGGCCTGACATCAGCCTGCGGCTTGCGATTTGCCCGCTCAGCAATCGTATCGCCGGAAAGCTCCCGATTCGAAGTCGCCGCCGGCAGATCAATAGTCGGCATCGGCTGAACCGTCTGCCCCGGAGCCGCCACAATTGTATTAGCATTCGACAAAGGCGTCGGAGTCGTTAGCGGCACCTTATCTCCAGTCTCAATCGATGACCAACAAGCCGCCGAAACCGCAACTAGTACCAAACAACTTATCAACCCAAATCTCCTCATACATTCTCTGCGTTCTCAGCGATCTCTGCGTTTAATTCTCTTCCCGATCTTCATTCCTTCTCAGCCAACTTTGATGCAAGCCCGGCTTTTACCGTCTCCCACTCGCTGTCGATGATCGAGAAATATACTGAATCCCGATAGCGGCCCGATTCGATGATCATATGATTTCGCATCGTGCCTTCTTCGACGGCACCGAGCCGGGTCATTGCGTCGCGGGATTGTTGATTGTTGGCGTCGGTCTTTAGCTCGATGCGAATACAATTCCACACCTCAAAGGCGTGCGTCAGCATCAGCATCTTCGCCTCAGTATTGATCGCCGTCCTCTGCCACTGCGGGTTTATCCAAGTCCACCCGATCTCGGCCTTCTTATTCACGGGATCGATATTCCCAAACCGTGTCGACCCTACAACCGTCCCCGTCGCCGCCTCGATCGTCACAAACGGCACCGATTTCCCCGCCGCTTGATCCGCCAAAGCCTCACGCACATACCGCTCAAGATCGCCCTCATCCCTAACAATATTCGCCGTCCAACGCCATATCGCCTCATCGAGCCCAACCCGACAAAGCGCCGGCAAATGGTCCACCCGCAAAGGCTCGAGCCGCACAAACTTCCCTTCCAACGTCACCGGTTCAACCATCATTGAGTACAAGAATAGCAAATGGCCGGGACGGGCAGAAATGTCGGGTTAATCGCAGCTATCCTAGGCATTTTATGCCCTTTCTATCTCACTGATCGGAGTTACCGTAGCTTTACGGCGGCGGCGTTTGGATGATTCGTCGTCGTGGTCGGTGATGTCGTCGGCGTATTTGCGGCCGGTGGCGACGAGGATCGAGAGGACGGCGATGAACATCACCGACACCGCCGTGATGTGTAGTACGAAGTCGAACGCGCTATGGACCAAGATACCGAAGCAGCCCGCGAACGCCCCGACGGCAATACCGCGGCGGAATTTGTTGTCAATGCGGACGTTACGCTTGCCTTCGCGAAAGAACCAGAATAGGAATAGCCCACCGATGACAAGGCCGACTAAGCCGGCGTCGGCCAGGATCTGCAGATAATCATTGTGAGCCTGATCGACCCGTTCGAAACCGCTCGAGGTGTCGAGCTTCGCATACGCCTGCGTAAAGGCTCCGAGACCGGCTCCGAAAGGCATGTGCTCGACGATCACTTTGACCGTGACGGACCAGATCTGCGAGCGATTTGAGGTAATATCATCCGATGCCGCTCCGGTCGCGAATCGTGTCAGCGACGTATCGCCGCCCACAAATATCGCCCCGCATACCGCCGCGAGCAGCAGCAAGATCGACAGTGCCGCCTTGAGAACGAGATCTTTCGTCCCGCGCAGATGTGCCGTCAGGATCACGATCAGCAAAACTTCGGCGACCAACGCCACCAGCCCGCCGCGAGATCCGCTGAGCAGCAACGCCGTGCCCATCAAGGCCACCGCGACGACGTAGATCAGGCGTTTGTCGGGACGAAGCGAACGCGAGAACAACATTCCGAGCGGCAATGCGATGAGAAGTTCGATGATGGCCGCGAAATTATGACGGTTGACGAACGACCCGAACGGCGTTGCCGTCTGCGGTTTGTAGATGCCGTAGATCTTGTCGGGGCTCAGTACCGATTGCAGGATCGCGTAAAATGCGTAGATGAACCCAAATATTGTGAGCACCGCGACGAACTTTTTCAATCTCGCCGCACTGTCAATACTCGCCAGCACGATAGTAAAGAACGCCGCCAGAAAAAGCATATGCAACGCTGTCACCTGCGTTGCAAAGGGCTCGACCGAGATCGTTCGCGGAATCGAGGTAACGCCTGCGGCCTCGGCATACGTGTCGAACGGGACGGTTTGGATGAAGGCGTAAATAGCCAGCAGAAGCAGCGGCAATTGCAGTAAACTTCGGCTAAATTGGAGTTTCCCGCTCGCAAATCCATCGACCGCCCACACGATCATCGTCAGCGAAACGAGAATATACGTGACCGCAATTATCGGCTGATGCACGGTGCCGTATGCGAGCGTGGTGACGATCACGATCGTGCAGATCAGCAGAAAAACGATGCGGTTCCACAATGTCATTTACTGTTTTGTGAGCGAAAAATCGTCGTACCAGATCGTGCCTGTAACGGGACATTCCTCGCCGCAATATTGGCGGATCGTGCGGATGACGATGCCGACGCAATTCTCAGGCGTGCGAAAGTCGAGTGTCATGCGCTGCCAATCCGCGGTGCCGGCAGCGAATGGATCGGTCCGTGTGAGCGATGCGTCGTTTACCGCATTGAGAAGCTCGAGCATCGGCGTCCCTGCCGACTTGAGATCGCTCTTGCGGACCCAAAAGCTTAGAGAATACCGTGTGTTCGGCTCGACGACGACGGTTTGAAAGACGTTGGCAAGCACCGGTTTTGCAAAGCCGCGAAACGTCATCCGCAGACTACGCGTGCCATCATGGGCGACCTTGCCGTCGGCTGTGATCTCGAGCTTCGCCTCGCTACGGGCTATCTGCCACGCAAATCGTGCCTGCTCGGCGTCAGCGATGCTGGTCTCGAACGATGGGTTTGAGATCTTATTCGGCTCAGCGTCGGTAGCGTTGCCAAGCTGCCTCGCAAAGCTCAAAGCCTCGGCAAAGTGGCGCTGGGAGTAAAGTCCGTCCGAGATCGAGATCGCCCGGTAGCCGTAACGCTCTTTGTCAGGTGCCGACAAACGGTCCCAATTCCTAAGAGCCGCTGCCGCTGATCCACGAGCAGCGAAAAAGTACGCGAGATGCGCGACCGCCGCAGGCTCGCTTACCAACCGCTCGACCCGCGTAGGATCTTTCTGAAAGTAATCCCAAGCCAGCGATAACACCTGATCGCGATATGTCTGGTTGTGCTCAGCGGCGTGAGTGAGCTGCGACAGGGCCTCGCTCTCGCGTTCTTGCCGCAGGTAGAAATTGCCGAGGTGCCAACGCGGTGCGGCGTAATTTGGGGCGAGTTCGACCGCTCGTTTGAAGTCAACCTCAGCCCGCTCGATCTGATCGTCCTGCTCGTACGCCCGCCCAAGTTCGATGCGCGTGCGGAAGTCATTAGGTGCAAGGCGAATCGCATTTTCTAACAGCGCGATCGCCTTCTTAGGGTCGTTCTCAGCGGCTGCGGAAAGCATTATCGGACCAGGATCGGCGGGAGCGAGCTTTGCAGCCATGCGACCGACCTCGCCGGCATTCGGATCGGTCGGCGGCGTCAGATTCGACAGCAAAATGCCGACCTGCCAACGAACTGCGAACCACGCAATCAGCAACGCCCCGACGAAAAATACGCCGAGGCCGATACGTACCGCGGTGTTTCGGGAATTGATCGCGACAAGGTCGTTCATTCGGGTTTGATTTTACTCAAACCGCGGCCGATTTGCATTTTGAACCTTTTCTTTCTAGCCTCGTGCATAGTGATCACAGACCTGAAAAAACGTACTGCCGAGGTTATTCGACGCCTGAAGAAGGCTTATCCGGATGCCCATTGTGCTCTTGTTCACTCAAATCCGTTCGAGCTCCTGATCGCGACGATCCTTTCTGCTCAATGCACCGATGCTCGAGTCAATATTGTTACGGCAGAACTTTTTCGCAAATATCGCGGGCCGTCGGACTTTCTTGCGGTCTCACAAAAAGAACTTGAAAAAGATATTCATTCGACAGGGTTCTTTCGGAACAAGGCAAAGAATATTCAGGCGGCGTGTCAGCGGATAGTTGATGTTTACGGCGGTGATATACCGCGAACGATGGACGAGTTACTCACTCTCGGAGGCGTCGCACGCAAGACAGCCAACGTCGTTCTCGGCAACGCCTTCGGTATCGCATCGGGCGTTGTTGTGGACACGCACATTTCCCGCATTTCGCAGCGACTACGATTGACGAATAACAAGACTCCCGAAAAGATCGAACTTGATCTTGCCGAACTTGTGCCGAAGAAACATTGGGTAATGTTCCCGCACTGGATGATCTATCACGGTCGTCAAATCTGCGACGCTCGCAAACCGAAATGCGTTCAATGCGTGCTCGCCGATATCTGTCCATCGCGGATCGATACTTAGCCGGGATTTCGCACCAAGTTCTGACTGGTCCGCTCTAACATCTAAAAGTTGCATGGTCTAGAGTTAGAAGTTGCTTTCACTTTCAACTAAAAAACTGATCCACCTTTAACTGTTAGAAATTTCACGACCATACCATACCAAAAGTGGGCGTCTATTCGGATCAAGGAATTAGACTGATTCAAAAAAAAATTAAGCGTACTTCTGTAAAGAAGCACGCTTTATGTATTAGCGTTGGTTGTCAATAATTGATAACCATCGCAACTATGGACGCGGAGTAGGTGTTGCTGTCGGGGTCGGAGTTGGCGGCAACGCCGGCATCTGACCGGCAGCAAATCGCGGAAGCAGTTCATCACGCATAGCGAGTGCGTAAACGGCGGCTGCAATGATTATCGCGGACTTCTTTACATCGTCCTCGATCACGCGTTCGTAGGTATCGAGGTTGGTGTGCCAGGTCGCGGTTCCGTATTCGATCGGGTCCTGTTGAACGCCGATCCCAGGCAAACCAGCCTGATTGAACGAAGTGTGGTCACTGCCGCCAAGATTGCGGCCACGAGCGGAACGAGCACCGAAAAAGCCGTAATCCTCAAATGATCTCAGCGCGTCGCGAAGTACGGTCGAAGTCTCAGGCGGGCCAAACACCGTCATTCCACGAGCCTTGCCGGTGCCGCTATCAATGTTGAAATATCCACCAAATTTGTTGTAATTCGGCCCTGGATTTTCTGCGGTTCCAAAATGCTTCTTGACATAAGCCTGCGAGCCCAAAAGTCCCTGTTCCTCACCACCCCACAAAGCAACGCGGATCGTGCGGCGTGGTTTGACGCCGATGGCTTTTAGGATTCGAGCAGCTTCCATCATGATCGCGCAGCCGACAGCATTGTCGGTCGCACCGGTTGCGGAGTGCCATGAATCCAAATGGCCACCCAGCATGATGACCTCGTCCTTCTTGTCCGTCCCAACGATCTCGGATACGGCGTTGTAGCTAGTCTTCCCTTCCGGTATCTCTCGATTCTCGATATCAAATTCGAGCGTTACGGGAACCTTGCTTCCAAGCAGGCGCGTGATCCGGCCATAGTCTTCGTTACGCATGACTACGGTTGGGACGACTTTTTTCATGTCATATGTGCTGTTCGAGAAGGCACGGATCTGGCCGTGATCCCGGCCTGCGTCATTTACACGAAGAGCGGCTTTGTTTACCAAGAGAAACTCGGTTACCTGAGTCGCGACCTGCTGGCCGGTAAGAGCCCCGGGTTTTGGCTGCTGCGGGTTTCCCTGCCCGCCGCCAGGGCCGCCGGGGCCGCCGGGCCCGAATGGAGCGGGCGTCGCCGTCGGATCCATCATCCTCTTCACCACATCGTCGGCCGTACGTTTCGCAGGAGGAGTGATGGTCACCGGCACAAACGCCGGTCGTCCAACAAAAATGGCTTTCCCTTTCACGGTGTCTTTGACGCTGTTAAAATAAGCGGTCAGTTCTTCCTGAGTCGGTCGTTCCGGCAGGATCATGTTGAATGCCGCCGGCTTGATAGTTCCTTTTGTCGATGGCGTCCACGCCAGCACCTCGAAGATGAGTGTTTCGCGAACCGGTGCCGTCATCAGCCCGACCGCCCGTTCATTGACCCAACCCGGATGACCGAAATCGAACGGGTCCAGCGCTCCATTCTCAAATCCCCACGACGTCATCTCACGAACCGCCCAATTTGCAGAAAAGCGACGTGACTCGGCGAACCAGTCAGCCTCGGGCCAAAGTGATCGGTGAAGTAATGAAGTGTATTCATCGCCTTCGACCTTTCCATTCCTTCCTTTCGGATCGCCGCATTGATATCATCCTGCGACTGCGCCAAAGCGGCCGTCGGGATCAAAAACGATTGCACCAGCAAAACCGCCGCAGCAATCTTCATCGTTTTACTTATCTTCATAAACATCCGTAACGCGGGTCTGCCCACATATCTATTCCTCGTTAATTTTACTTCAAGATCCGGCTTACCACCGGCAATGAAAGTGTGACTTTCTAGTACTCTAGTACTTGAGAAAATGTTTCAAAAACCGAACTATGTTCAAGCACAAAAAAGGAGGGCACGCCTCCCGGCTAATGCCCTCACAGTCCATATGGAAATTAGATGATCTCTATCTTTCGGTGTTTACATACTGGATGCAGTCACCCTGGTTATTGAACGACGTGCCGTCGGCACGGAAAAGCGTCATCCAACCGCCGTTCTTGCACTGATCTTTATTTGACGGTACTGGTACGACGGAATTGGAATTGCTCCAGTGCGCTGTGTAGGGCACTATGACGGCTCCGGTGATGGCTGGGTCTTCAAAGTTGTAGGCCTGCATGATGACTTCCTTGAAGGCCACGGAACTGCCTGTGGCGGAATCAGTATAGACCAAAACGCCATTAACGTAGTATTCGATGGATGTATTGGGGAGGAGTTTTATGGCGAAATTGGTCCACGTGTCATAGGTGATCGCGGTGCCCAGATCGACCCAGCCGATATCGCCGTCAAAAACTCGAAGGCGGGGGACACCACCGTAGTTTGTAAATCCGATGATCGAATAGGCACTGATCGCGGAGTCGCTGTCAACCATGGTGCCCCACATATCCGTTCGGACATTGCCGTTAGCGGCGTCGCCCCAAGATGCAGGGATGTACAAGTCGGCCGAGAGCACCGAACCCGGTCCTTCCACCGGACTGAAAGTGTACTTCCTGCCCTGCGTGTTGTAGAACGTAGACTGATATGCGGTAGGCCGAGCTGGGAGACCGGTGGTTTCGTCGATACCGATTTCGAGCACGTTCCAGTGGCCCTGATAGACTCCAATGTTCGCAAAGGACGCGGGCTCGTACCGATCTGTGACCCAGCCGGCCGGCAGCGTGGCGAAGTCCGGCATGATGCCTCCAGCGGCCATAGTGCCATAAACAAATGTCATCGCAGTCAATGCTGCAATTATTCCGATAATAAAAAATCTTCTAACTTTCATATCAATTTCTCCTGTTTATTCTATTCTCCTAAAAAGTAGCCACAATATAGTTGCAACCGCTAATGATTGCTCCTGAGCTTAAAATTCAAACTCTGTGGCCGGTTAGACACGGAATTGAAAACGCTGTCGAGGCTGTCGGGCGGTTCAAATGTTCTCGAAGAGTTGCCGGCGGGTGCCGGTAAATGGTTTGCTGCATCGTGAGGCCAAACTGCTTTGGGAGCGGCTGACGCAATGGGAAATGTGATCCTTGTGTTCAGTTGTCTCCTCCTGTCAAGCTCCACGCGGAACCAACAGAGAATGACTAACATCACCACCGGCGAATCGCACCTAAAGCGAAACCCGGCCGCCTCACTCATGACCCGTTAGGATCATGGTTCGGCTAATTCCAACAAATACTGTAATTGACCCCATAAAGGATCAATCACCAGCATCTTCCACAAAACGTGTCTCAGGCCACTGTAATTTACCGTCGATCAAAAAGATGTGACCTGGGTCACACGGCACGTCGTGAGTTTGCGGGACCGCACCGTTTCGATCACTGCGACACCGAATTTATCGGATTGCCACAACGCCACGATCATATTCCTTTTTGAGACCGTGTCAACCTCCAACCGCCTTAAATCTGAAATCAACAGGTGAATGCGGCTTTATTCCTCCCGTATGCAAAGAATAATTCCGCTTTTTCTGTGTTTGCTCGTGTTCTCTGCGGTGCCCGCACTTGGCCAGTCTGAGGCCGATCAGTATTTTAGCCGGGCGAGCGAGAGAGCCGAGGCTGGCGATCTCGATGGTGCGATTGCTGATTATACAAAGGTTCTGGAACTAAATCCCCGCGATATCGACGCATACAATAATCGCGGCAACGCGCGTAAAAATAAAGGCGATTACAAAGGCGCGATCGACGATTTTACTACTGCGATAGAGATAGCTCCGGGCCGGGCCGCTCTTTATTTGAATCGTGGCGTGGTCAAAATGCGTATGAAAGACCCGCATGGAGCCATTGCGGACTACACACGTGCGATCCAGCGTGATCCGAAGAATGCGTCAGCATTTTATAATCGGGGCAATGCCCGGCATCAGCTCGGCGACCTGCAGGAGGCCTATGACGATCTCTCTCGCGTTATCGAGCTAAACCCGGACCACGGCCGTGCATACGCAAATCGCGGCAAGGTAAAATTGGAAATGAAAAGCTTTAAAGCGGCTCTCGACGACCTCAATCTGGCGATCGCCTCGGACAACAAGATCCCGGAGTTCTACAGGATCCGTGCCGCCGCACATCGGGCGTTAAACAATATTCAGTTGGCATTGGAAGATGAAAAGACTGCCGCCGCAATGGGCAAGTAGCGACTTTTACAAG
>JANNWQ010000328.1:0-2041 GCA_031408595.1 Acidobacteriota bacterium | reverse complement strand
AGAACGCGACGAACTTGCCCTGCTTCCCCGCGGCGAATCCGACGCGGTCGAGACGGCTCAAAATGCAGTTCAGGCCTTTATTACGAGCCAGTTCGAGATCGATAAGTACAAGACCAAAGACAAGATCGACAAGGCCGTCACGTCATTGACTGTCTGCATCGAAGGTGCGAAGCCGGGCGATATGAAAATCGGCATTGCGCGTGGCGAAGCGATAGGCGATTCGATGAATTTCACACGCGATCTCGCCAACGAGCCGCCAAATATCCTCACGCCGACCGAAATGGCAAATCGTGCCGCGAAGATGGCGAAAGAGTTCGGGCTCAAATGCGAGATACTGACTGAAGCCCAGATGACCAAAATGGGCATGGGCTCGCTAATGAGCGTATCGATCGGCTCGGAACAGCCTGCGAAAATGATCGTTCTTCGCTATACGCCGGTCAAATCAACCGGTAAGAAGGGCGAGCTTCTCGCTCTTGTCGGCAAAGGCATCACCTTTGACACCGGCGGCATAAGCTTAAAACCCGGCGAAGGCATGGACGCGATGAAGTACGACATGTCCGGCGGCGGAACCGTCATCGGCGCAATGCGTGCGATCGCCCTGCTCAAGCCAAGCGTGCCTGTTCTCGGCATAGTCGCGGCGGTCGAGAATATGCCGGATGGCAAGGCTTCGCGGCCGAGCGACGTTGTTCACGCGATGAACGGCAAGTCAATCGAGATCCTCAATACCGACGCCGAAGGCCGCCTGATCCTCGCCGATGCCGTTGCCTATGCTGAAAAGCAGGGGGCGACGCGCATTGTCGATATGGCAACGCTCACAGGTGCTGTCATCGTCGCTCTCGGCGGCCACAACACCGGCATTATGGGCAACGATCAGGGTCTCGTCGATGAGATCATCGCCTGCGGCAAGGACGCCGGTGAAGGGTTTTGGCAGTTGCCGCTCGGTGCCGAATACAGCAAAGATATCCGCTCGGATATCGCCGATATCAAGAATATCGGCCCGCGCGGCAAGGCCGGAACGATAATGGGAGCGGTATTTATCCAGGAATTTGTCGATAAGGCCAAATGGGCCCATCTCGACATCGCCGGGACGGCATGGCTCGACAGCGGCAAGCCATTTATGGCAAAAGGGCCGTCTGGTGTCGCGATCCGTACTCTGATCAAGCTGGTCGAAAATTCCCAGTAGGCTGAAAAATGAAAAACCTCGTAAAGAAGGCACTTTTTGGCGGCAACAACATTGTCAGCGGCTGTGTAGCCCTAGCGGTGGTAATGTCGATCGCTCTTGGCTGTAATTGTAACAAAGAATTTGACCTTGCCAATCTCGGCAAATCAGAGCCGTCAAATTCCGCTTCGAACACTGCCACAGATTCGAGATCGGACTCTGCTTCGGTGCCGTCAAACAGCGTGGTCGAGGGTCTTGTAAAAGAGACCATCGAAAAGTTTAGCGACGGTGTCGAGACAGGGGATTTTACCGATCTGCGCGATTATTCGTCCGCGAATTTTCAAAACACCTACACCGCCGATCAGGTCGCCGAGGGCTTTAAGTCGTACACGGACAAAAAGAAGCTGGTTGTTCCTATCCTTAAAAAAGCTGAGGCCAAGGACGCTGAGTTTGACCGTTCGCCGTCGATCCGCAGGGAAAAAGGCCTAGATATTTTAAGTGCGTCGGGCAAATTCGCGACCAAGCCATACGGCGTACGTTTTGATTTCGAATACGTAATGCTCGGCGGCGAATGGAAACTGCTGAAGCTCGTTATCAATATTCCGTAAAAAAGGAGAAACCGCAATGCGTGAGTCATTTTCGTCGAACAAATTCAATCTACTCTGCTCCCTGGCGGCTTTGATGGTCGTCGGGCTCGCATGCGGTTCTAGCACGCCGCCTCCGGCTGGTTATGTCGGCGTTTGGGTCAGCGGTGATGGAGCGACCATCACGATCCGCTCCGACGGTGGGGCAGATTATAAATCCGGCGGCACCTCGGTCAACGGCGGTAGCGCCGTGATCGACGAAACGGCAAAGACGCTAAAGATCTCGCTCGCCAGCCTC
>JANNWQ010000327.1:0-2210 GCA_031408595.1 Acidobacteriota bacterium | reverse complement strand
TATGCTGCTCAGGCCGTAATCAACGGAAAACCCTTTCAACGCTGGCGCGAGCCTCTCCTGGGACAACGCGGCGTGCGTGTTGCAATAATAGTCAAAGTCAAATGTGCTGCCTTCGGTTTTCGGGTAAAGAAAAGTCACTTTAATCATATCTTAAACAGCTAACTTGATGAGCCCCCCCCCCCTCTTAACAAGTGTGCTAGTAGCTCCAAATTTCTATTTATTTTATATTCCGGTCTTCGCTTTTTGTTTGCTCCATCGCTTCCGGTTCCAGTTCCTCGGCGCTCTTATTCATTCTGATGAAGACACCCCACGAGGCGAGGAGGACGCCGGCCGCGACACCGATCGAAGCGGCCTGCGGCAGCCGTGACGGGTCCTCGTGAACGAGGACAAACACGGCAACCAAAGTTTCGATAGAAAGTGCAACGACGACCACGACCATAAAGCGCGAAAGGAATCGACGGACGCGCGTGGGCGAACTAACGAGCACCTCGCGCTGAACCTCTTCTTCCAGAATCGTTTGTCCAAGCTCGATGGCAACCACGGCGATCGTCAGCAACCCGATACTTTCAAGCACCGCGTTGAACCTTTCCCGCAGCGTCACGGCGGAAAGAGGATTTACGCCGTGCCACAATTCGATCGATGCAAAGACGATCAGTGCTATCCCGCAAAGATAAAACAACCCGATGACGCTGACATATCCGACTGTAAAAAACTTCAAAAAAACTTTCATGTTGCGTATCTCCCGTGATCGAGGTCCAGCCTTGCTCCGAAGTCGTCATCACGATGCATCCACTTTTTCGTCCTGCGTTCCGCATGGAGACATCGTCCAGATGCGATCCACTAGTTTCTTCGCCGCGGAGTGAGACGCATCGAACGGTATATTTAGTCTTCAAACTGGGGTGACAAGACTCTCATCGTTAAAAGTGTCTCGTATCATCTTACCGCTCTTTCTAGGATCGCTCAGAGCCTGCCGGTTCGCCCGGGGATTCGTCGCCGTCCTTACCCTCTTGTTCGGCCAGCACCGCATCGGCCGCATCGGCGATGCGTTCTTCGATATTTTCGCTGGGCACATCCATCGGGTGAAGGTCGCCCGCATGGTAAAAATGCGATGCCATATAGAGTTCGCGGAGAAATTTGAAAAAGACCTTGCCGATTGCTATCGCCGGAATCGCCAGAATTATGCCGAGCAATCCGAAGAGTTTCCCACCGATCAGCAGGCTCAGGAAAACGGCCATCGGATGAAGATTTAGCCGTCCGCCGATTATTTTTGGCGTTAAGACATATCCTTCAATTGTCTGAACAGCCACGAAAACCGCCCAAACGGCCGCCACATCCCACACACCACCGCCATTTGCTATCGTAAATCCACTCGCGAGGACTACGCCGAACAGCGTGCCGAAGTACGGTATAATATTCAACAACCCCGCAATCAGCGCAAGTCCTGCCCATGCTGGTAAACCCAGGAACCAAAACCCGATGCCATATAACACAGCCATTATAAGGCCAATTAGCAGTTGGCCACGCACGAACGTTTCGAGGATACGGCCCGATTCGTCAAACAAACGGCTAAAGGGCTCGCGAAAGCGGGGCGGGATGAGATCCTCGAGCGAATCCCGCCATTTCCCAAAATCGACCAGAATATAGAAAACAAAAAACGGGATCAGCATCAGATCAAGCGACGATGATATCGTCGTCCAGATGATCGAGTCACCGCCGGTCGTGACCGCCGTGCCTGCGGGTGTGGTCGTCGTTGTCGATGTCGCCTTTTCGATGACGACGACGGGATCGCTTAAGAACTTTTCGATCCGATCGCCCGCCATACGTTCGAGGGCAGGCGAGAACCGTTTTAGTAGAGCACGCTGTTGTGCCGCATTCTCGGGCGTGAAGTTCGACGCGATCTTTGCACCCGCTTTCGAGCTTTCCGCCCATAGTTCAGGTACGACATACGCGAGAAATGTCGCCATTACCAGCGAGACCAGTAAAATGGCGGCAGCCGCAGATACGGACCGGACTAGCCCGCGTTTCTCACCGTACTGAACTATCGGATTCAGTAGATAGGCCAGTGCCACCGACGCCAGCACAGGCACGATCGCCACGCTGCCGACGACATACAGAAAATATAGGACGAGGACCGAGAAGACGACCGTCGGCACCCACCGCAGCCACCAGAAGGGCGGCTTTTCGTCCGCTGCTCTTGTGTTAAACCGACT
>JANNWQ010000326.1:0-5963 GCA_031408595.1 Acidobacteriota bacterium | reverse complement strand
TGTGCCGGGGCAGGGAATTTTGACCATTCTGCTGGGTCTCATTATGATCGATATACCGGGCAAGCGGCCGATCGAGGCAAGGATAATCAAGCGGCCCACTGTGCTTGCTGCTGCAAACAACCTTCGCGAGAGATACGGGAACCCGCCGCTCGAATTGGACTAAATGGGCCTGATCGACAAAATATTGCGGCGAAAGGCATTCGATCCGGACGCTCGACGGCGGTTCTTGCTTGAGAACGGCCGCATAACCGACGGGACGATCGTTGATACCAAGATAGATAGCGACGGACGCGAGCTGGTAGTTTTTGTCTACACGCTGAACGGCGTGGATTTTGAGTCCGCCGACGTATTGACCACTGAGCAGAAGCTGAGGCCGGGGGATTACGTTCCGGGAGCAAAGGTCGGAATACGGTTCGATACAAAGAACCAGTACAATTCAATAGTGGAATAGGGGGCAGCTGTCAGCGATCAGCAGTCAGCAATCAGGACGAAGAACTTTCGCGATCTTTTGGTTTGGGAAAAGGCTCACGCTCTGACCCTGGAGACCTACAGGAAGACCAAAACGGTTCCTAGGGAAGAGCTGTATAGCTTTACGAGCCAGCTAAGGCGGGCCGCCTCGTTGATTCCGGCCAACATAGCTGAAGGTTGCGGAAAGGCCTCTAGTGCTGACTTCGGCAAATATCTGCAAATTGCTTTCGGCTCAGCCAGCGAATGCGAACACCATTTGCTCCTTTCAAAAGACCTGGATTTGCTGAACGAATCGGATCATGCAGAATTAGAAAGTAAAGTGATCGAGGTTAAGCGGATGCTCGCGTCGCTGATCACAAAGGTCAGAAATGACCGCTGAAAGCTGATCGCTCACAGCTCACTTCATCAACATGTTCAAGAAGATACTCATTGCAAATCGTGGCGAGATCGCGTGTCGGGTGATGCGGGCGTGTCGGGAGATGAAGATCGGCACGATCGCGGTTTATTCTGACGCTGACCGGGACGCACTGCATGTGCGGATGGCGGATGAGGCTTATCATATCGGGTCCTCGCCCTCGAACGAAAGCTACCTCCGTTGGGAAAAGATCATCGAGGTGGCAAAGGCTGCCGGTGCCGAGGCGATCCATCCGGGCTATGGATTTCTGTCTGAGAACGCCGAGTTCGTGCGTGAAGTGACGAAATCAGGTATCACATTCATCGGCCCGCCGCCTGAGGCGATGGAAGGTTTGGGCGGCAAGATGTCGGCCCGCAAGATCGCGATTGAAGCCAAAGTGCCGATCGTGCCAGGGACGACCGAGCCGCTGCGTTCGTTTGAGGAGGCGAAGACGGTATCCGCCGAGGTCGGATATCCGGTGATGCTCAAGGCGTCGGCGGGCGGCGGTGGCAAAGGCATGCGGCTCGTCTTTGACGAATCAGAGCTCAAATCGGCTCTCGAAGGTGCTCAGTCCGAGGCTCTCGCCGGCTTTGGCGATGATGCCGTTTATGTAGAGAAGGCCGTGGTTGCTCCGCGTCATATCGAGATCCAGATTTTTTCGGATACGCACGGCAATCACGTCTATCTGGGCGAGCGTGAATGCTCGATCCAACGTCGCCATCAGAAGGTGATCGAGGAAGCTCCGTCGCCTATCAACTCGGCCGAGCTGCGAAAGGAAATGGGCGAATGTGCGGTCAAGGTGGCAAAGGCGGTCAACTACGTTGGTGCCGGAACTGTCGAGTTTCTCGTGTCCGATCTCGACCGCTCTTTCTACTTTCTTGAGATGAATACACGCCTTCAGGTCGAGCATCCGGTGACGGAGCTTGTGACGGGGATCGATCTCGTTCGGGAGCAGATCAACGTCGCGTGGGGCAACGAGCTTTCCTTCAAACAGGAAGATATAACCATAACAGGACACGCTATCGAGTGCCGTGTCTATGCCGAAGATCCTGACAACAATTTCCTGCCCTGTCCGGGCAAGATCACGCGGCTCCGAGTGCCTCAGGGCCCGGGCGTGCGTGATGACGGCGGCGTGTATGAGGGCGGTGAGGTGACGATCTTTTACGATCCGATGATCTCAAAGCTTGCCGTGCATGGCCGTGACCGTGCCGAGGCGGTTGACCGTATGCGGCGTGCTCTGATGGAATATGAGGTCGGCGGTATCAAGACAACGCTGTCTTTCTTCCGGGAGGTAATGGACGACGCGGAGTTTATCGACGGCAAGCTCGACACAGGGTTCATCCCAAGATTTAACGAGCGAAAGCCCGCTGCCACATCGGACGAGACGACTCGCGACATGGCCATCATCGCTGCTGCACTCTCATTCTCAAAACCAAAAGCTGGTGCCGCCACAGCCGCCGCCACGACGCCTCAGAGCAAGTGGGCATCCGCGGGCCGCTTCGCACAACTAAGTTCAAGGATCTAACAACATGGAAGAACTACTCAAACAATTGATGGGCAAAAAGATCGACATCACCTGCGGCACCAACGCCACGTTTCGCGGCGACGTGATCGATGTCAAAAACGGCGTGCTCTACCTACGTGACGAAGACGACAAGGTCGCCTACGTCGCCATCGACAAAGTCGCCGTAGTCTACGAAGTAAAAGAACTCCAGTCTCGCCCCGGGTTCATTGTGTAGAGTCTATTGATCGAAGCAAGTTCGGTTCACGCGGCTATGCGCACGAAAAGGTTCTCCTAGGTAACTATTTGGTATCGCTGAAGTGGTAACAAAAGCCGGACAAATCCCCCCTAAACACCGTGTCTGCACCATTTACTGCTTTTTGGCACGCCGATTGCGATGTATTTTGCGTCATACTGACAATTACAAGTAGGAGAAGTACCAAAAATGAAAAAGCAGATCACAGCATTCCTGATACTTTCGATGTTGGCAATCATGGCGCCGATCGCCGCGTCGGCCCAAACCAGTCGATACTGCGCACCCAAGAATAACGGCGAATATCGCGGCAATTCGCGTAACGTCAGAAACAACTACCGCGGTAATTCGCGCAACGCTCGCACCTATGAGACACGTTCGTATAACGACGGCTACTACGACGACGGCTATCGGCGACCGAACGTCTATCAACGCAATCGCACAGCGTTTAACCTAGCGATCGGAACCGGCGGCGGTGCATTGCTAGGTGCTTTGATCGGAGGCAAGAAAGGCGCCCTGATCGGCGGTGCGGCCGGCCTAGGCGGTGGTGCGATAGTTACCGCAATCCAAAAGTCGAGAAATAACCGCAGATACTAGCCCGCAATTTTTTTGGCGAAAATAACGGCTGATCCGGTAATTCGGATCAGCCGTTTTCCGTACTCGTCCTCAACCATCTGGATGGAGTATTATTGACAATCGGGCGAGGCCGAACAAAAGAACGGAGTACCCTATGTCAAGACTTTTTTCACGTCCTTAGAAAACGTAAGTATTCGCCGAGATCATCGTATCGGCAATACGCTGCCGGGCCGCAATCGTGTTTATAGGCGCGTTATTCTTTGTGAATCGCTTCAGCGCAACGAGTAGTGTACGGCCTTCGTCGCCTTCTGCGATAGCCGCGATGGTGTTCTTTGCCTTCGCCTCGACACGTTGGATCGCATCATTGCAAAAGACCGATGCCATGTCGATGTAGCGTCCGGCGGCCTCGTCGCCGTTCTTGTCGGCAAACTTCTTGGCACGCAGGATCGCAGTCTCCATCTGGTACGCGTCCATGATGATATCGGCGCAATTGATGAGCACTTCCTGCTGTTCGCTGAGGCCCATCATATATTTTTGAGCCGCGGTGCCGAGAACCATGAGCGCAGTTTTCTTCGCGTTTTGAGCGAGTTTCGTTTCCGCCGCCAGTAACGAGGTGTCTTCATCGAACGACATCTGTGGATTGAGAATCTCGTCCTGCAATGCCTTTGCGGCTTGCAGCAGACCAAGCTTGCCTTTCATCGCACGTTTCATCAATTGGCCGGGAATGAGCATCCGGTTGATCTCATTGGTGCCCTCGAAAATACGATTGATGCGGCTGTCGCGATACGCCTTTTCCGCCGGATAGTCGGCCGAATAGCCATAGCCGCCATAGATCTGGACCATCTCGTCGACAACATAATCGAGCGACTCGCTACACGCGACCTTGTTGATAGACGACTCGACCGCGTACTCTTCGATCGACTGCAATTTGGTCGCGTTATCAGCTCCGTCACCGATCAGCGAATCGATCATGCCTACCGTACGGTATGTGATCGACTCGGCTACCCAAGTGCGGATCGCCATTTCGGCGAGCTTGTGTTTGATCGCACCAAACGACGAGATGGGCTTGTTGAACTGATGCCGCTCATTGGCATATCTCACGGCCTCATGAATCGCGAGCTTTGCTCCGCCCGTAACCGACGCTCCGAGTTTGAACCGGCCGACGTTAAGGACGTTAAACGCGATCTTTGCACCGTCGCCGACATTGCCGATGAGGTTGCCGACAGGGATCTTGGCATCAGACAGGATGACCGCCGTAGTGGAGGATGATTTGATACCGAGCTTATGCTCTTCGCCGCCCGGACGGCAGTTGTCGCTACGCGGAACAAGGAAGCACGAGAATTTTTCTTTCTCGCCATCGACCTTTGCGAAGACGAGATACACATCGGCAAAACCGCCGTTCGTGATCCACATCTTCTCGCCGTTGAGCGTCCATGTCTGGCCGTCTTCACTGAGCTTGGCGACACATTTTGCTCCGAGCGCGTCGGAACCTGAACTGGATTCAGTCAGACAATATGCCGAGACGATCTCGCCCGAGATAATGCCCGGTATCCACTGCTTTTTAAGTTCTTCGCTGCCCCAGTAAAGAATTGGAAGCAGGCCGATCGAGGTCTGAGCGCCATAAGTCGAACCAAACCCGCTGCCCCGCCCCACCATCTCGGCAATGATGCAACCCGACGTCTGATCGAGTGCCATCCCGCCATATTCCTCAGGAATGGTAGCCCCCATAAGTCCGAGATCGCCGGCTTTTTTTAGCAGATCGCGGGCGATCTCCCAAGCGTGGCTCTCAAGAGCCTCCAGATTAGGCACGACCTCGTTATCGATGTACTCTTTGCAAGTCTCGCCGATCATCCGATGCTCGTCGGTAAAATCCTCGGGCGTAAACATCTCGGCCGTTGTCGAATCAGCGATCAAAAACTCGCCGCCTTTTACATATTCTTTTTCCATTTGTGGTTCCATGTTCTGCTCCTAATCATTTTTGAACGCAGAGGCCGCGGTGTTCGCAGAGATAATAACTCTCCGCTTTTTTCTTCCTGACTTCCTCCGCGTTCTCTGCGATCTCCGCGTTAAAATCCTTAGTCCAATCTTTCGAAAATACCGGCTGCACCCATGCCGCCGCCGACGCACATTGTTACCATGCCGTAGCGTTTGCCTGTGCGTTTTAGTTCCTGAAGAACGGTTGCCGTCAGCTTTGCTCCGGTGCAGCCAAGCGGATGGCCGAGTGCGACCGCTCCGCCGTTGACGTTTACCTTCGACGGGTCCATTTCGAGGACCTTCATTACTGATAAGCCTTGAGCAGCGAATGCTTCGTTAAGCTCGATGACGTCGATCTGATCGAGAGTCAGACCAGCCATTTTCAGGGCCTTCGGGATCGCGTAGACCGGGCCGATTCCCATTTCTTCGGGCAGGCAGCCGGCAGTGGCGAACGAGATGAATCTCGCGAGCGGCTTGATGCCGAGTTCGGACGCTTTGTCAGCGGACATCACGACGGCCGCGGCCGCTCCATCAGACATCTGTGAAGCGTTTCCTGCGGTCACCGTTCCGTTCACGTGAAACACTGCTCGCAGTTTCGCCAAACCTTCGACCGAAGTATCCGCACGCGGGCCTTCGTCCTGAGCGAAGGCGATCTCTTTGCGACGAACGCAACCGCTTTCGTCGATCTCATCGACAAACACATTCATCGGCACGATCTCGTCGGCGAATCTGCCCTCGGCGATCGCGGCGAGGGCTTTGCGATGCGAATTGTATGAGAATTCGTCAGCCTGTTCGCG
>JANNWQ010000325.1:0-9155 GCA_031408595.1 Acidobacteriota bacterium | reverse complement strand
CACAAGATCAACAACTGCATCGGCCAGATATTGCTCGCTCGACGAATGGGCAAGCGTCGAATAATTGCCGAGACCGGTGCCGGACAGCATGGTGTTGCCACAGCAACAGTGTGTGCGTTATTTGGCCTGGAATGTGTCGTCTATATGGGCACAGAGGACATGCGGCGGCAGGAGCTGAATGTGTTTCGGATGCGTTTATTGGGGGCTGAGGTTCGGGGCGTTGATTCGGGTTCACGGACTCTGAAAGATGCGATCAACGAGGCTCTTCGCGATTGGGTGACGAATGTTGATACGACCTACTATTTGTTGGGCTCGGCTCTAGGGCCACATCCTTATCCGCTTATGGTTCGCGAATTTCAGAGCATCATCGGCCGCGAGGCACGTGAGCAGATATTGGAAAAAGAAGAAAGATTACCCGACGTTTTGGTTGCATGCGTTGGCGGCGGCTCGAATTCTATTGGACTGTTTCATCCATTTTTGAAAGACGATGTACGAATGATCGGCGTCGAAGCTGGTGGACGCAGTAGCGAACTCGGCGAACACGCGTCGAGGTTTATGGACGGCGGTTCGGTCGGCGTGCTTCAGGGAACCAAAAGCTATCTTCTGCAGGACGAAGACGGGCAGATCGCTTTGACGCATTCTGTTTCGGCGGGCCTAGATTACGCGTCGATCGGGCCGGAGCATGCATTTTTACATGACATTGATCGCGTCGAATATGTATCCTGTTCCGACGAGGACGCACTCGCGGGATTCAAAACACTTTCCGAAACCGAAGGCATAATTCCCGCTCTTGAGTCGTCGCACGCCATCGCCCACGCGTTCAAGATCGCTCCGGAGCTTGGTAAAGAAGTGATAATGATAGTCAACCTCTCCGGTCGAGGGGACAAGGATGTACAAACCGTTCGAGCGGAGTTTGCGGAGGAAATAGTATGAGCCGCATCGCCGAGCGATTTGAAACGATGCATCGAGACGGACGGAAAGGTTTTATCCCTTTCGTCACCGCCGGCGATCCGGACCTTGCGACTTCCCTTTCGATCATTCTGAAACTCGCCGAACTCGGCGCCGACGTGATCGAACTTGGTATTCCGTTTAGCGATCCAATGGCAGACGGGCCGACGATACAGCGTTCTTCGCAGAGAGCATTGGAAGGCGGTACGACCTTGCGAGATGTGCTTGATCTAGCAACCGAGTTTCGGAAGAAATCGGAAGTTCCTTTGATTTTATTTAGCTACCTCAATCCTGTGCTGCGATTTGGTGCAGAACGTTTTGGCGAGGAAGCACAAAAGACGGGCATTGATGGCGTACTTTTTACCGATGTCATCGAAGATGAGGCAACTGCACTATCGACGAGTTTTGCTGAGCACGACCTTGATCTTATCTCGCTAATCGCCCCGACGACAACTGACGAAAGGCTTGCGACGATCTGCTCGAACGGTCGCGGATTCATTTACGCCGTCTCGCGGGCCGGAGTAACCGGTGCGAGAGAATCGACGAGCGATGCCGCTGAATTATTAGTGAACCGGGCACGAAAGTTCACAGATTTGCCAATCGCATTGGGATTTGGCATTTCGACACGAGAACAGATCACCGATGTCTGGCGATACGCCGACGCGGCTGTCGTCGGCTCGGCAATCGTTGCCGAGATCGAGAAACGGCCGGAAAATGCGGTCGCAGCGGTCGATTCGTTTGTTCGTGCATTATTACCGCCGTTTGCAAAACACGGCATCGAAACTTAGAGTTGTAACTTTGGCTCACGGCCTAATATTTGCTTTATATATGCTTATTGTAATGACGTCCGACGCTCGAGCTGAGGATATAGAAAAAGTACTAGAAAAGATCGACGCGCTAGGCTATCGCGGGCACGCAATGCCTGGCGAAAATCGCACCGCGATTGGTATCACAGGCAATCCAGGGTCGATTGACCCGACGCATTTTGAGAATTTGCCTGGCGTTGCTCAGGCGATCCGTGTGACGCAGCCGTACAAGCTCATCTCAAAAGATCTGCGTCCTGAAAAATCGATCGTTAAGATCGGAAATGCCACGATCGGCGGTGACGAACTCGCCATAATCGCCGGACCATGCGCTCTTGAGAAACACGAACAGGTCTTCGCGGCGGCTGAAACGGTTGCAGCTAGCGGTGCGAAATTCTTCCGCGGCGGTGCATTCAAGCCGCGTACTTCACCTTATGCGTTTCAGGGTTTGGGTGTTGAAGGTTTGAAAATGCTGGCCGAGGTGCGCGATCAGTTCGGCCTCAATATCGTGACCGAGGCGATGGACGAGCACGGAGTTGACGCAGTGGTCGAATACGGCGATTGTATTCAGATCGGAGCGCGAAATATGCAGAATTTTTCGCTGCTTCGCTACGCCGGAAAGACACGCAAACCCGTCCTGCTAAAACGCGGCTTATCCGCAACTCTCGATGAACTCCTACTCGCGGCTGAGTACATCATGTCCGAGGGCAACTACGACGTCATCCTCTGCGAACGCGGCATCCGCACCTTCGCCAACCACGCCCGCAACACCATCGACCTTTCGATCATCCCGGCCGTTCATCGCCTGACGCATCTGCCGATAATCGTGGACCCGTCACACGGTACAGGACACAATTACATGGTCACGCCTCTCGCAAGAGCCGGGGTCGCGGTCGGAGCGGACGGCCTAATAATCGAGGTTCATCCAAAACCGGAAGAGGCAATGTGCGACGGTGCACAGGCACTAACGCCGAGCCAATATCTGGAATTGGTCGGCCAAGTAACGAAAATACACGAACTCACGCGAGAAGATTCGGCCGCAATGGCGACGGTTTGATAACCTACAAAAGTATTGACAACAACGCTTCGCCGTTATTACGTCGTTATTATGACGAAGAATCTCGTAGCAATAGGAAACAGTCTCGGTATCATTATCGAAAAGCCTATTCTCGATCTTTTGCGGATCGAGCGGGATACACCTCTAAATGTCAGGACCGACGGCGACCGCCTGATCATTGAACCAATTTCGAAAGAAGAGCGTGAAACGCGGCTAAAATCCGCAGTAAAGCGTGTGATGAAAAATCACGACGAAACGCTCCGTAAATTGGCTCAGTGATTGAACCTATTTTCCTTACAGTCGCCGAAGTTCTGGAAATTCATGCTGACCAACTAGATGCGTACGGTGGGATTCACGGCATACGAGACCAATCGTTGCTAGAATCCGCCGTAATGACACCACAGGCCAGCTTCGGTGGAGAATATCTCCATCAAGATCTCTTTGAGATGGCCGCGGCGTACGCATTTCATATTGCAGAAAATCCGCCTTTTCTTGATGGAAACAAGAGAACCGCATTGGTTGCCGCTCTCGTGTTTCTCGATTTCAATGGCTTTGTTGTTCTCGACCCGGAGCGAAAACTCTACGCCGCTCTGATCGACATTGCTAATAAAACGATGGATAAGATAGATCTAGCCGATCTTCTCCGTTCACTACCAACCGAATAAAAAGATCCGCGCACGTTCCCGAACGTGTGCGGATCTTTTTTCTCTCTCGCTTGACGCCTTTTGCCTATCTGGCCAAGCGGAGTCGCATCAGGCCATAGAACTGGATGTAGCAGCTAATCATCGACGCAAGGATCAGAAACGTCATTGGCATGAATTTTAACGAGACAGGAATTACGGTGCCGAGGCTGTAGCTAAAAATGCCTCCGAATACGAGGCCACCGAGGACGACGCCGCTTCGAACCGTTAGCCAGCTCATGAACGTCGTGGCATTCCAGTTCGATGGCAGAAAATACGGGAGCACGAGAACCATTACCATGGTTACCGCCATCAGAATGCCGTCGATGGAAAATGCCCGGACGGCACGTCCGTATTCCAACGCCAGAAAAAAGAGCACAAACGCCGTGTCGATGCCAAACTGGCTGAGCGTTCCCAAAGTATTCGTTTCTGCCTCGTGTCTCATATTCGTGTTTCGTGTATCTCTGATCCTCGTTAAAAAATCTTACTTTACTTTTACCGGCGTGCTGAACTGCTTATAAGCTACGCGAAATAGTTCTGCGAGAGCCTTGGCGGTCTCCGGCGTGAGATCCTTATCGGCCCGCAAATGAGCTTCGATAATGTCAGGTGTAGCTTCGTGCGGATAATAGATGACCGGCTCGATATCGGAAGACCGCTGGCGGAAAAGACGATCGACCGGCATATTCAACCATTGCGACAGACGTGCAATATTATCGGCGTCAGGGCGGCCCGTTCCATTCTCGATACGCGACAGCGTCGATGCTGAAACGTCGACAATGTCCGCTACGTCACGCAGACTTAGCTTGAGCTCCTCGCGGCGTCGCTTGATAGCTTTTCCGAGATCGGCGGTGTTAATCATACTTTCATTTTTGAATCCCATAATCTTCTCTTTCCTCCATGAATATTAAGTGTCACAGATGCACTTACGATTTCACAGATAAAACATAACACAAGCTTTTTTTAATTGCAACACCAAATTTCATACTTGCAACACAAAAATTCTTCTGATACACTGTCTCATAGTTGCAACGGTCTAGACGTTACTTGTAACTGCTTTGACAAACTAAATCTGAGTCGCGGATGTCTGGCCCGCGGCGTACAGGACACGCTTTGCCTTACTGTTTATCGGCACTTCAGACATGTCGACGTAATAAATGCAGGATTCAAAGCGGTCTCAAACACACGATAGGAGCTAAGGAAATGAAACGCACAACGAATAACGAAACGCTTGAATCGACGACACCGGCACTGTTCCGTGGAACAGAGATCTCTAATAACGTACTAAATTTCTCGGGTACGCTTCGCGAACTGCGTCGGACAGTTGACCCAAATCTGATCCGCCAACGAGCCGGCCGCCGCGATCGAAACGGGGTCGTCCACATGGTCGAATACGTCGAGTGGCACACGGTCGCCGACATTCTCGATGAACACGCACCAAACTGGGGACACACCGTAAAGGACATTCGCCCGATCGGCGATATCGTTACCGTGACGGTTGCGATCACGATCGACGGCGTCACTCGCGAAGGCGTGGGCACTGGCAAGACGGCAAGCGAAACCGGCATCAAGAAAGCCGAGCACGATGCTCTGAAACGTGCCGCCGTAAAATTTGGCATTGCGCGTGAGCTATATAAGAAGGAGTTTGACGAGATCGTGCAGGACGAACAACCGCCGCAGATGACGGTGGCTCCTATCAATTCCGATCCGATCGCAAAAAGCCTCGGCGATATGATCACGGCCAAGCAGCTTGGCATGATCCGTGCGATCGGCCGCGAATCGAATATCGACGCTGCTCGGGAATGTATGAATGTGATGCACTGCCGAATCGAGGAGCTTTCGAAGCGTGCCGCGTCTGATCTGATCGAGCATTTACAAAATTTGCAGCGAACGAACGTTGAACCGATCCGACGTGCGAGCTAATAGCTGCATTACAAGAGTTTTGAGTTGTGACCTACCCGCTTATCCTCCATTAACGCGTGAAAATCTCCCACATCACAACTCAAAACCCAATTTTTGTGAACAAACTCCCGCGCCTTGCGTAAAGAATGGTATTCGCACAGAATACTTTTCTCAATCTAACTAAGGAGCATAAGACCATGTCACAAGAAGCAAGTGGATTTGCCGGGCCGGGCCACGGTGAATTTTGCTGGACCGAGATCGCGACCAACGACTCGGCAAAGGCGAAGGAGTTTTATACGAACGTTTTTGGATGGACATTTCAGGAAAGCAATGCCGTGACGGACGGCTTCGCATATCACGAATTTTCGACGGGCGGCGGCGACTATCCGGTCGGCGGGATATATCAGATCTCGCCTGAAATGTGTGGGCCCGACCAGCCACCTCCACCACCGCATTTCTTGACCTACATCGCGGTTGATGATGTCGACGAGAATGCAAAACGAGCCGTTGATCTCGCCGGCAGGGTGATCAAAGAGCCGTCGGACATACCGAACACCGGACGCTTTGCGATCATCGCAGATCCGTCAGGCGCGATGTTTTCTATATTTAAGATGGCAGAGGGAGGGCACAATGGCTGATTTTGAAATGCCAAAGGCAGGTGATATCTGCTGGCGTGAATTAAGAACAAAGGACCTTTCGGCGGCGATGGGTTTTTACACTGAGTTATTTGGCTGGGAACTGCCGCAAACAAAGATCTCACCAATGGACTACAAAGAAATCGTTCATAACGGCACGGCCTATGGTGGAATGATGCCGATGGAAGGCGACGATTGGGGCGGTGCTCCGTCGCACTGGGCGAATTACATCGCTGTCGATAGTGCGGACGAAACTCTAGTTAAGATAATCGGAAACGGCGGTAGCATCCGAGTGCCCGCGTTCGACGCACCCGGCGTAGGCCGTATGGCAATGGTCGCCGACCCATCTGGTGCCGATTTCGCGATCATCCAGTTCGAGCAGCAACACGGTTAAGAAATTTGCCCGCGAAAAACGCGAAACGTGGGAAAAAAAGAAATTCTTCTTTTCGTGTGTTTCGCGTTTTTCGCGAGCAAAATCTTATTTCTGATTCCCTTCTGTATCGAAGATCTCGACCGAGCTTGCGTAGCTTTCCGCCTGCGGTAACACTTCTCCTGCATCGCCAACAATAACTATCGCCATTTCGTCAGGGCGAATATACGCTTGAGCGACTCGCTGGACATCGTCGACTGTCACGGCGTCGATACGCGCTCGATAGGTCTGTAGATAATCATCGGGGAGGCCATAAAGATGCTGATTTACGATGAGGTTGGTCAAGCCTTCCTGCGTTTCGGCGCGGATCGGAAAAACTCCCGTGAGAAAGCTCTTGGCGTCGGCGAGCTCTTCGCCGGCGACCTTGTCGGTGCGAATTCTCTCGAGTTCGTAGAAAAACTCCTTGAGCGAATCTCCCGTAACGTCGTTTCGAACCTCGGCGGTCGCTTCGATATCTCCTGCGAGCCGCTTTGTGTTGAGCCGCGTGTAGGCTCCATATGTGTAGCCTTTTTCTTCGCGCAGATTCATAAAGACACGCGACGACGCACCAGCCCCGAGGATCTGATTCATCACGATGACAGGAAAATAATCCGGATCGCTGCGGTCGATCGCCCGGTTTGTTATGACGATGTTAGACTGAGCCGAGCCTGGTCGATCAACGATGGTGAGAGTTCGAGCCGAACGCTCCGGCAATGCCGCAAACTCGCTTTTCGTGATCTCGCCCGCCGTCCAATCCTTAAACTGCTGTTCCAACTCGGCGACAAGTTCATCGCGATTAACATCACCGACTGCAATGAACATCGAGTTGTTCGGCACAAAGCTATGTTTATGGGCCTTAACCAAGGCATCGCGGTCTAGCCGCTCGATATCAGCAGCCTTTGGCGAGATCATCGCATACGGATGATCGCCGTAGATGAGACGCCCTGCTTGCTCATTGGCCAGGAATGGCGGCTGAGAGCGTTGGAATTTGAGATTCTCGACGGTGTTGCGTCGATAAAGATCAAGCTCGTCCTCAGCAAACGCCGGACGCAGCACAACCTCGGCGAGCATTCCAAGAATCTCAGAGCTATATAGCGACAGCGACGAAGCCGAAACGATCGTAAAATCATCCGACGAGCTTGCCCCAATTCCAGCGCCGAGCCGCTCGATCTTTTCGGCAAACTGCAGGCTCGTGTAGTTCTCAGTTCCCTCGGTCATCATGGAGGTGACCGCCGACGCAAGCCCCGTCCAGCCCGCCGGATCGTTAATATCGCCGCGATCGAACGCAAGCCGATAACTCACGAGCGGCAGACGGTCATTCTCAAAAATAATTACACGTAGCCCGTTCGAGAGCTTTGTCTCATATGGCCGCGGTATCTCAAACGTAACAGGAGCGAGCGGCTGGGGCGGAGAAATAGATTGAATTTGACCCATTGTATTTATTGTATTTAAGGTAATAACGCTTAGAGCTTTTCTTAAGGCTTTGGCCCTGTCGGCGGAAACGTCCAGTATAGGGTAATGAGCAATACCCACATCGTTATAGTAACGAAAGGCAAAGCAGTAGGAAACCACAAGCTTTTCATATGCATGCCAAACCTCCGTAGATGTCGATATCGAGGCCCAATATCCTTCCTTTTTTCGACCACTTCGATAAATTTAAAGAAAGACGCCGCCCTTGCAATCAAGCTGTAACCCCTGCCATACCGGTTCGCCCAGTGCGAGCATCGTTGACGAAACCACTTTCCCGGCAAAGTAGGCCGATACAATTTTGCCGTTTTTTCCCATTCAACCTTGGCCGCTATCCATGCTTCGTCCCTTGGACTTCTCATCCGACGGAAATCTTCGGTCTCTTTTTCTGCTAAGAGCTCCCGTTGTCGAAGTAGCCAAGCGTGTATTGTTCTTCGAGCCGCTTTGATACCAAACGAAATAAGGAATGAAATGAAGATCCCGAATCCAGCGACTACATGAACAAAATAAAACTCAAACCCTCCTTGAGAAAGCCCGATAGCAACAGCAAATGCTCCTAGTAAGAACGCTTGCGACAAACAAAGCTACTAACTCTTTGGTTCAGCAATTCGAACTCAAAACCTAGCTCAGCTCTATAAAATCTGAGCGATTCAAATTCCCAAGACTCTTCGGGCTTTGTTACATCACGCCTTCGTCTCTTTCTATTCTGCATGCTTCCACTTCCACAAATAATTATCTGGTCGCGAGAGGTATAACATCGAGCAGCGAGCGATTTTCCGTGTTTAGATACACGCCCACAGCGTGGCGGATCTGTTCGGCGGTTATTGACAAAAGCTCATCGAGATCGGTGTTTATCAATTTCGGATCACCATCGTAGAGAGCGTATTCCGAGATGGTCTGCGCACGGGCCATCGAGGACTGACGCATTCGGACGGAGTCGTTGATGAGCTGATTCTCGATCTTTTCCATCTCCTCGGCAGTCGGGCCGTGGGCGGCGAGGTCTCGGATCTCGTTCATTATTGTCTCGCGGATCTTACTAAGGTCTTTGTCAGGTTTTGGGATGGCTCCGACAAAGATGCTCGACGGCCCGCGGCGTTCGTCGGTGAAACCGAAGAGTTGGATCACAGATTCCTCGCCCTTAACCAGTTTCTGATAGAGCCGCGAACTGTCGCCGTCGTACAAAACCTTTCCTGCCAGATAAAGCGCATTAAAATCCGGGGAACGCCGCTTCGGTATCTTCCAACCGATTAAAAACGC
>JANNWQ010000324.1:0-7297 GCA_031408595.1 Acidobacteriota bacterium | reverse complement strand
TTTTTGCTTTCCGGGCTTGTATATTACGTGTGGCGTTTTGCCGCAGGCCCAGGAGTTAACGAGGAAGCACTTTCTGCGTGAGAACCACAAGATCGTCTTTTACGAACACTCCATGGGCATAAAGATTATTTCAGGCGTCATAGGTGAGTATTTTAGGAAGCTCGGTATAGCCGTGCTTCTTTTTGGAAGCCTCGACTCCGTATTAGCCCAGCAAGGTAGTATCTTACCCATCCCGACCCCGGCCCCATCGCTTGCATATATAGGGCAGGATGGTATGAGCGTCGAGCGGCTCGTTGAAAGTGCCGGAATCCGACGTACTGATCTACTCGCTGCCCGCCAGCGACTAGTGATAGCCGAAGGGCGTCTGGTTCAAGCAGGACTGCGGCCAAACCCGGTTTTTAGTAGCGAATACGGCAGCCCACGTTTTTTGGGCGGAGAGGCAGAATATGATTTTTCTGCCGGATTGGCACAACCTCTTGAGCTGGGCGGCAAACGTGGAAAACGAAGGGCCGTCGCGGAACTAGAACTCCAACAAGTGCGGGCCGAGATCGCGGCTATCGAGCGGAGCATCGCGGTCGAGGTCCGCCGGGATTATACAAAGGCCATCGCGGCCGCTCGGCAGCTTGATGTGGTGGAGCGACTGCTAGCCGCCGACTTGGAATTGGTTCGGGTAACGGAAGCACGTTTAGTTGAGGGGGATGTGGCACCGCTCGATTTGAATTTAGTCAAAGTCGAAAGTGACCGCCTCAAAATCCAACGGATTGAAGCTAGAAGCGAGTTGGAAACTGCCCTGCTAAGAATTCGAACGCTGATAGGAGCTGATGTCACAGAGCCCCTCCGTTTAGCACCTCAGTCCGAACGTCCTCCACGTCTGGATCTAGGACTTAGCGAACTAACCGAAAAGGCCTTGAACGATCGATTCGATTTGCAAGCAGCCCGGATTGGCGAGCGGATCGGAACAGCCAAGCTTAGCTTGGCTCGGGTCGAGTCGGCTCCCGATATTACCCCGTCGGTGCGCTTTTCACGCACCAAAGTATTTACCGATCTGCCAGCATCCGCTGGCGGCGGTATTGCTAACAATCTGGACAATGAGCTGACATTTGGCATTTCGATCGACATTCCGGTCTTCAACCGTAATCAGGGGGGCATCGCCTCCGCAGCGGGAGAACAGATTCAGGCCGTTCGGACACGGGAATTTCTGGAGGCGACGATACGGCGTGATGTTGCAGTTGCCTATGGCCAGTATCGGGCTGCGGCGGAAAAGCTGGTGTTGTACACAACTCAAATCTTACCGAGGGCGGAGGCTAATTTGGAGACTGTCCGGGCAGCCTACAACGCGGGCGAGTTTTCCGTGTTTGAGGTTGTTAACGAACAGCGCCGTTTGAATGAGAACGTTACCAACTACAACCGGGTTTTGGAAGAATACTACACAACCTTGACGGCACTCGAAGCCGCCGTGGGTGCAGCGTTGCCGCAATCGGCGTTCGCGCCCGTGTCCACGTCAATTCTGCCCGATACCAGATCAGTGCCGAGCCAGTTTAGTAGGGAAGAATTTCTAAAGTCGATCAACGAGGATAAAACCGAACGTTTCGGATCGTTGAAAACGACCAAAGTAAAAATAGAAGAGGAGAAACAATGAAAATACTCATATTCGTAGCTGTTATTACCGCGAGCCTGGTATCGCTGGCTTGTTCCGGCAGTACGACCCCTAATGGCAATACAGCGGTGGCCAATAAGGCCCAGGCGAATTCAACTGCGGCAAACAACGCCGCGGCACCTGCGAAAGCCGATGAGATCCCGGCATCCGTCAAGGCGGCACTTCCGGGCGCACAGACATTTACGGCTATGCACAAAGAGCTAACCGCAGCTCAGATCGCGTCTATCGAAAAAGATACGGGCGGTAAAGTCTCCGAAAAAGATCATCATTCTTATCCAGGGTTTTCCACCGCGAATGGCACGAAAACTCAGATCGGAGCGGTCACAATCGTAAAAGCGGCCGGCAAGGAGATCGTTGTTATATATGAAAACAAGGACGGGTCGCCGTCTATTAAAGAGATCAAGGCGGAAGGCGTGCCGGCCGGTTTTCTCAGCCAGTTTGCAGGAAAAGGCCATGATGACGATCTGCTGCTAGGGGCTGATATCAAGGCAAACGGTGCGAAGGAAGATCTGGCAAAAGCCATCACGGACGCGGTGAGGATCGACGTTTTGTCGATGCAGGCTTTGTATGGCAAGGCACACACACATTGATGTATTGGCTAAACAAAAATTTAGGGTTGAGGGGGCGGCTCGGCGGTGCGACGTTGAGGCGAGGTCGAATATCGCCCTTACTCGCCGCGTGTATTGTCGTGTTATGCCTGGCGGCGGCATTTACGGCTAACGGACAAACTCCCACCGGAACAGCGTCGGGTGCCATCTCAACCATTACCTCCGAACGGAATGTGAAAAATGACAGCGGTCAGCTGACTGTCATTATGAAACGCTTGCCGGGAGATCCGCGATCCGGCGAAACAGGACATGTACTTGTTGCTTTGAGTGAAAACGTTCAGGGTGGGTTCGGTTCAGGACCGCTGCCGATCGAAAAGGCCGCCGTGGTGTTCAGCATCACACGGCCCGACGGTTCCCTAGTTGCTGGAGACATCGCTGCGACGGAAGAGCCTGGAGGTTTGTACCGAGGCTCGTACCGCTTCGACAGCGCGGGCGATTACAAATTAGTATTCTCGATAACCACGGAAGATAAAAGGACATTTTCAGCGGATTTTCCTGTCACAGTCTCACGAGCACCGATTCGCACATCTTTTTGGATCGGCCTTCTGAGCCTTCTCTTGCTCTCGGGAGTTTCGCTTGGGATCCTCTTTTTCGCCCTAAAAAGAAAGGGAAATGTTTCTTTCCGCCGCTTTGCCCCGATAGGAGCTGTTGTATTGATGGTATTCCTTCTGAGCGCGGTAACGCTGGCTTATCTGCTTCCGCCCTCTCAGACTCGTAAAACGGCTGCGATTCCAGCCGACGCCTTTTCAACGGCGGCGGTGAACGCCTTGCCGAAGGGGGCGACAATCAACGTGCCGAAAGAATCACAACTTTTGTTTGGGATAAAGACGCAGTTGATCGACATTCGGCAAATTACGAGCGGTTTGAAAACTACAGGAGTGGTCCGGGCTCGGCCAGATGCAAAGGGCGTTGTCACCGCACAGGTGCCGGGCAGGATCGTGCTTAATCAGGCAGTATCGCTAGGTTCTGCCGTCGGTCGAGGTGAACAGATCGGATACGTTGAACAGGTACTGGATGTATCTGGACAGACAGAGCTTGAGACGCAGAGATTGGATGTCGAGGCACAGCAGCGGGAAGTGGAAGCTCGAAAACTGGAGTTAAGAAATACAGTTCTTTCGCTGCAATCGCAACAGGCCCAAAGCAGAGCTGCGGCCCAGCAGGCGAGGACGCGACTCGCACAGGCTCAGCGTGAGCTTCGAAGGTCGCAGAATCTTTTGGAGGTCGGGGCAGTGCCGCGAAAGCGTGTGGAAGAAGCCCAGACCGCCGTCAAAGTAATCGAAGATGAAGTGGCTTCAGCCGATAAACAAGTGGTTTTATTGGTAGAGCAGATCAAATCGGCCCAGGCCGGGCAGAGGATTTTCCGCTCGCCGACCGTCCGGCAACCCTCGCGTAATTTCCCGTTAATATCGCCAATAACGGGAATAATCGATCAGATCAAAGCTACGAGCGGCCAACAGGTCGCAAGCGGAGCCGAGTTACTGAACATAGTCAATTTGTCCACCGTCCTTTTAGAAGCTCAAGTTTTTGAGAAAGACCTCACGACGGTTCGAGAATCCTCAAGGGCAAGTTTTACATCTTCGGCACTAGCTGGCGAGGTCTACACAATTGGTAGTGCTGATGGTGATGGGAGACTTGTTTCGATCGGACAAACCGTTAATGAACAGACGCGGACCTTCCCGGTCATCTACGAGGTCAAAAATCCATTCAACCGGCTTAAGGACGGTAATTTTATTGAGATCACCATCGACACAAGTGGAGACCGCAAGGTTTTGGCTGTTCCGAAATCAGCGGTTGTTCGCGAGCAAGGCGAGACTTTTGTGTTCGTCTTCGACGGTGGTGAGACATTCGAGCGGCGTCAAATCGCACTGGGGGCCGAAGGTGCGGATTTCTACGAGATCATATCAGGATTAAAAGAGGGCGAGCGGATTGTGATCGAAGGGGTTTATCAGCTTCGCACTACGCAGGTTGGTGAATAGATCAAGAGAAGTGATAGCCGAGGCAAATAATCGAGAGAAAAGAATAATGAGAAAAATATTTATTTTGGGAACCGTTTTAGTAATTTCAACATTGGACATTTTTTTAACGGCCTGTAATGTCGGGGCAAATTCGCAAGGCGTTAACAACGCAAATGCCGAGAGTAGGGTTGTCAGCGAAACGAATTCCGCGAACACGACCGTTTCGGATTCGGCCTTTAAGGTTGATTTCAAAACGGAGCCGGGCCAGATTCAGGCCGGTGCTCCAGCGACGCTGGTATTCACCGTAAAAGACAGTAAGAGCGCGGTCGTGAAGGATCTGCAGATCGTTCATGAAAAGCCAATGCATTTACTGATCGTGTCGAAGGATCTCGCAGAGTTTTATCATGTGCACCCCGAGCCATCCGCGGATGGGTCTTACCGAGTCCAGCACACCTTTCCAAACGGCGGCGATTTCAAACTTTATGCGGACTTCACTCCGCCTAATGCCAAACAGGTCGTTGAACGGATCGATGTCAAGGTCGCGGAAACTGAAAGGGCAAAGGTTGCTCTCGTTGCGGATGAGAAACTTGAAAAGTCAGTAGATGGTTTGAAAGTGACGATGAAACCGAGTGCGAAAATCGAAGCGGGACAGGAACTGAACCTCGACTTCGCAGCCTTCGACGCCGCTACTGGGAAACCGGCGACCGACCTTCAGAATTACCTCGGCGAACTGGCGCATTTCGTCATCATTAGTGAAGACCTCGTCGATTTCGTCCATGCGCACCCGATGGCGAAAGGCGAAAAGATGGACGGGATGAAGATGGACGGCGATAAGAAAGAAAAAGATCACAATGCCGACGGCCATTCGCATGGGAAAGATTCTAAAAATGCTAACAAACCGAGTGCGTATGAAGTTTCGGCACATACCGCTTTCCCGCGTGCCGGGCTCTACAAGCTCTGGGCGCAGTTTCAACGCGGCGGAAAGATCATTAGTGTTCCGTTCATCGTAAATGTTCCGGCAGGTTCGGCTAAACAGGTGAAGGCCGCGAACGTTCCTGCGGGAGCGACGAAGATCACCCTTTCATCGAGCGGTTACGAGCCGTCATCCGTTTCGGTCGTCAAAGGTCAACCTGTTAGGTTAGCTTTCTATCGAGCCGACTTGGAGAACTGCGGCGGCGAAGTCGTCTTTTCCAAGCAAAATATCCGAAAGAAACTGCCGGTCGGAGAAACTGTCCTAGTCGAATTCACGCCGACCGAAGCCGGCGAGATCGCGTTCGCCTGTGGCATGGACATGCTTCGCGGCAAGCTCATAGTGACCGAGAATTAGAATCATAGAAAGACAGATAATTAGGGAGAACGGAGAATGAATAAACTTAAAATATTTCTAGTAATAACGGCAATGGTTGTCGTGGCGGGCGGAGCCTTTGTTTTCGAAACGACTGTAGCCGAGGCCCATACGCGCACTGTTAAAGTCAAAGTGGACAAAAATGGTTTTTCGCCGTCGTCGATCGACGCGGAAGCAGGACATAAATTGAATCTGGTTTTTAATCGTGCCGATGACTCCAACTGCGGAAGCGTTGTCGTTTTCCCAAAGCAAAAAATTCGTAAGAGTCTGCGTGTCGGCAAAGATGTAGTCGTTAGTATTACGCCGACCGAGTCAGGGCAGATCAATTTCAGCTGCGGAATGGGAATGTATAAGGGCAGCATCGTCGTTAGCGAGGGCTAAAACAACGTCAGAAAAAGGGGAAAGGATGAAAACACTACTTTTAATGGCCTTATCTGGCTTATCGGTCGCCGGCCTGGTAGGGTGCGGCCAGTCGGGCGGAAACGCCAATTCTATGAATTATAATTCGATGATGAAGAATTCAAATTCATCAATGAATATGAACGGCATGGATCACAACTCTATGCCGATGAACTCGAACATGTCGATCGACCACTCGGCAATGAAAAGCTCGCCTAATGCTGCGAGTCAGCCATACGACCTACAGTTTATAGACACGATGACAGCCCATCACAAGGGCGCCGTCGAGATGGCGAAGATGGTTGACGGCAAAACACAAAACCCCGACATCAAGAAGTTCGCGTCGCAGATCATCGCCGATCAGGAGAAGGAGATCGCCCAGATGAAAGATTGGCGCGAAAAGTGGTTTGCGGGTAAGGCGGTGGCCATGAACATGGAAATGCCGGGAATGATGGATTCCATGAAGATGGATATGGCAAAGCTTACAAATGCGAAGGACAAAGAGTTTGACCTCGCATTTATCGACATGATGACTCCTCATCATGTTGGAGCCGTTACGATGGCCAAAGAAGCGTTGCAGAAAAGCGAAAAGGCTGAGATCAAAACCCTCGCCGGCCAAATAATAAAAGCCCAAGAAGCCGAGATAAAGATGATGAGCGAGTGGAAGATAAAGTGGAGCAAATAGATATTTCCGTTCGAACCTGATTGAAATGCTCAATGGAATTATCAAATGGTCGCTTAAGAACCGGCTGATCGTCGTCGCGATCTCCGCCCTTTTGCTTGTCTGGGGCAGCTACGTGGCGTTCAATCTGCCGGTCGATGTCTTTCCGGATCTGAATAAACCGACAATTACGGTTCTAACTGAAGCTAACGGCTTAGCACCCGAAGAAGTCGAGACACAGGTATCTTATCCAATCGAGACCGTGATGAACGGTGTTCCGGGCGTGTCACGTGTTCGCTCGGTAAGCGGCGTCGGATTGTCCATCGTATATGTCGAGTTTGAATGGGGAACGGATATTTATCGAAACCGGCAGCTTGTTTCGGAAAAAATAACCGAGGCTCGGGAACAATTGCCGGAAGGAGTATCACCGTTTCTCGCTCCCATCTCCTCGATAATGGGCGAGATCATGCTGATCGCTGTGTCGAGCAAGGACGGAACGACCGATCCGTTGGAGCTAAGAACCTTAGCGGACTGGACAATTCGTCCCCGATTATTGACGATCACCGGCGTTTCTCAAGTCATCCCTATCGGTGGCGGCGTAAAACAGTATCAGGCCCTGCTCTCGCCCGAAAAGCTGAGGCAGTTTGGCGTTACAATCGAAGAAATTTCGGC
>JANNWQ010000323.1:0-44783 GCA_031408595.1 Acidobacteriota bacterium | reverse complement strand
GGTCCGAAGACGCCGAAGATGCCTGCAACTCATCCCCAGAATCTCTGCCGCCTCGATCCACGTCAGCTTTCCCGCATATGCCCTCAATATTATTTCCTGTCTTTTCATCGCCGCCTCCACTGCGGCCCCGGTGTAGAGTTTCACATACCATCATTCTCTACCCTCGCCGCCCGCTTAGCGGACATATCACCTACTATCTCAACCGGACATATGATGTGCTACCTACAATGGCTTCGAAATAGGCGGCATTTGGGTCGCAAATGTTGTATAATTTGGCCTTTATGGAACGCTACTCCATCATATGCCCGTGCTGCGAAGCGACACTGACGGTGGACGCGAACACCGGTGCTTTGCTCGCACATGAGGAGAAAAAGAAGGTTCTCGGCTCATTCGAGGACCTGAAAGGTAACCTAAGCAAGCAAGCAGAGCATCGCGAACAGATATTCGCTCAGGAAATGTCCTCGATGAAGGATCGAGAGCGTTTGCTAGAAGAGAAATTCCAGGAGGCCCTCAAACGTGCCGATACTTCGGACACGCCTTACCGTAACCCACTCGATCTCGATTAAATGATGCCAAGCCCTACTCACGCCGCCGCTCCGATGACCAATGTCAGAGACAGGATAATTGTGGCACTCGATGTCGATTCGGCCTCCCGAGCTGCGGCTATTGTGAGCGAATTGAACGGGCGAGTCGGGGCGTTCAAGGTTGGATTGCAGTTATTTACGGCCGCCGGGCCGGAGTTTGTGAGGGAATTGACGGCTTCTGGAACGAAGGTCTTTCTCGACCTGAAATTTCACGATATTCCGAATACTGTCGCCAAAGCCTCGGTCGAGGCGGCGAGGCTGGGCGTGTGGATGTTCAACGTGCATGCATCTGGTGGCAGCGAAATGATGAGAACTGCCGTCAAAGAGGTTGACGCGGTTTGCATGGAAGAGGGGATTGAGCCGCCTTTGATGATCGGCGTGACAGTTTTGACGAGCTCGGATAGCGAGACGATGAGCGAGATCGGTGTTGACAGTGATATTGAGGCGCAAGTTGTCCGATTAGCTAGATTAGCGGCAGAATCGGGGCTCGATGGGGTTGTCGCATCACCGCTCGAGGTAGCCGCAGTACGAAGTGCGGTTGCGGATACAAAATTTTTGACGGTTACACCCGGAATTCGGCCGTTTAGTGCAACCACAGACGACCAGAAGCGTGTAACATCCGTTAGCCGTGCACTCGCGGGAGGCTCGGACTACGTTGTGATCGGTCGGCCGATCACTCAAGCCGCAAACCGCGTCGAGGCGGTCGAGGCGATCATTCGCGAAGCGACAGAATAGATATAGATGAATCAAGGCGTTCCAACGACAGGTTTTAACTCGCGTTTGCGAGTCATCGGAGTGATCGTGACTGTGGTCGTGATAGCTTCCGCGTGCTTTTTTGCAGTGCTCGAACGCGGTTACGCGCAGAAAGTGACCGTCGTCACTTCTCCTACCAGTTTCCGCATCGGCGAGAAACTGGCATACACGGTTTCGTACGGTAAGTTTCCGGATGCTGCTTATGCCGAGACTCAGGTGGTTTCGCGCGGCAAGATCGGCGGTAAGGACGCAATCGAGATACGCTCGAAGGTGAAGACGCTTGAGATCGTAGCGGCTGCGTTTTTTATGTTCGACGAGAGCCGTACCGTTTACGCGGCGCCGGATAGCGGTTTGCCGCTGTATGTCAGTACCGTGAGTCAGGACAGCGCCTTGCCGAAAGAGACGATCGGCAACTATCTGACTTCGCCAACGACCAATTTTGATCTTGTCACGCTTTTGTACAAGGCCCGTGAATCTGGTGGCGTCGGTACCTTTCCGCTGTTCGAAAACGATCTCGTTCAGAATGCGACTTTCGCAACGACCGCTTCCGAGAAGGTGAAGACGGAAGCAGGAGACTTCGAGACCACGCTCTCGACCGTGACGAGCGAATTTCTGACCGCCAACGGCATCACCAACCTCAAGATCAATTTTTCGAACGACGAATTTCGCGTGCCTGTATTGATCAGGTTCAAGATGGCGAAAAACGAATTTCGTGCCGTGCTTTCTGGCATCACGCTACCCGAGGTTGAGACGCCTACACCGACGCCTTTGCCCACGCCGGTCAAGACGGCGACGCCGATTCAAAAGCCGACCGCGACGCCAAACGGCTACGAAGACAATCGTCCGATCGCGACGGAACTCGGTTTTCAAGTCGGCGAAACGCTCGACTATCGCATAACGACCAGCGGCAAGCCCGTCGCGACACTCAATCTGCGCGCGCGCGAACGAAAGCTGATCAACAACGTCGATATGCTGGTGCTCGCCGCGACGGTCACGGCGGTGGAGCCTGGATTTATCGGTCTTCGCGTTGGGGATTCGCTGATTGCTCGTGTCAATCCCGAAACTTTGGCTCCATATTCGATCGAGGCGAAACTCGGAGTTCCTTTCCCGGGGCTAGTACCGGCGGTCGCCTTTGATCAACGCACCGGATTGATCAATTTTGGCGGAACCGCTCCGGTCGATGGACCGATCGGAACGCATAGCATCATGTCGCTGATCTACGCGATGCGTTCGTTCAATCTCAAGCCGAGCAAGGACCGAACGAATCCGGTCAACGACACGCGGGTCGCGGTATTTTGGGAATCCAAGGCCTATGTTTTCACGCTGCGTCCGAATGAACCCGAAGACCTGACGATCAACGGCGAGAAGGTATCCGCACAAATGATCACCATCACAACGCTCACGAAACAGCTCGATCCGCTCGCTCCAAAAGTGTGGTTGAGTACGGACGAACGCGTTCCCATTCGTTTCACGCTCGGTGCGTATCAGGCGGACCTCATCAAACGCGACGCAACTCTTTTTAAGTAACTCCCGTACAAGAAGCTAAGAATGTTCTTAACGAGCATTTTTTCAATGTCAAATTGAAAATGAATTTCAATTAGGTTAGTATATTTTTGGAAAGGAGTTTCTGATGAAAACGAAATTGTTTCTTAGTTTCTTATTTCTGGCGGCGACGTCGATCGGCGTCGTTGGCCAGACCGATGCCGATCGCGAGGCGGTCAAGCGAACTGCCCTGAACTACGCCGAAGGCTGGTACGAGGGCAACGCCGACAAGATGGAAAGTGCATTGAGCCCCGATCTTGCGAAGCGGATCGCGAATACCAACGCTCAAGGCCGTAGCAGTCTCGGACAGATGTCAGCAATGACGTTGGTCCAGTATTCACGGGCAGGCGAAGGCAAGGCGACGCCGAAAGATCAGCAGCAAAAGGACGTGACGATCCTCGATATGCTTAGCTCGTCGGCGACGGTAAAGCTCGAGATGCGTGATTGGATCGATTACATGCACATAGGCAAAATGAACGGAAAATGGGTGATCATCAATGTCCTCTGGGAGATGAAACCCAAGAAAGATGAAAAGAAAAATTAGCGAGACCACGAAAAATACATTGAACGATCTGCCCTCGGGCATTGATGGCCGCGTTACGGCGGTCAATGGCGGCGGGCCTGTCGTGCGGCGTTTGATGGAAATGGGCGTGGTGCCCGGCGTTGACGTTCAGGTCGTAAAGGCCGCTCCATTTGGCGATCCGATCGAAGTGCGGGTTCGCGGCTATAGCCTCGCGATGCGTCGCAGCGAAGCCGATTCGATCGAAGTTTCGTTCTAGCCTTTCGAATCAATGAATGGGGAACGAAGCTAATTCTCAGTTGACCATCGCTCTTGCCGGTAACCCAAATGCCGGCAAGACGACCCTCTTTAACGCTCTCACCGGACTCAAGCAAAAGATCGCAAATTACCCCGGCGTCACTGTCGAACGCAAGGAAGGAGCGTGGACCGTTAACGGCGAGACCGCAAATCTGGTCGACATTCCGGGCCTGTACAGTCTCGACGCGACATCGCTCGATGAACAGATCGCCCGCGACGTGATCACAGGCAACCAAGCCGGTTTGCCAAAGCCCGACGTTATCGTCGCAGTAGTCGATGCGACCAATCTTGAACGCAATCTCTACCTCGTCACACAGCTTTTCGAATTTGGTATTCCTGTCGTCATCGCTCTGACGATGATCGATGTTTTTGAAGATCAAAAGCACAAGATCGATATCGAAATGCTCGCGGTTTTGCTCAAAACTCCGGTTGTCGCGGTGAACGTAAAGAGCGGCCGCGGGATCGACGAATTGGCGGCAAAGGTTGCTGAGGTCAAAGGCACGACGCCCGTCGTACCTTATGTTTACGACGAGGCCGGTGATGAAGCCGGCCCGCACGGCAAGATATTTTCTCGCTACAATTTTATCTCGAGCGTCGTGCAGGATTCGGTCTGGCACAGCGACCAAAGCAGCCACCGGATCTCGGACAAGATCGATAAGGTTCTGACGCATAAGTTTTTCGGACTGGTGATCTTGGTCGCGATCCTTTTGGTCGTATTCCAAACGATATTCTCATGGGCGAGCCTGCCGATGGATCTGCTCGAACAGGGATTTGGTGCGGCGGCTGATCTTGTAAGATCGCAGATGCCGCCGGGAATCCTGACCGATCTGATAGCGGACGGAATAATCGCGGGCGTTGGCGGCGTGGTCGTATTTTTACCGCAGATCCTGCTCTTGTTTTTGTTTATCTCTCTGCTCGAAGACAGCGGTTACATGTCGCGGGCCGCGTTTTTGCTCGACAAACTCATGAGCCGCGTTGGGCTTCACGGGAAGGCTTTTTTGCCGCTGATATCGAGCTTTGCGTGTGCAATTCCCGGTATCATGGCGACGCGGACGATCGAGAGCAGGCGAGATCGATTTGCGACCATAATGATCGCTCCGTTTATGAGTTGCTCGGCTCGACTTCCCGTCTATACGCTGATGATCGGAGCGTTTTTTGGCGGGCAGTATGTTTTTGGGTTTATCTCGGTCGGCGCTCTGCTGATGCTGATAATGTATGCGATCGGCATCGCCGTCGCCGTAGTTGCAGCTTTCGTCCTGAAACGCACCATTTTGAAAGCTCCGCCGCCACCGTTCCTGATGGAATTGCCGCCCTATCGCCTGCCGAATCTGCGCACTGTTTTCCAGAACATGCTCACGCGGGCGTGGTTGTTTTTGAAACGTGCAGGAACGGTGATCTTGGCGATATCGATCATTCTTTGGGCATTGATGTATTTTCCAAGAAGTAGTCAGCAGTCAGTAGTCAGTAGTCAGCAGACGGAAGCCGCCAAGTCGGTACCGGGAGCCGTAGCGACCGGGGATGTCGTTGACGAACCACGAGCCACGAACAACGAACCGTTGCCTGAAAGCGAACAGCTCAAGAACTCATTTGCAGGACGTCTGGGTCATGTGATCGAACCGGTAATTGAACCGCTCGGATTTGACTGGAAGATCGGCGTGGCGTTGATCGCGAGCTTCGCGGCGCGTGAGGTTCTCGTTTCTACGTTGAGCATCATTTACAACGTCGGGAAAGACGAGAACGAAGAGTCGGAAACGCTTATCGCGGCAGTTCGCGACGCAAAAACCGACGACGGACGCCCCGCTTGGACGCCGCTCACGGCATTGACGCTAATGGTCTTTTTCGTTTTGGCGATGCAATGCATGTCCACGATCGCCGTCGTCCGCCGCGAGACCAATTCGTGGTCCTGGCCGATATTTATGACGGTTTATATGACCGTCTTGGCGTACATCGCGGCGTTCATTACTTATCAGGGCGGCAAATTGTTGGGGTACGGCTAATATGTTGATTCAGAGCATCATTGTCGGCTTGATCATCGCGGCGGCGCTCGTTTAGGGCGTCGTGACGTTGTTGAGGAAACGCAGTTCGTTCTCGACCAAGCCTGGCTGCAACTCCGATTGCGGTTGCAACTCGGGCGGCAAAAAATTACCCTCATAATTTGGATCAGAAACCGCAATTTTTGACGATGGGCGTGCGTATGATGTTTTTATCGACGCTCGCCTTTTTTTTCGCGAACGTTTTCGTCAAACAGGTCGCGCATATTCCGGCGATGGAGACGGTTTTCTTTCGGTGTATTTTGGCGACGACGTTTTGTTTGATCGGTCTGCGGCGTGCGAAGGCCGATCCTATTGGTTCGAACCACCTGGCGTTACTGCTTCGCGGCATATTCGGCACTACGGCTTTGTATTTCTTTTTTCTAACGCTGCAAAATATGCCGCTCGCGTCGGCGCAGACGATACAATATCTTTCGCCCATATTTACGGCGACGATCGCGATCTTTGTGTTGAAAGAGAGCGTTCTGCCGGTGCAATGGATCTTCTATGCGGTCGCGTTTACCGGTGTGCTGCTGATCGAACAGGTAGACGAACGCATCTCGCCGTTCTATCTCGCACTCGGAATAATCTCCGCATTTTGCTCCGGAGTAGCGTACAATTTGGTTCGCAGCCTGCGAGGAAAGGAACATCCGCTGACCGTCGTACTGCATTTTCAACTGGTAGGAGCGGTTGTCGGGTTTATCTCTTTGTTCTTCGAATGGAAAACGCCGCAGGGTTGGGATTGGCTGTATCTGTTCCTGATCGGCGTATTTTCGCAGCTCGGCCAGATATTCCTGACAAACGCCCTTCAGCGCGAACGCATTGCGGGAGTCGCGATCATAAATTACACCGGCCTCGTCTATGCACTGTCGATCGGCTGGATAGTCTTCGGCGAAACGCAGGGAGTCATGGCACTCGGCGGAATGCTGCTGGTCGTCGCAGGAGTTCTAATGAGCGTGCTGTACGGACGGCGAAGGCAGCAGATCGAGCAGATCGAATCTACAGCTGCGTAGAAGAGGATTCACCACAGAGGCACAGAGGACACAGAGATGAAAGAAAAGATCAGGGCAGCAGTCGTTACCGTCAGCGATACACGCGGGCCTGATGATGATCTGTCAGGGAATAAGCTCGTGGAGCTATTGAACGATCTCGGGGCTGACATCGTGGTCAGACGGGTTGTTGCGGATGAACTCCAACATCTTCGCGACACGATATTTACATTGGCGGAAAGAGACGACATTGATCTCATAATCACGAGCGGCGGCACTGGTTTCTCGCCGAGAGATAACACTCCCGAGGCTACTCGGGCTGTTATCGAACGCGAGGCTCCCGGCCTCGCTGAGGCGATGCGGGCTTCGGGAAAGCATCCGATGTCGATGCTCTCACGTGGTGTCTGCGGTATTCGCGGGACGACGTTGTTAGTAAATTTGCCGGGTTCGCCGCGAGGTGTCGAAGAGTGCTTCGAGGTGATCCGCTCGGTCCTGCCACACGCGATCGACTTGATCCGTGGGAATCAACCGCACTGAGAAGATTTGCCCGCGAATAACGCGAAAGGATGCGAAAAAAGGAAGAAAAAAATCTCCTTTTCGCGTCCTTTTCGCGTATTTCGCGGGCAAAATTCTTACTTCTTCATCGCTCCAGCCATGAATACTGCGACGTCGGTCTTTAATTTGACGAGCGACTTTGTTTCTATGTACATCATGTGTCCGGATTCGTAGTATTCGAACGAGACATTCTTTCGCAGCGACGGATCGAGATTTAACGCCGAGATCGTGTATTCGGCGGCGTAGAATGGCGTGGCCATGTCGTAGTAGCCTTGGGCGACTAGTATCTTCATGTATGGGTTCTTGGCCATCGCGTCTTTCATCTGGACGCTGGTGTCGGCGTATTGATTCGTTACATTGTAGTTCCACGGAGCGGTGATACCGCCGCCGAGTATGTAGTATTCAACGTCCGATTTGTAGCCGAGTTCGCGGCGAACGTAATCGTTAAATGCGGCGGTGTAAGGCGGACGGATGGCATTCATCGAAGGGTCGCCGCCAGTGTTCGAACCACCAGCGTCGCGGTCGATACCTTTGAAGCGGCTGTCGAGACGCCCGCTCGTTCGTCGCTCGCTGCGGAGAAGTTCCTTGTTAAATTCTCCGAGTTCGACGCGAAAGTTATTGTCCTCGATAAAATCTCTGCTGAGACCTGTCAGATTGCTAAATTTTGTTGCAAGGGAACTTCGCTCAGCGGGTGAAAGCGTATCGATTTTCATCATTGCAGAAGCGTATTCACCTCCAGCGAAATTACGAGCTTCCTGAACGATCGTCGTCAGGGATTTTGCCTGATTCGCAGCCGGCAATTTCTTGTGATACCAGGCCGTTGCCGTGTAGCTCGGCAGGATCAGTACCAAAGGCAGATCGTTATTGTCGGCAAAACGTATGGTTTGGAAATTGAGTACCGCCGAGACAAGACAGATGCCGTTCAATGCAACACCGTGGTCGAAAAGCCAATTCGAAAGGCCGGCGGCACGGGTCGTGCCGTAGCTTTCGCCGACCAGAAACATCGGCGACATCCAGCGTTCGTTGCGGCCGAGGTACATTCGGATCATCTCACCAACAGATTCGATATCGCCAGCAATGCCGAAGAATTTCGCAGCGAGATCCGGACGCGTAGCTCGCGAATATCCCGTACCGACCGGATCGATAAAGACCATGTCGGTCTCGGTCAGCCACGTGCTTTGATTAGTCTCCATTTCATACGGCGGTGGCGGCATCATTCCGTCGTCGAGCATTTTGATGCGTTTCGGGCCGAGCGCTCCGAGGTGGAGCCAGACGCTTGCCGAACCGGGGCCGCCGTTGAATGAGAACATCAGCGGACGGCCCTTTGGCGCGTTGTCGAGGGTGTAGGCCATGTAAAAGATACGAGCCTCGGTCTCGCCGCTCTGGGCGTTCTTGATCGGCATGAAGCCCGTCGTCGTCGTATAGTTGAGCGTCCGACCGCCAACTGTGATCGATTGTTTTGTCACGACGGCAGGCTCTTCACGTTCCGGTGCGGCGGCAGTCGGACGGGCTGGCGTTTGCTGAACTTGAGGCTGGCCGTCACTGGGGCGATTTGGCGGTTGAGCCACGATCGCGAAAGGGAAAACGACGAGTAAACACAAGAGTATTGCGGTCTTCATAGGTTTTTTTAACTGAACGAATTTGTTTGAAAGAGATTATCATAGCTGCGGCAATGTACTACAAACGGTCGTACTGGAATTTAATGCGATACGGCAATATAATCGGTGCTACCGGAAAGGAAATATATGAAATCTCTGAAGAATCGTGCCGCCTTCGTCCTATCGCTCGTCCTTTTTGTCCAGACCTTCGCGTCTCTTGGCTACGCGCAGGAGTTGCCGCGAGCAAAGCCCGAGGATGTTGGGATGTCGTCCCAACAGCTTACTCGCCTTTCAACTACGCTTGACGGATACGTGAAAGATGGTCGGCTTGCGGGCGGCGTTGCGTTGGTGATGCGTCGCGGTAAGGTTGCGTTCCTTCACACGTTTGGCAGCCGTGATCGCGAGGCAAATTCGCCGATGAAGGCAGACACGATTTTTCGCATTGCGTCGCAGAGTAAGGCCCTGACGAGCGTCGGCATCATGATGCTGCAAGAGGAAGGCAAGCTTTTGATCTCAGATCCGGTGAGCAAATTTATCCCGGAATTTGCCAACTCGACCGTAGCGGTGCCAAAGGACGGCGGCGGTTACGATGTGGTCAAAGCAAAACGCCAGATCACGATCCGCGATCTGCTGACGCACACTTCGGGTATCAGCTATGGCACTGGTCCTGCAAAGGACAAATGGGACGCTGCGAAGATCAGCGGATTCTATTTCTCCGACCGCGATGAGCCGATCGGCGAGACCATAAAGCGAATGGCCGCGTTGCCGATGGACGCCCATCCGGGCGAGAAATATATCTACGGCTATTCGACAGACACCCTCGGCTACGTCATCGAACGTGCGAGCGGCATGCCCCTTGATCAATTTTTCCAGCAGAAGATATTCGATCCGCTCGGCATGAAGGACACCAGCTTCTACCTACCGATGAACAAACTCGACCGCCTCGCTGTCGTTTATTCAGCCAAGGACGGTAAAGCCGATAGGGCACCCGTCGAAGGAACGATCGCCTCGCAGGGCCACTACGTCAACGGGCCGCGAAAGAATTTTTCGGGCGGTGCCGGCCTGCTATCGACTCCGGGCGATTACGCTCGCTTTTTGCTGATGATGCTGAATGGTGGCCAGCTAAACGGAAAGCGCATTCTAGGCCGGAAATCCGTCGAGCTTATGACGACCGATAGTTTGTTTGGGATAACGTTTCGTCCAGGTCAAGGTTTCGGGCTTGGCTTCTCGGTAGTCAAAGATATTGGCCTTTACGGTGCTCTATCGTCCGTCGGCGAATACGGCTGGGGCGGAGCATACCACTCGACTTATTGGGTCGATCCTAGAGAACAACTCGTCGTCGTGTACATGACGCAGTTTCTTCCGGCCGGAAATATCGATGATTACGGAAAGCTTAGAGCAGGGATATATTCGGCGATCATTGACTGATCGCCGATGGCTTATTTCGGTTTATGCTTTGACGGCCTCAATGATCGAAACCGGCGACGGCGTCGGAATGATCCGTGATAGCTCAAACCCTGACGCCTTCAACAACGTTTCAAATTCGGCAGCAGTCCGCTCCATTCCGCCGGGCGAGATCAGCATTTCGAGATCGAGTATCTTTGCGAAATGCGGTTCGTTACCAGCAGGAATCACGGCATCGATGATCAGCACCTTCGCGTCGTCGGGCATCGACGAACGGATAATGCTGAGGATCGTCTGATTGGTATCATCGTACCAATCGTGGATGATGTGCTTGAGCATGTAGATGTCGGCGACAACCGGGATCTCGTCGAGAAAGCTGCCTCCGACCATCGTGACTCTATCCTCGACGCCCTGAGATTCGAGCATCGCAGGTGCTCCCTCTAATACGTGCGGTAGATCAAAGAGTATTCCGTTCGCCGAAGGGTTTTCCTTTAATACCGCCGCGAGCAAATGGCCGTATCCGCCTGCAATATCCGCAATTATGGAGGCATCGGAAAAGTCGTACGACGCAATGATCGCCGGTATCGTCACCTGCGAAAAGCTTGTCATGGCTCGATTGAAAATGTCGCCGAGCGGTTTGTTCGTTTCGAAGAGATATGGAAACACCGGCTCACCATGAACGTCCTCCCAGATCGGCTTTCCCGTGCGAACGCTGTCTATCATTCGGGAATAGATCGCCCAGTGAGGTTCTTCGCTCATCCACAGTATCATGTCACGCATACTCCGCGGTGAATCCGAACGGAGAAGCTCTGTTACAGGTGTGTTGGCAAAGGTTCTATCCGCAACTTCCGTAAACGCGCCTACGCTTGCAAGTGTTCGAAGTACGCGAAACAGCGAACTTTCGTGCGTTCCGGTTGCGTCGGCAAGATCCGTAGTTGAGCGAGCCCCAACGGAAAGCAGATCGGGAATGCCGAGCTTCGCCGCCACGAAAATGGCCTGCGAAACAAACATTCCCATTCCGAGCTGCATGAGGTGAGCATCCGGTGGAATCGATTGCGGTGCCGTGTTCTGATCGCTCACTATTTGATCACCTCACTCACAATTTTCCCATTGATTATCACGCTGGTGCAATGGCTCGTCCATTCGAACGGGTCGCCGTCGTACATTGCGATGTCGGCGTCTTTGCCGACAGCGATCGAGCCGACGCGATTGTCGATACCGAGGATCTTCGCGGCGTCGATGGTGATCGATGCGAGAGCGTTTCTCATGCCGAGTCCGTTGGCCGCAGCCATTCCGGCTTCGAACAGAACGATGCGGGTTTTTGGTACATAGCCTTCATAGCCGCTCTGTAAGGCTATAGGGATTCCGGCGGCACGAAGTTTCGAAGCATTTTCGAGCGATAGATTTGCTCTGTCGCCGCCCGGCCGTGCCATCGTCGGATGAACAATAACAGGGAAGCCGGACGCTTTGATCTCGTTTGCGATAAGATGCCCATCGGCAGCACCGTCGAGGACGATCTTGATGTTGAATTCTTTAGCGATGCGAAGTGCGGTCATGATGTCCTGAGCAGCTTCGGCAGTTACGAGTAGCGGTATTTCGCGTTTGACGACGCGGGCCATTATCAGGGATCTCAGATCTTTTGCCTTTTCGGTCTTTGCCTCGTTCTCCTGAGCCTTGATCAACTCGGCACGAAGCATCGACACCTGTTTTGCTCGCGTCCCCGGTGAACGTCCACTCGCATTAGCATTCGGCCCGAGCGTGACAGCGATCATCGCCGTCGCAACCATCGTAGCCTCGTCAACGTTCTTGCCGACGGTCTTGGCGATCATCGTCTGTCCCGAAGCCAACGCTCCCGGCTGATGTCCCGTGTGGATCGTTGTCACGCCGTATTGGCGGACGACCTCTATCAGTTTTTCCTCGGCGTTATAGGAATCTGTGGCACGCAATTCCGGTTGGAATGAGGCACCGCCGTCGAGAGCCATCTGATCGTGCGGCTGGTTTAGGTAGCCGTTTAGTCCAATGACGGTATGTGCGTCGATCAGGCCGGGCGTGACGACCTTGGCCGAGATCACACGATAATTAGCCGGTATCGTGATCGAAGCTGCGGGCCCGACCGCAGTGATCTTGCCGTCATTGATCAGCACGACGCCGTTCGTGATCGGCTCGCCGGCCATCGTGTAAACTGTTTCGCCTTTGACTGCGATCTGGGCCTGTGTAGTTGTGACGAAAAGCATTAACGCAAAGACGCAAAGAGGCAAAGTCGCAAAGTTAAGAAAGATAGATCGAGCGTTGTTGTTTGCCATAAAACCCATTGCGTCTTTGCACCTTTGCGACTTTGAGTTGAAATTTCTTAGTTCCATTAGTTTCCACCTCCGATGTCGCCGTCGAAGCAGTTGATGTCGTGGGCCGCGTCGCCGTCGTCGCTGGCACCTTTACCGCCGACTGCGAAGACGTAGTCAGTTGGGTTTGAACGGTCAAAAACCTTCTTGCCATCAACCCATGTCTGCAGAACGTTTGTGTATATGCTTAGCGGATCACCAGAAAGCACAACAAAATCAGCGTCCTTGCCTTGTTCCAACGAGCCAACCCTGTCCTGCATATCGAGCATGATCGCACCAGCCATCGTCATTCCGTAGAGGGCTTTATCGCGGCTCATTCCGGCACGAACGGCAACGCCCGCAGACCGCAGGAACCAACGCGAGTCGGTAATGCCGTCGTCGGTGTGAAAGCCGACCAATGCTCCGGCCTTTTCGAGAGCGACACCATTTTTGTAGTCAACATCGACGGTCTCAAGCTTGCCGCCCGGGGCGTCGATCATGATTATCGACGAAGGCACTTTTGCCTTGGCGATCTCGTCAGCGACTTTCCATGCTTCGCTGACGTGCTGGAGCACTATGCGGAATCCGAACTCCTTCTGCAAACGCAACGCCGTCATGATGTCGTCGTGGCGGTGCGTATGAAAATGTACGACGCGTTTCTGGTCGAGCACCTCGACGAGAGCTTCCATCGCGAGGTCGCGGGGCGGAAGTTTTGATTTGTCGTTTCCGGCTTTGGCGATCTTGTCGCGGTATTCCTGAGCCTTGATAAATTGCTCTCGAACGAGTGCGGCCGATTTAGCCCGCGTTCCGGGAAACGCACCGCCTCCGGCACGGATCGGGTTCGTACCATTGGCGAACTTGATCCCGCCCATGTACTTGCCGTCCTTCCCAAATATCAAAAGGTCGTCGATTTTTACGGCGTCATCGCGGAGCTTCAGGTAGAGTGTCTGCCCGCTATCAAGATGGCCGGAGCCGGGCATGACATTGACAGTGGTTATTCCGCCCGCCTGTGCTCGCTGAATACTGGATGCCTGCGGGTTGACGCTGTCGAGAATTCGCACATCGGGTTGGATCGGAGCGGTCGAGTCAGCACCAGCTGGTCCGCCGATATGGCTGTGCGTATCGACGATTCCCGGCATGATCGTCTTGCCGGCAAGATCGACGATCGTCACATCCGACGAAAGCCGAACTGTGCGAGCATCACCGACGGCCGTGATCTTCCCGTTCTGTACAAGCAAGATCCCTTGCTCGATCGGCTGTCCGACGATGGGGATTATCCTTGCGTTGATAAATGCGACAGGCTTCGTCTGTGCCAAGCCCGACAGGGCTGTCACCATGCAGACCAGAAGCAGCAATAAAAGTCTCTTCATTAAGCAAACCTCTCTTAAAAACGTAAAATTCAGATATTGATACGTTGCTATGTAAATCGTATGGTGTCAATCTGCGAGGGGTCGGTTTTGCGTCGATGGGCGTGTTGCTCGTGCAATTCGCCGCGTTAGCGCGGTGCTCAGTGACAAAAGTTTGATCGTTGATTCGGCAAAAAAAGGAACGAATGCCATGTTTCTTAGCCAGCTCGAAATGCGGAGGCGGCGGTCGAATGCGAGTCTGTGTTTCTCGGAATACGAACCGGCGAGTTCGGTAAATGTTTTGTGCCTGTTCGCTTCGATAGCTTTCGCCGCGATGCGTGAGCATTCGAGTGCGAGCAACATTCCGCTTCCTGTGAACGGATCGATAAATGCCGCCGCGTCGCCGACCGCGATCAGGCCTTCGGCAGGAGCAAGGTTGAATCGGCCGTAATTCTCGATCGAAACGGCGAGCCACGGCTCGGCGGGGACGGCGTTCTCTAAAGCATTTTTGGCACGTTGGTTGGCGAAGAGCACATTGCGCATGATGCTCTCTGCATCGCTGGAATACTGTTTGGCAAGATTAGCCGAGACGATGAAGCACAAATTGTGACGGCCATTCTCGACACCACTGCAACCGCCGTAACCGCCGCGATATGCGTAGATCTCGCAGTTGCCGTCAGGAATATTTACACCAGTCAGGTGCGTTTTGAATGCGACAAAATCGGCCTTTGTTCGTCGCTCATTTCCCAAGTACCGAACCAACACGCGCGAGCGTCCAGTCGCGTCAATGGTAAGCGGTGCTCGAAATTCGCTTGTGATTCCGTCGGAGTCCTTGACGCGGATACCGATAATGGTGTCACTTTCGTTAACAAGCCCGACCGCATTGTGTTCTTCAAAGACATGGACTCCGAGGTCGTGGGCACGTTCGAGCAATGAGTGATCCATGTTTGCACGGCTCAGGCCGAGGGCGTTCGCACTTTGTCCGAACCACTCGCTCGGTACGGCGACTGATGCCGAGTTTCGCGTGTAAAAGACGGTGCGGCGCAATTCGACACCGGTTGTTGAGAGTTCGTCGAGAACACCAAGTTCGCGAAAATGTGAAAGGCATTCGGGCGAGATGAATTCGCCGCAGACCTTGTGTCTCGGGAAGAGCTTCTGCTCGATCAATGCGACTCGCGAACCTTGCAGAGCGAGCCGAATTGCCAGCGACGAACCGGCCGGGCCGGCACCAGCGATCACAACGTCAAAATTTCTTGTTTCAGATCCCATTCTTACTTCCCGAAAGCACGAGGCGAAACATTGCCCGACGTTTGACGATGGCATTCGACAGACCCGCACGCTTGGCGAGTACAGCCAACTCACCTGGTCGAAAACTCCGACGGATGGAAAGGGAACCATCATCGAGCGAAAACTTCTGCAACACTAATCTGCCAAAAATACGGTAAAGAAAATGAGCTGCTTGATGTCGGTGGAGATCGATGACGACAATCTGGCGTCGAGCGACGCGGTCCATTTCCTGAAGCAACTTGATCGCAGCTTCGTCCCGCAGATGATGCATCAGAAGGGAACACACAACGATGTCGACGCTTGAATCGGCAAATGGCAATTCGAGTGCGTCTGCCTGCACGGCAAATAGTTTATCGCGTGCGGCGATTGTCGTGGCAGCTGTCGAATTCAACTCGGCACCGACGAGAAACAGGTTTCGAACCGCTCTAAGTGCGCCCGCCGCAGCAAGTAGTTCGCCCGAGCCTGCACCGACGTCGAGGATCGAGAAATGCTCGCCGGCATTCTCCTCAACACTGGTCTTGATAGCAAGCCGCAGGCAGCGTGTATCGCCTAGGAAGCGGTTGATGTAGTACATCTCCCGCTGCCATCGTGCGTATTCGGCCTCGGTGTAGTCGCCGGTGTCGAGTCGTTCGAGTTCGAGGCTGCGATGGGTGAGATCGGGGAACATTTAAGCTATTTTTTCGAGGACCAACGCACTATTTTTTGAGCCGAAACCGATGCAATTGCAAAGGGCGATGTTTACGTCGTGTTTGCGTGCGACGTTGGGAACGTAGTCGAGATCGCAGTCGGGGTCGGGCGTGTCAAGATTTATGGTTGGGGCAATTGTTCCGGTTGTCATGGCGAAGAGTGCCGAGCCGATACCGGCGGCGCCGCTTGCTCCCTGAGGGTGGCCGACCTGAGATTTTGTGGCGGACATCGGGATCGTGGTTGATCGAGAACCGAGGGCGACCTTCACCGCGTTGGTTTCAATGCGGTCGTTGAGCACGGTGGAAGTGCCGTGGAGATTTACGTAGTCGATGTCTTCGGCTGTGCGATTAGCGTCGGCTAGTGCAAGGGACATCGCACGTGCGGGTTCAGTACCGGTGTCTTCAAGGCGAACGCGGTGATAGGCGTCGCAGGTCGAGGCGTAGCCGGTGATCTCGGCGTAGATCTGTGCACCACGTTCGACGGCACTTTCGTAGCTTTCCAGGATATACATCCAAGAGCCTTCGCCGAGAACCATTCCACTACGGTTAGCCGAGAATGGGCGCGATGCTCGATGCGGTTCGTCGTTCCATTTGTTTGTCAGGACGGTCATTACGTTAAATCCGGCGAGAATGCCCGGAGCGAGCGGGGCATCAACGCCGCCCGCGATCATCGTGTCCTGGCGGCCGGTCGCAATGTGCTGGGCGGCGTAAAATATCGCGTCCGTTGAGCTGGTGCAACCGGTCGACACGACGTGCGACAGTCCGCGCAGTCCGAAGGCCATCGACAGCTCGCTCGATAATCCGCCGTGCGTTGACGACGGTATAACGTAAACGCTCGCCTGTGTCTCAGGTCCAATGTACCAATACGAATATTGTTTCTCCGTAAACGCGAGCCCGCCACCACCGGTTCCGATCTCAACACCGAAGGCTCGTTTCTGTTCGAGAGATAAACTTTCGGGATCGATCCCAGCGTCACCGAGAGCCTCGCGTGCGGCCGCAAGGGCTAGTGGAACTGTGCGGGCGACATGCTTGCGATCCTTAATATTTAACTGAGATTGCCAATCGAAATCTTGTACGAAAGCCGCGATCTTTACGGGCGATTTAGAAACGTCAAACTCCTCAATACAACGAACACCGCTCGCGCCCGTTTCCAGCCCGTGCCAAAATGCCTCACGTCCGATACCGATCGGAGTAACGCATCCCATTCCCGTAATTACAACGCGGCGCGGCTTAGCAGCAAACTTCATGTACACTAAGGATAGCAGAGTTATGTGAGCGATGGCGTACACAAGAGAGCCGTTCGCGTCATTTCTTTGGTTTTTTGACTTCGGCGGGAAGTTTGGCGACTGCCGCGATGATCTCGTCGCACATTTGTAGCGAGTCGAGGATCGAGCCTTTCTCGGACATATCGTTCTTTTTGTCGAGTTCGCTTTTCAGCACAGGGCCGTAGCGTTGGGCGGCGGCGGCGAGTTCGCGGACGGCTTTTGGAAAGAGATCGGCGAAACCTTTAGTCTTCTTTTCCTTTGGATCGTCATAGATCACGGCCGACTCGGGGCGTTCGGCGAGGCTGTCGATGTCGTCAACCGCCTTTTGCATGATGCGTTTGATGTCGTACAGAAGTTGAAGCCGCGAGCCGCTTGGCAGTTCGCCCCACTCTTCGGACTTTTTCGAGTTAACACGCTTGCGCGGCGAAACATTCAGATTCAAAACCGCAAACCGGCGGTCCATCGCGTGGACAAGAATGTCGATCCGGTGATCGATCTCCTGGGCCTCGCGGATCAGTTCGACCTCTTCTGGGGTGAAATAATCGCGCTGGGCCGAAGCCGCAGTTGACAGTGAAAAACTAATAACTAACAGTGGGAAGATCCGGACAAGCATCGACGACCAAATTTTTTTCGAAGAAAAACTTTTTCTCATCATTGTTAGTTGTAAGTTTTTAACTTTTAGTTTTCACAACAGAGTCGCTAAAGAACGGTTCGGTTGCCTTGGTGCGGGCATCGCGAACAAATTTCATCAGTTTCCTGACATAATCGTCGTACCGGATTGGTAGCTCGCGGCGCATCGTCTCGATCCGAGGCGAAAAACCACGCAGTCCGATCTCAATACGTTTAAAGCCGTCCAGAACTTTTTTGTCCGAGCCAGTGTTGCGGCGATTGAGATAGTCGAGCGAATCGTCCATCAACGCCTGAAAACCGCCCAGCTCGGCAAACATTGCTTCGAATTGTTGTCCGCCCGCAAATTTCTCCGCAGCATCCAAACGAAGATCCATCAGCTCAAGCGAAAGCTTCGTCCGGTCTTTTAGCTCAGCAATCTTCGCATCTAGCCGCGAACGCTCTGCCTTAGAAAAGATCTTCAGCGGTGGCGGCGCAACCTCGGGTGGATCGTCTTGGGCCGAGACGGTAGTGAAAAGTGAAAAGTTAAAAGTTAAAAGTAAAAAGTAAAAAACTGAGTAGGCAGGCAATAATCTAGCTCTGCTAGCGGTCCGACCACTTTTAACTTTTAGCCTTTCACTTTCCACTATTTCTTCTTCCCCTTGCCTTCCTTAATAAACTTTTGCACCGCCGGTAAACGCAGATTGACTTTTTCGATGTCCAGCTTATTTTCGACAGGATCGGCTAGACGGATGTACTGCTGATAGTTTGCGGCGGCGTCCATGTACTCGGTCAATTCGTCGTGAATGATCCCGAGGAATAGATAGGCACCAGCCGATCGCGGTTGCGCCGTGGCGAGCCAGTTGAACTGGTCGATCGCCTCGGGATAGCGTTTTAATTGAAACAGGGCAGTTGCGAGATTAGCACGTGCGGTCGAATTATCAGGAGCGGCACCGATGATCTTGTTCAACAATTGAACTGCCGTGTCAAACTGTTTCGCCTGCACCAGAGCCGCGCCGAAGCCGACTGCATGGCTCACATTCGACGGCTCGACCTCTGATGCACGTCGGCAAAATGCAAGTGCCTTCGTTGGATCGTCCTTTCTAAAGAGCGAGCACAAACGACTGAGAATGGTGATGTTCCGCTCGTCGGTCTCAAGCTGTTTTTCAAGCTCAGCCGGATTCGTCGAACGGATCACGGTGATGCGTTTGCGAAGATCGTTGACCGGAGGGCCGTTCGTTTTGATCGCATCAAGCTCGATGAGAGCTTCGTCATATTTGGATTCGAGAGCGAGCACATTTGCACTGATCAGACGCAAGGCCTCGGACCGAGGCGCTCCGATCTCCAACCGTGCTAGTATCTCGCGGGCGCGAACAATATCACCCTCGACAATGACAAGATCAGCTAATTGGAACAGTGCATTGCGATTCTTCGGGTCGAGTTCGAGAGCCTTGCCGAGGCTGGCTTTCGCCTGGGCTGAGCGGCCGAGAGCATTTTCGAGAGCCGATCGAGTTACCCAGATCGACGGCATCGGGTAGGCTTTGCCGGTAAGCTCGGAGAGCTTTGTCAGCAGCGTTTGTAGCTCAGCCGCTGGAGCCTTGGCATTTAGACGAATTTCGGCAAATGCGGCAAGAGCCGGAGGATTCTGCGGTTCTAGATCGAGAACCTTTTTGAGCATCGGTTCCGCCTCAGAATGTCTGTTGCGATTGACCAATAGTGCACCGAGTCCGGTCATCGCCAGCGTCCAGTCGGGCCGTAGTTCGATCGCACGACGGTAGGCGGCCTCGGCCTCGTCAGGTTTGCCGAGTGCAATAAACACCATTCCACGTTGAAACTCAGCCTCCGGAAACTCCGGCATTGCCTTGAGTGCCTTGTCGTAAAGTTTCAGTGCCCCGGCGAGGTCACCTTTTTCATGAAGCCCCTGAGCTTGATTGAATACCGCAACTACATCGACCTGCTCTTCGTCGTCCTGGGCCGTCGCAAAACTTGCCGTCGCGGCTAACAACAAGCACAAGATCGCAACCACGCCGGATAGGCGTCGGAACTGGTTAAGGTACGCAGATAAAACTTGGTACAATGAAATCAAAATATTATTCAGAACTTTAACACCAACGCCAAAAAAGGTCGAGAAAAAAGGATATTTACTGCGATTCCATCCGCAATCATTTGCGTCTCACTTTTTGGTAAGTTAAGATTTCCAAATTGAACTGAAAACGCTTTGATGACAAGCGTTTCCTTCCAAAATGATCGCATCCTTACCTCAACCGAGCCAATCAATTGACATTGCAACCGAATCGTTTCCCGGTTCGTTGAGATGCATATTTGTATCGGTATGTTGGATGCTTACACGCGGTAGAGTTTAGGTTCGAGCAATATTCATAGACCTTTTCTGGGAGTTTTTAACGATGGCAAATCCGATGGCTGATGAAATGCGGCGTTTTCGCGGCAGTGACGAGAAGAATCCGTTCGAGGCGATGAGCGAACGCTTTGACCGTGCCGCCAAGCTGCTCAATCTCGAGGAAGACCTATACGCAGTGATGCGTGTACCGAGCCGCGAGATCAAGGTTTACATTCCCGTGCGTATGGACACGGGGCACATACAGGTGTTTGAGGGCTTTCGCGTCCAGCATAATTTTGCCCGCGGGCCTGCGAAGGGTGGTATTCGCTACGCACCCGATGTTTCGCTCGATGAAGTGAAAGCTTTGTCGGCGTGGATGACGTGGAAATGTGCGGTGGTGAATGTGCCGTTCGGCGGCGCAAAGGGCGGTATCATCTGTGATCCGCATCAAATGTCGATCGGTGAACTCGAGAGAATGACGCGCCGCTACACATCAGAACTGATGGATTTTATCGGGCCGGACAAGGATGTGCCCGCACCGGATATGAACACCGGAGAGCAGACCATGGCGTGGATCATGGATACGTATTCGATGCACATGCGTCATACGGTAAACGCGGTGGTAACGGGCAAACCCGTCGCCCTCGGAGGTTCGCTTGGGCGACGTGAGGCCACCGGACGCGGCGTAATGTTCACTGTCAACGAGGCGATCAAGAGACTGAACCTTACCCCCGAGAACACGAGTGTCGTCGTACAGGGTTCGGGCAATGTCGGCGGCATCGGTGCCGAACTAATGCACCAGGCTGGCTACAAGATCGTAGCGATATCTGATGTCGGAGGTGGTATCTATAAAAAGGACGGCCTCAACATCCCGCACGTTCTCGAATATCTGAAGAACAACAAATCGCTCGAAGGTTATCCTGATGTGGAGGTTGTCGATAACAAGGCTTTGCTTGAGATCGAGTGCGATGTGCTTGCACCGTGTGCGACAGAGAATCAGATAACATCTGAGAACGCGGCACGTATTAAATGTAAGATACTCGCCGAGGGAGCCAACGGCCCGACGACACCAAAGGCCGATAAGATATTGCATGACAATGGGATCTTCGTCATTCCTGACATTCTTGCCAATGCCGGCGGCGTCACAGTATCGTACTTCGAATGGGTTCAGGATCGCATGGGTTACTTCTGGTCCGAGGATCAGGTCAACGAGCGACTTGAGATCAAAATGGTTGCGAGTTTCAACGAACTCGTCCATTACGCCGACAAGCACAATGTTGATTCGCGAACCGCTGCTTATATGCTTGCGATCGACCGTGTAGCTTATGACACGCGAATGCGCGGCATTTATGCGTAGGCTCGGAATAGTAATTTATTGAAATATCTTGCTTTTGACCCGCAGGTGCGATAAGGTCGAGGGCAGGAATTCCGATGTTTTGGTATTGACTTTGCTCGGCAAGTCAATTATAACCATAACGGAAGTATAGATTTATCAGTTTGTCTCGGGGAAGTTTGTCGGGCACTAAAAGTTGGACAAGTTCTTCGAGTTTGTGATAATTAAGCATTAAAATGATGTTCTAATTGTAGGACATCAGGCATTTTCGATTGAAATTTAATTTTGTATTTTGGCGGAGGAATGTGATGAAACTCGCTAGCAAGGCGTATATCGTAACGCTTATATTGTTAACGCTCGTGTTTACGGCAACGGCTCAAAAGAAGTCGGAGAAAGACGACCGTAACACAGCACCGACTGTTGGAACCGGCGGCCCTGTGGGCGGCCCGACCGGCCTTTTTACTGTCTATGACAGCTCGACCCTTAGACGGGGTGAATATACGCTGAGTGGATCTCTCAGCAACTATGACCGCGATCCGGGCAATGTCGACATTACGTCGATACCTCTTAGCTTCCAGGTCGGTTTGACGAATAAGTTCGAGATCTTTTTTACGTCGGACGCATGGAGAGGTGTAAAGGTTAACAGCCCGCAAAATCTCTCAAGCTTTTACCTGCCAAACTCGCAGCTAAGAGGTGCCACAGGCTTGTTCCGTCCGGCTGCGATTGTACTTGAGCCGGGTGCAGGCAATCGTGCAGTGTACCGTCCTGCGGGAGCTCCGTTCTCGATATTCCCGTACACCGGTGGTGCATTTTACAATCCGGCGATCACAACAACTCCGACATTGGGTCCCCCGCGTGTCGGTGGAGCATCGGATCTTTTCCCGGGCGTAGGTTCGGCCTATGGCGGTATTTTGCCAGGAATTGTATTAAGGACGACGACGATCGCTAACGGTGCCAGTGCTCCGTCTAGCTTCTCAACCGCACCTATCTATTTGCCCGACGCGCCATTTATCAACCGCACATGGGGTCAGACCGCGTTTAACACAATGGTGTTTGGTTTCAAATATCGTGTGAACAAGATCGATGCCGCATGGGGCCACGGTTTCTCAGCCTTTTATCGTTATTACAACGACAACGCCACTAGCCCTGCAGGTTTTAACCAAATGCAGCGTGGTTCCGGCCCGGGAAGCAACAAGGGCGATATTGGCCTGAATTATTTCATTGATGCCAGAGCAACCAGGTGGGCTAACGTCTCGTTTAATGCGGGATATGTTTACACCAGCAAGGTCAAGGGAACGTTTGGCAACACCGATTTTACGATGTTCGACCCGGCTGATGAGGTTCACCTCTCGGTTGGTCTGGATTTCCCTGTGAATAGGTTCTTCCAGCCGATCCTTGAGTTCCGCTCGCTTAATTATGTGGGTGGTCATACGCCCAATGCTCTCGAGCAGGATCCGATCGATGGACTCGCTGGTTTCCGCGTGTTCCCGCGTCGTTGGTTCGGTTTTGGTTTGGCCTATCGTCACAACTTCAACCAGCAGGATAGTGGTTTCTTCGACGACTCGTCGCAGACAAACACTACGACCGTTCTTTGCGGTCCAGTGCCTATTACGGGATGCGTTCCGACGACCATCACTTCAACCACTACTGGCCCACCGGCCGGTCTCGGTCTTTCGAGTAACCCTCACGGCTACATCGCTCAGTTCTGGGTTGGTCGTCGCGACAAGCGTGCAGGCCCGATCGAAAACAAGCCTGCTGATGTAAATTCGGTCACGATCAGCGACATGACGATCACATTGCCATGCCCTGCAGGAACGAGTTCGCCGTCCGGGTGCAACGACAACAAGACTGTCAGCGTCTCGACCTCGGCCAGCGATCCTGAGAATGATGTCCTGACATACAACTACACCGTCTCTGGCGGACGTATTGTTGGTACAGGTGCAAACGTTCAATGGGATCTGAGCAATGCTCAGGTTGGTACTTACACGATAACAACAGCAGTTGATGACGGTTGTGGTTTCTGCGGTAAGGCTGACACCAAGACCATCCGTGTAGAAGCTTGTACGGGTTGTGTACGACCGGTTGAGTGTCCTTCATGTGCTTCGGTATCGGTTAGCGGTCCTGCTGGTTTGACCCAGCCTGGTTCGACGATGAACTTCACTGCGAGTGCAGCGGGTGCAGAGTCGTACAACTGGACGGTTTCAGCTGGAACGATCGAGTCCGGACAGGGTACCCCGAGCATCACTGTTCGCACGGGTGCTGGCGATGGCGGAATGTCTGTAACAGCTTCCGTGTCGGTTGGCTTTGCTTCGCGTCCAGGTTGTAGCGACTGTCCGAATACCGGTTCAGCAAGCGGTGAGATCGCAACAAAGGTTGTGGCGATCCCGGTTGATGACTTCGGTAAGAAGTCGGACGATGAGGTGAAGGCGATTATTGACAACTTCTACATTCAGTTGAACAATAATCCTTCGGCTCAGGGCTACATCATCAACTACGGTACGCCTGCACAGATCAAGAAGCGTCGTGCTCAGATCATGAAGGCGATCAACTTCCGTAAGTATGACGTCGGCCGCGTCACCTTCGTCGACGGTCCGGATAACGGCGGCGGCGAATCGACCAAGCTGTACCTGGTACCTGCTGGTGCGGAAAATCCGGATCGGTAACACTAAAACGCTTCTCCTCTCATTTTGAGACGAGAACATAATTTAACCGGTCGGGGTGATTCATCACGCCCCGGCCGGTTTTTTATTTTGATTTTTGTTTGCATTCGCGCGCGGGTTTTGTAAAATAGGGTTGTACGCGACCCTGTTCAAATACAATCCGGCTGTAATCGATTTCAAGTGCCTCGGCAGAGTCAGCGCAACCCTTCGCCGGTAGATTACATCTCATAAGCGGCCCTAAATGGTGGTTACATGGCCGCACCGTTCGTTTTACGTTCAAACCCACGATAAATTTATGATCAAGTTCAATAAAGCCTTTGCCCTGATAGTTGTTCTGGCTATTGCTCAATCTGCCTTTGCGTTCGGGGTGACAGATGTCGTGCCTGAGGCTCCTGCGTATTCCGACTGGCGGGTCGTAGGCCCGAGCGGTGGTGACGTCCGCGTGGTTGCGATCGACCCGAAGGATAAGAACAGGCTCTACATGAGTACCCTTGACGGCCAGATCCATACCTCGGCAGACGGCGGTGCCTCGTGGCGCTTACTCGCTAATTTCAATAAGCCGGAATTGATACTTGACCAGCTAATGGTTGATGCCCGCGATTCAAAGATCATCTACACATCGGGTCACAGGCACAAGGCTCCGGGCGGCTTCTTCCGTTCGACGGATGGTGGTGCGACATGGAAGGAGGCTAAGGAACTAAAGAACGAATCGATCCACTCGATGACACAGTCGACGGCGGATCCGAAGGTGATCATCGCCGGTACGATCCACGGAGTTTGGCAGTCTAAGAATTCAGGCGAGGATTGGGAAAAGCTTGAGTCGACGACCTCACCGGTTAATGTCGATGCTCTCGCAATGGACCCGCGAAATACAAACACTATGTATGCGGGCACATGGTGGCGCGCTTACAAGACGACCGACGCTGGCAAGAGCTGGCGTTTGATCAAGAACGGAATGATCGACGATTCTGATGTTTTTGCCATCACAGTTGATCCGCGAAACCCTGACTACGTAATTGCCTCGGCTTGTAGCGGGATCTACGATTCACAAAATGGAGGCGAGAAATGGGCAAAGATCCAGGGTATCCCATCGCAGTCACGGCGAACCCGAGATATTCTGATGCACCCGACGATCGCCGGAACAATTTATGCAGGTACGACCGAAGGCTTTTGGATGTCGTCGAACGGCGGCAAGTCTTGGGCACTCACCACGCAGCGAAATCTTGAGATCAATTCGATCGCGGTCCATCCGGAAGAGCCTAATCGAGTTTATATCGGCACGAATAATTTCGGCTTGATGGTCTCAAATGACGGCGGGAGAAATTTCACTCCAAACAACGGAAATTTCACCAGCCGCTTTACCTATCTGGTGACATCAGACGTGCAGCAGCCAAACAGGCTTTACGCCGCCACGCATAATACCGCGACCGGCGGCGGTTTCTTCTTCATTAGCAACGATGGCGGCCGTACATGGCAGCAGGCAAGAAGCCTCGATGTAAATCGGGTTCGCGTTTTGACCGTAAAGCAGGATCCGCTCAATCCGAATAGCATGTTTCTCGGAACGAACCTTGGCATCTACCGGTCTAGCGATCGAGGCAATTCCTGGGCACCGCTTGCGGCCGCGAAGACCGGAGCCGTTGCTAAGAAACCAGCGGCAAAGGCTTCGGCAAAAGGTAAAGCGGCTCCAAAAGCTGTGGCACCAAAACCAGTCGCCGGGCCGAAGATGTTGGCTTCGATAACTGAGAAGGTGAAAGCTATTGAGTTTCTCCCCGCAAACGGCGGAATTCTGGCCGGCACTGACTCCGGCGTTTATCGGAGCAAGGATCTTGCAAAGGGATGGGAGAAGTTGCCGATACAGTCAACGGTGAACTCAAATATCTTCGCTCTTCACGTCGCCCCGGCTCGTCCCAACACCTATTGGGCCGGCACAGCGACTTCTGGTGTGTTGGTCTCCGGCGATGCGGGAATGACTTGGGTCAAGTCGAATGCGGCTGCAGACAGTATTCCTGTTAGCTCCATCACGTCCGATCCGAAGCGCCCCGACTACATTTACGTGGGTTCCACGCAGACCTTTTACACCAGCAAAGATAATGGCGCCACTTGGTCGCGCCGGGGCGGCGGCCTCCCACTGGGCAACTTCACGAGCATTCTCATCAATCCCGGTAACACCGAGGAGATAATCGTCTCGAGCTCGCTCGATACCGGCGGCGGAATGTACATTTCGTCCGATTCTGGTAACCGCTGGAAACGTATCGACAACAACGATATGAAACTCGCGAGCCGTCGTATCTGGTCGATCGCATTCGACCCGCAGGACCCGAATCGAATCTTCGCTGCAACGCATTCGTCAGGCGTCTACAAGATCGAACGAAGCGGTGCAGTCTCTGGAAACTAACTCGTAACTCATCGCTCAATAAGATGGCGGCTCCGTTTGGGCCGCCATCTTTGTTTGTTGCTTTGAAGTTACGCATCTGGCTTCTATAATTTAGATATAGAACTGCCAATGTCTTTAATGCAAGCAACCGAACGCGAGGCCGGATGTCGAAATACAAGCATCCCCGTCGCGCGCTTGCCTTTTTCGGAGATTCCGCTCCAGTCCACGCTTTTTCTTGAATACCTTCGAGACCCACAATCACTGAAAAAGTATTATCCCAACGCTGTCGCAACGCCGACTGAGGTAGGCGAATTTGCCTCCGAGGTTCTCGCAAACTATACAACCGATCGCGAGGCACTGTGCGACGCCTTGGTCGAAATCAATTCCAACGTCGGAGCGTCGTCGTTGACGTTCGAAAGTATCGAGTTGCTTCGCCGAAGCGATACGGTCGCAGTGTTGACCGGACAACAGGCAGGGCTTTTCTCGGGTCCGCTTTACACAATTTACAAGGCTCTGACGGCGATCAAGCAGGCTGAATATCTCACGGCAAACGGCGTTCTGGCTGTTCCCGTATTTTGGGCGGCAACAGAAGATCACGATTTTGACGAGGTTGCCGAGGCATTTGTCATCGGCCGGGGAAACGAACTTACAAAGGTTACCTATCGTCCAAACGGTTACAAAGAGAATTCGCAGGTAGGCTCGGTCGAGGTCGACAATGGTATCGTAGGCATAATCGCCGATATGTTGGACTCGATCGAGCATACGGAATTTTCGGATGATGTTCGCACGATGCTTTTGCAAAGCTGGCAAATCGGCAGTGGATTTGGCGAGGCTTTCATGAAACAGCTTGCCATGATCTTTGCCAAATACGGGCTTATTTTTGTCGATCCGATGGATGCGAAGATCAAGGAGCTTGCGAGTCCGATATTCGAAAAGGCAGTCCAGAATTCGGACGAGATAGTCTCGGCCTTGACCGTTCGAAGCCGGGAACTCGTGGGGCGAGGTTATCACGCGCAGGTAGTTGTCGAAGATGACTATTTTCCGTTCTTCTGGATCGACGACGAAGGCGGACGGTACGCTTTGAGGAACGTTGGCGATGGCATCTTTCGAGTAAAAGACGGTAAGAGGGAATTCACATCTGCGGAACTTGAGGCCATTGCCCGAGATCAACCGGCGAGCCTCAGTCCCGGCGTAATGCTTCGACCCGTTGTTCAGGATTTTCTGTTCCCGACGATATGTTATTTTGGCGGCGGAGCCGAGGTCGCGTATTTTGCTCAGAACAGTGAAGTGTATCGTATCCTTGAACGGCCGGTGACGCCGGTTTTTCATCGGCAGAGTTTTACAGCGACCGAGGCGGCCCAAAGGCGTTCGATGGAAAAGCTTCACCTTACTCTAGCGGATCTTTTCGACGGACGTGAGGCGGTGACGATGAGGTCGGCTGAGAAGTATCTGATGCCCGAGACTCCGGTCCTATTTGCGGAGGTCGAGGAGAAAATCACTGCCGAGCTTGATCGACTTGACCAGGCAATCTCGAATATCGATAGGACGCTTGCGGCAAATCTGGCGACGCGGCGTCGGAAGATGATCTATCATATTGCCGCATTACGTGAGAAAACGCTGCGTGCTCATCTGCGCAATGATGAAACATTTAGCAGGCGGCTCGATGCAGTCTTTGCAGGCGTATTACCAAATGACGGTTTGCAGGAACGCACGATTAACGTAGTGTCATTCTTAAACAAATTCGGATTTAAGTTCATTGATTGGGTTTACGACGCGATCGATCTTGACGACAAGGAACATCGAATTATCGAGTTATAAGATGAATAAGATCAGAGTCTTATCGGATAATCTCGCGAACCAGATCGCCGCCGGCGAAGTGGTCGAGCGGCCCGCGTCGGTCGTTAAGGAGCTTGTCGAAAACTCGATCGATGCGGGAGCTACTCGCGTTCAGATCGATATCGAACTCGGCGGCCGACGCCTGATGCAGATCGCGGACAATGGCGAAGGAATGTCACGCGACGATGCGATCCTTGCATTTGAACGGCATGCTACATCGAAGATAAGGACGGCCGAGGATCTGGGAAGTATCGCTACGCTCGGTTTCCGCGGCGAGGCGTTGGCATCGATCGCATCGGTCGCCAAGGTCGAGCTTTTGACCAAGATCGAAGCCGACGAAGCCGCGACAAGAGTTGTCATCGAGGGCGGTCGTCTCATCGACGTCAAGGATGCCGCTCGCGATACTGGTACAACGATTACTGTCCGGGACCTGTTTTTCAACACGCCCGCCCGACGCAAGTTCATGCGATCAGAGGCGACGGAAAACTATCATCTCACCAGCATCGTCACGCACTATGCTCTCGCACATCCCGAGATCGCGTTTACGCTTACGAACAATGGCCGCGAGGTTCTAAGAGTTTCGCCGGCCAAGGATTTGCGCGAGCGGGCCTTTCAGGTATTCGGCGGCGGCCTGCTCGATAGTCTTCTTCCAGTCGAGGGCGGACGCGAATATGTTGCTCGCGTTACCGGATTCATTTCTGCTCCACGTGAGCGGCGAACGACGCGGGACAGCCAGTATTTTTTCGTCAACAATCGCTTCGTTCGCGACAAATCGATCGCGGGTGGCCTGCTCGAAGGATATCGCAGCGTCTTGCCTCACGGCGTTTATCCAGTCGCATTTCTATTTCTCGAAATGCCTCTCGAAGAGATCGACGTCAATGTCCATCCGGCGAAGACGGAAGTGCGTTTTCGTCGTGGCGAAGCGGTCAAGGATGTGATCGCCGAGGCGGTCAGAACGACACTTGCGAAAGCCGGGATTACGGGTGATGTACAGCCTGAGCAATTTGTGCCCGAGCCTGCATGGACGCCGCCGCCAGTTTCACCTCCGCAGGAAGAAGAGGTGATCGAGCAACACGGCATTTTGTTTGAGGAGACTCCACCCGCAGAAAGCCACGCTGCCTTAGCAGGTGCTGCGAATCAGTCTGGCCCCGATCTTCGAACCTTGCAAACCCCGAACGAAGCGAGATTTGATACCGCACCGACGATAGATTTCGTTGACGAGATCGCTGTGCCGGAGGAACGCCTTACGGTGTCGGGTTATGCAGAGTTGCCGCCCGTCGATTCGGCAGCCAAGCTAACGAAGTCAGTCGAGGTTGCCGACGTGGCATCGTCGAAAATACAACCGCTCGGCCAGCTTCATGACAGCTTTATCATCGCCGTCGATGACGAAGGCCTTTTGCTGATCGATCAGCACGTCGCACACGAACGTATTCTTTTCGACAAGTACCGCAAGAGCGAGACCGACCGCAGTATCGAGTCGCAGAATCTGCTTCTGCCCGAGACCATCGATCTTTCGCCCGCCCAGTCCGAGGCGTTTTCTCTGATCGAGGACGATCTCGAAAGTCTCGGCTTCGGAACCATGCGGCTCTCCGGGCGAACTATCGCGATCAAGAGTATCCCGACCGATCTGCCACCGTCGGAGGCAAGAAATCTATTTGCCGAGATTCTCGATACCATCGAGGCTGAGAAAAAAGGCGGTGCGAAATCTACATTTCGCGATGACATTGCAGCGAGCCTGGCATGTAAAGCGGCGGTCAAGATCAATATGAAATTGACGCCGGAAAAGATGCGCTGGATGATCGACCGTTTGCTGATCACGACTTCACCGACCACATGCCCGCACGGGCGGCCCGTTATATTGAGACTTTCGATGAAAGACATCGAACGTGGATTTCATAGGACCTAAAATGAAAAAGAATCCTGATTATCCGGACGAGCGTCCGAATGAGTTTTGGCGAAAGGTGTATTTGGCGGTGGTCGTGACGACCTTCGTCGTGGTGACTGCCCTTTGGGCCTTTTCACAATATTTCAAATGAGAGCACTCGACTGGGCAATCGTTGTTGCATACCTTGTTTACGTCGTCTGGGATGGCATCCGGATGACGAAGCACAGCGGCAGTAAGGAAGGGTATTTTCTCGCCGATCGCGGCTTGCCGTGGTGGGCGGTCGGTCTGTCAGTGATGGCGACGCAGCTTTCGGCGATCACGCTCGTCGGAACAACCGGGCAGGCGTACAGCGACGGCATGCGGTTCATCCAGTTCTATTACGGCCTGCCGTTCGCGATGATCATCTTATGCGTCACGGTCGTGCCGTTCTTCCACCGAGCGAACGTTTTCACAGCGTACGAATATCTTGAAAAGCGCTTCGACGTAAAGGTTCGGGTGCTCACGAGCTTCTTTTTTCTCATCTCACGCGGCCTCGGTGTCGGCACGATCATCTCGGCTCCTGCGATCGTGCTGTCGATCGTCTTCGGCTGGAATCTGATCGCGACCATCTTTGCTATCGGCATGTCCACGACGATCTACACCGTTTTTGGCGGTGTTCAGGCCGTGACATGGACGGACGTGAAGCAGATGTTCGTCATTTTTCTCGGCTTGGGCGTCTGCTTTGTAGTTATCTTATGGAGTTTCCCAACGGGTGTTTCGCTCGGCGACGGACTTCACTTAGCGGGAAGTTTGGGCAAGCTGAACATGGTCGATACCACGTTCAGCCTGACCGAGAAATACACGATCTGGTCGGGTTTGATCGGCGGGCTGTTTTTGATGCTCGGATATTTTGGTTGCGATCAGAGTCAGGTCCAGCGGTTCCTAACGGCGAAATCGGTTGACGAAGGTCGCACTTCGTTGTTGATGAGTGCTTTTCTCAAGATCCCGATGCAGTTCGGCATTTTGCTGATCGGCATCATGGTATTTATTTTCTACCAATTCACCGCCCCGCCGATCGTCTTTAACGCGGCTGAGGTAAGCAAAGCCGCTCAGACGGTCGAATTCCAACAAATTCAAGGCAAATACGCAGCGGCTCACGCGGAGCGGCGTCTGGCGGCGACGAATTTCGACACCGCAATTCCAGAAACGCGCCAGCCTTACATCGATGCTGATAAGAAGTTTAACGAAAGTCGAAAAGAGGCTGTTGCCTACGTCCGCTCGACCAGCAATCCGACATTCAACGATATCAACTATGTTTTCCCGACCTTCGTTCTTGAGAATATGCCGATGGGCGTGATCGGGCTACTGATCGCTGCGATATTCGCGGCGGCGATGTCGTCGATCGCGGCTGAGTTGAACGCACTGGCGACCGCGTCGACGATCGATTTTTACCGCCGTCTTTATGCTCCAGAGGCAACGGATTCTCACTACGTAATGGTGGGCAGGATCACGACATTTATCTGGGGAATCTTCGCGTGTATTGTCGCGATCTTCGCCACTAATCTCGGTTCGCTGATCGAGGTCGTTAATAAATTCGGCTCGTTCTTTTACGGTTCGCTGCTCGGGGTTTTTGTACTGGCTTTCGTTGTGAAGCGCGCACGATCTCGAGGTGCGTTCTTCGGTCTTCTATTTGGTATCGCCTCAGTTTGGATAGCGAGTTGGTACACGACTATCGAGTTTCTTTGGTTCAACGTGATCGGATGTCTTGTCACCGTATTTTTCGGTTACGTAATTAGCTTGACAGTTAAGGAAGATTTGAATCGCGGAGACGCTGATTAAGTTTGAACCGCAGAGACGCGGAGGGTTTGAGATTTTTTGCAATATGACTAAGTTTGTTCGATTTTTCATAGCTTTATTTGTTCTTCTCTGCTTCTCCGCGTCTCTGCGGTTAGAAACTCTTGCGCAGGTGAGGCCGGTTTACGATCGCGGAACGGCCGGGCTTTATCAGCTACTCAAGAAGCTAAATTCGACAACCAGTGCCCTGATGATCGGAGCTCATCCGGACGATGAAGATACTTCGCTCCTCGCATATCTGGCTCGCGGAGAGAGTGCGCGAACGGCGTATCTTTCTCTTACTCGTGGAGATGGCGGGCAAAATATTATCGGTACGGAACTCGGCGAATCGCTCGGCGTGATACGCACGGAAGAATTGATACAGGCACGACGTCTCGATGGCGCCGAGCAGTTCTTTGGGCGAGCATACGATTACGGATTTTCCAAAACTTTGGCTGAGGCGAAGTCAAAATGGGACGAGAAGATCGTACTTTGCGACACGGTTCGTGTGATCCGTACCTTCCAACCGACTGTAGTTGTTTCTCAGTTCTCCGGAACGGCGGCCGACGGACATGGCCAGCATCAATATGCTGGGTACATCGCTCCGCTGGCCGTCAAGGCGGCAGCGGATGCTTCGCAATGCACGGAAGCAGGGCCTGCTTGGACTGTACAGAAATTCTATTTCCGGGCACGCGGAGGCGAGCCACGGCTGCGTGTGAACACCGGTAAATACGATCCGGTGTTAGGGCGGTCATATTTCGAGATCGCCATGGAAGCTCGCAGTCAGCACAAATCGCAAGAGCAAGGCGTACTGGAGCTTCGCGGCGAGCAATTCTCCGCTATGAATCTTGTCGGAGGCGAAGCAAAAGAGACCGCGATCTTTGAGGGCGTCGATACGTCGCCCGCCGCTGCCGCGAAGGCGGTCGGGGCCGATGAAGCAGCGGTAACGGAAATGTTTTCGGCGGCAAGATCGGCGATCAACGGGTACGAAGTCGCCGCACCCGAAAAGTTGCTGCCCACCTTAGTCCGTGGATATTCGCTAGCTTCTTCCAACGAATCGTCGGCCCGTTCATCTGGCGCGCGCAATTTTTTCGCTGAGCGTAAACGCCTCTTCGCCGAGTCGATTGTCCTAGCCGCCGGAATTCAGGTTGACGTACTTGCCGATCGCGATACGGTCGTACCCGGTGAGAGCTTTGCAGTCGGGGCGAAGGCTTTCACGAATGCGCGCAGCGATGTCAAAATAACGAGCCTAAAGCTTACGGCCCCATCAGACTGGACCGTGGCCACGGCCGCAGTCCCACAAGCAAACAGCGCGGCTTTTGTCACTCGCGAGGCGACGCCATCCGCTGCATATTTCAGTGTCACGTCTCCGCGAAATGCCGAGCCGACTCAACCGTACTGGCTCGCCTACCCGCGTGATGGCGATTTGTTTCGATGGAATGCCAAGGAAAATGAATCGCACACTCTCCCGGTCGCAAAACGTGTGCCGAGCCTTTCAGCAACGCTTGAAATAGCGGGAACTGCGGTCGTAGTTGAGAGGCCGATCGAATTCCGTTTTGCCGACGACATACGCGGCGAGATCCGGCGAAACGTTGACATTGTGCCGCGGGCGACGATCGAGCTAGATCAGGCAATGATGATTATTCCGTACTCGGAAAAGGCACAGACAAAGCGAGTCGTGCTCACCGTTACAAATCATTCTACGCAGCCGATCTCCGGCACGGTGTCGCTCAACATCAACGCCGAACGCGAGTGGAAGACGACGGCATCGTCAGCGACCTTCGAAATTCCGCGACGCGGCGAGCGTCAGGCGATCTCGTTCGACGTAACGATACCTGCGAAAACTAAGGCGGGAAGTTATCAGATCAATGCGCAGGCCTCGATCGGTGAGGCAGTCGGCAACTCGTCAATGCGTGTGATCGCGTATCCGCATATCCAAACGCATCGCTTTTATAGGCGAGCGGTAGCCGACGCGAAGGTCATCGACTTAAAAACCGCACCGGTCAAGGTAGGCTATCTTGCTGGCAGCGGCGACCGCGTTCCTGAGGCGATCAGGCAGATGGGATTCAACCTTGAGATGATCTCGGAGAGCGAATTGGCCAACGGACAGCTTTCGCGGTTTGATGTAATCGTGGTTGGCATCCGTGCTTATCAAGTGCGGCCTGATCTCGTCGCAAATAATAAGCGGCTGCTCGACTACGCCAATGGCGGCGGCACGCTGATCGTTCAATATCAACTGCCAGGCTATGCACAACAGAATTTGGCCCCGTTTCCTCATCAGATGGGGCCGCGGACCGCGGACGAGAATGCCGAGGTGAAGATCGTCGTGCCCGACAGCCCGATCTTTAATTTCCCCAACAAGATCGGCCCGAGCGATTTTGAGGGCTGGGTGCAGGAGCGAAATCTGTATAACTTCTCGACCATGGACCCGAAATACGTCGGCCTTCTCGAATCTCATGATGGAACCGAAGCCGAGAACAAAGGTGGCCTCGTGATCGCCGACGTTGGAAAAGGGAAGTATATCTATTGCAGCTACTCGCTATTTCGCCAATTGCCGGCGGGCGTCTTGGGGGCTTACCGTCTGCTCGCAAATATGCTTAGTTCTCCGAAGGCCAAGAAATAGAACGTTATGAATCTTTCATCCAAACAAAAAGGCCTGATTACAAAGGTGATCAACGTTTTCGAGTCCGGCAAACCGGCAGGGAATTACGGGATCATCGCGATCTTCGAGGACGGGCCGGGTGACATCAGGCAGATAACCTATGGACGTTCGCAGACGACCGAGTATGGCAATCTCGCCAAGCTGGTGAAAAATTACGCGAACGCGAACGGCATCTATAGCAATAAGCTAAGGCCCTATGTTGATAAGGTTGGCGTGACGGCGTTGACCGACGACGACACGTTCAAAGGCCTGCTCAAAAAGGCTGGGAACGAAGACCCCGTGATGCGGACGGTTCAAGATGTGTTTTTTGACGAGGTTTATTACAAACCTGCGATGAAATGGGCGACAGATAAGGGCTTTATCTTGCCGCTCTCAGCTCTCGTGATCTACGACTCGTTCATTCACAGCGGCAGTATTTTGTCGGTTATTCGGAACACTTTTCCCGAGATGGTGCCATCCAACGGCGGAAACGAGATCGAATGGACGACTGCGTATGTCAACGCCCGCCACACGTGGCTCGCCAATCATTCGCGAGAGGCGGTGCGAAAGACCACTTACCGCACAAAGTGTTTTAAGGAAGAGATCGCTCGCGGGAACTGGCCGCTTACGCTGCTGCCGGTCAATGCGAACGGGACTAAGATTACGTAGCGGGTTGTTTCAGATTTGAGTTCCGCAATTGCCGTTGGCTTTAGCCAACGGACATGGGCTCCCGAATCATGTTCCCCGCCACAGCCGACAAAGTCGGCTGTGGCGGGGAACATGTCATGGCGGAGGTCTCTTAACCGTTGCCTGAAGGCAACGGCAATCAAAAATCACAACTACGCCGGACGCCGAAGGTGTCCTGAACTATTCGATAATTACGAGAACATCGCCTGCCGACACCGTATCACCTTCAGCAAATTTGATCTTCGAAATGACGCCGTCCTTTGGCGATTTCATTTCGTTTTGCATCTTCATCGCCTCAACGACGATGACGCCGTCGCCTTTTTGGACGGTGTCGCCCTCGGCTACGAGAATTCGCACGACCTTTCCGGGCATTGCGGTTTTGATCTCGGCTTTGCCTGAGGCGTCGGCGTCGTCGCCCTTTGCGCTGCGTAGGCGTTTCGGATCGATGATCCGTACCTCGTGAACCTCATCTCTGACACGCACCAGATCGGGATCGCCGGGATTTGCCTGCGACGAGACAAACGCCTCATAGATCGCCCCTTCTTTCTTAAAAAGAAACACCCCACTCTCAGGCTCCGAAGCTTCGAGTTCGTACCTCCGCCCATCGACGCTGGCCAAAACGCGGCCTTTCTCACGCACGATCTCGATGTCGTGTTTATTGCCGCCTGTTTCTGCAATCAGTTTCATCTTCCGTTTCCTTATCGTCGGCTGTGTTCTAAACGTGTGCCAAGAGTTGCCATGAATGCACGAATGTTCTTAGCTTGTGCAACGACCTGCTCCCATTCGTGCATTCGTGGCTAATTCTGCTAACTCCATCGAGATGAGGACAGTACCTAACGCCGGACGGTCGCTCTTGCCTTTTTCTCCACAAGAAACTCCTCAAATCTACCTTCGTTCGCCCACCAAATGATGGTTCCCGTGATCAAACCGAGTGCCGGATAGGCGAGGAGAAAAAATTTCGAAAGCGGCAGCCCAGTCCACGCCCAGCTTGCCAGATTCATCGTCACGAAAAACAAAATGCCGGAAATGATCGCCGTTCTCGCCACGACGTATCTCTGTCCTTTTAGCCGGAGCTTCTCCCAACGGAGAAACTCTTTTCGTGACATTTTCTTCATCGAATGGATCAACCAACCTTATTCGGCTGCGGCGTTACGCGTAGATATGGTTTGATCTCGTTCCAGCCGGCGGGGAATTTTGCTTTGGCGTCTTCGTTTGAGACGGCGGGGACGATGACGCAATCGTCGCCGTCTTTCCAGTTGACGGGCGTCGCAACGCTGTAGTTCGCGGTCAGCTGCAAACTGTCGATTACACGCAGCAGCTCGACAAAGTTCCGCCCCGTCGAAGCCGGATATGTCATGGTCAGCTTTACCTTCTTGTCCGGACCGATGATGAAGACCGAGCGCACTGTGAACGTGTCGTTGGCATTCGGGTGGATCATGTCGTAGAGGTCGGCAACCTTGCGGTCGCTGTCGGCGATCATCGGAAAGTTAACGGCCGTGCCCTGCGTTTCCTCGATGTCCTTTTCCCAACCAAAATGCGAATCAAGCGGATCGACGCTTAGGCCGATGACCTTTACATTGCGTTTCTCAAACTCCGGCTTGAGCTGCGCCGCCATCCCGAGCTCGGTCGTGCAAACCGGCGTATAGTCCTTCGGGTGCGAAAACAGTACACCCCAACTGTCGCCCAGCCATTCGTGAAAATTGATAGTTCCTTGCGTAGTTTCCGCAGTAAAATCCGGTGCTTCGTCGCCCAATCGTATTGTCATGATCTTATGCCTCCGTTAGTATGCGTCGATTATATCAAAGGCCGGGCGGCATGTGAACGTAGGAATGAAACACGACTTCAGTTGATATTCGTGTTCCTCTCATGTTAATTCATGGTTGCAGTTCCTTACTGATACCTACTTGTCGAGGCTTGTTTCCGGCACTGCGGGCATTTCCGTTACTATCAATTGTGTGCTGCCCGAGTGCTGGAAAACGTACATCGCGTGTCCGTCCTCGACGATCGGTAGGGCAGCGACAAAATCCCATCCGCTGGCCGCCGCATCATTTAGCCATTTTTCCGCCATGGCAACTTCAACGCCTCGAAAAATGCGGCCACCGACGATCTTATAGTTAGACATAATATTGTTCTCCGGTTCCGCCCCTATTTTTTCTTCGCTGCCTTACGTCCCGAACCGCTCAGCTTGCCGCCGCCGTCCTCTTTGTTAACGGTCGCCCAGGCTATTGCCCCGGCCTTTTCTCGCGGCACGCCGTCTTTTACATAGCCTTCCTCGATGTGCCCGGCCTTGCGTTTCTGTTTGTCCGTGTAGGCGTCTTTGTCCCCTCTTGGCATAAAATATATTTCTCCTTAGCACCTACGATAGTGAACGCCGCACGAAACCTCAGTAACCGGGCATACCTTTCGCCCTCGAAAACAAAAAAGGGAACCGATCGGCTCCCTCGTCTTTAATTATTAAGCACGTATCTATCTAAAGGATAAACGAAGCCCGGCGGCGCCGGCCGCTGGAGAATAGGAACATCCTGTTGCTGTAATTAGCGTCAACATCGATGCTCTTTACAACACCGTCGTCGATCGACGCCCCAAACTCTCGCGTTTCCGCCTTGATCTCGGCGATTCGTTCTGTTTTTGCAAGATTCACAGATATTTGTTCGTCATTTTTTAGGATCAGATCATTTGTCATTGCGGTACTCCTTGTTAAAACTGCTAACTTCCGCGGCCATCTGCTTCCAGTGAAAACGGTGGAGGTCTCTTGTCTTAGATAAATGTTATTAACCGACGTCGATCCCCCACCGATCCCCACTCAGCTTCCCAAAGCTCCCCTCCGGAACTCCGTTTTTGTGCTGTACGACAATAATATCCCTCCCGCCCGAAAAATAATGTATGGAGGAGAACACAACTGCCTGCTCTAAATCACGCTGCGGATCGAGCGATTGTTCCAAAAAAAAGCCGCTGTAGCTACCTTTGCACACATGCCCTTTGCACCCGTGGCTTCATGCTTTCCACGCGCGGAACATGGAACATTGGAACATTAATCCACAGGCTCGGGATCTTCTAAATTCTCTTCCAATTTTCGCAGACGTAGGAGCTGGATGCGTTTTTCGTCGGCCTGGAGGATCTCGATGGCGAGGCCGTGGAGTTCTAGTTTTTCGCCTACCTTGGGGACGTAGCCGGCTTCGCTGGTGACGAGGCCGGCGATGGTGGTGTATTCGTCGTCCTCGAGATCGGCGTCGAAGAGGCGTTCGATGTTGTGAATCTCGGTCGAGCCGAGAACGTCGTAATAGCCGTCGTCGCCCTCTATGATCTCGATTATCTCATCGCGGCCGGTATCCTCGTCCTCGATCTCGCCGACCAGCTCTTCGAGAATGTCTTCGACCGTGACGAGGCCGGCGACGCCGCCGTATTCGTCGATGACCACCGCGATCTGAACGTGGTGCTGCTGCATTGATTTGAGCAGCTCGGACGCGGTCTTTGTTTCGGGCACGAAGAACGCCGGGCGTTTGATATTCTCGACCGGCTCCTCTTTGCGGCCGGTCGCGAGGGCGGCCAGCAGGTCGCGGACGTAAACCATGCCTTCGACAGTGTCGATCGAGTCGCGGTAGATCGGCAGGCGGGAATATTTCTCCTCGATCATTACGTCGCGGGCCTCTTTTATAAGTGTGCCGGCGGGCACGGCGATGATGGCAGTTCGCGGCGTCATTATCTCGCTGGTCAGCGTCTCGCCGAATTCGACGATAGTCTCGATCAACTCGCGTTCCTCTTCCTCGATTATGCCCTCGGCCTCGCCGACCTCCATCAGTGCCTGAAAGTCTTCGTCGTTATCGTCTTCGTCAGAGCCGTCTGGCGTGACGGAGGTGTCGGCGTTGAGTTTGTTCTTCGCACGCCGTGCGGTGACCGGTTCGACAAAAAAGGAAGTGATCGCATAGATCGGCCGGATCGCGGGCAGCAGGAAAAGAAGCTTTCGCTCGGTATCGCTGCGAACCAACAACCGCGGCAGGATCTGACGAAACAAGACTGTAGCGACCAAGCCGATTATTAGCGTAAAGAAGATCAGACGCCCGATCGATTCAGTGAAATTTCGCACGATTACCGTAAGCAAAACCGTGAATCCGATCAGCAGGACCTGGATCGTAGATGAAAGTGCGAAGCGGAATCGCGGACGGTTTTCGAGGATCTCGCGGAGGAACTTGACCGAGTTGGTTGTCTCACCGAGTTCATCATCGGACGAAATACGCCTGAGCCCGACATCCGAGATGTGCGAGAAGGCTACATCGATCGCAGCAAGAAAGCCAAGAAACAAAAGCAGGCCGACGGCAACGATGATCTCTATTTCCATATATGGATCTGAATCTAATGGTAGGGCGAAACGTTGGGAAAATCAACAGAACACTGGCTATCTCAGTCGACCATGTTCTTCCAGGCTCGACCGTCGTTCTCGAGCATGGTATCGGCATCACGCGGACCCCAAGTTCCGGAGGCGTAGTTAGGGAAGTCGCGAGCGGGAAGTGCCCTCCACACATCGAGAACCGGATCGACGATCCGCCAGCCGGCCTCAACCATGTCGGCACGTTGGAAGAGAGTGGCGTCGCCGATCATGCAATCGTAGAGCAAACGTTCATAGCCAGTCGAAACTTGTTCTCCGAAATGGTCGAGATAATCGAAGTCCATGTCGACTGCCCCCATATTAACGATCGGGCCTGGGATCTTTGCTCCGAAATGCAGCGTGATGCCCTCGTCAGGTTGGATGTGGATGACGATGCGGTTGGTCGTGAGTTTCTCGATCGATGTATCGCGAAACAACATGAACGGCGCACGTTTGAATTGAATGACGATGCTCGAATGCCGTGCCGCCATTCGCTTGCCGGTACGGATGTAAAAGGGGACATCTGCCCAACGCCAGTTGTCGATCGAGAGTTTTAGGGCGGCATAGGTTTCGGTGTTGGAATTTGGGGCAACCTTGTCTTCGCTTCGATACGCCAGAACCTGTAAATCCCCGGTCGCTACTGCTCCCGGTACTGACAATGCCTCGCCTTCGCCGTACTGGCCGCGGACTGCTTTCTTCAAAACGTCCTCGGGGGAATATTGTTGGATCGCTTGTAATATCTTCGCTTGCTCATCGCGAACCGAATTCGCCTCGAACGAAACAGGCGGTTCCATCGCGGTCAACGTCACAAGCTGCAAAATATGATTCGGGATCATATCGCGAAGAGCACCGGCCGAGTCGTAATAGCCGCCGCGTTGCTCGACGCCAAGTTTCTCAGCAACTGTGATCTGTACGTGGTCGATGAAGTTTCGATTCCAGATCGGCTCAAAGATGCTGTTGCCAAAGCGAAAGACCAAAATATTCTGCACGGTCTCTTTGCCGAGATAGTGATCGATGCGATAGATCTGGCGTTCCTTTACCGACTTGAGCAGATCGGCGTTAAGTTTCTTGGCAGAGGCGAGGTCGCGGCCGAAGGGCTTTTCGTAAATAAATCGCCGCCAATGCTCGCCGTCTTCTTTGCCGAGGCCGTTCCTCACGATCTTCTGCGTGACACTGGCAAAAAGGTCTGGCGGCGTTGCCATGTAGTAGAAATAGTTGTCGGGGATCTGGTGTTTGGCGGTAACCTCGCCGATTAGTTCCTTGAGATCGCCGAAAAGCTTCTTGTCGTCGTCAAAATCGCCGCCCGTGTAATACGTCCTTTCCTCAAACCACTTGACCAGCTTGTCGTCGGCTCCGTTCGGGATGAATTCGCGAAGGTTGGCGCTCATGTGGGTGCGATATTCCTCGGACGTCATCTCCTGCCGCCCGACGCCGACTATCGCAAAGGTGTGCGGCAAGAAATCGTCCTTGGCCAAATTATAAAGCGCCGGGAAAAGCTTGCGTTTCGTCAGGTCGCCGGTCGAGCCAAAGATGACCATGACGCATGGATCTGCCGTTTTGGTTGATTCGGACATAAGGGATTATATGCCGAGCTTATCACGAAGTTCGAGTTCGCGGGTGTTCATTTCGCCGTCGTCGCTCTCGTGATCGTAGCCGCAGAGGTGTAGAACGCCGTGGAGGATCAATTGCTTTATTTCTGCTTCGAGCGACAACCCATTCTCCGCGGCCTGATTTTGTGCCTGCTCCGTCGAGATCACAATGTCACCCAGATTGTTTTTGTCAGGATCGAAATCGTCAGCCTCGTGCGGGAATGAAAGAACGTCGGTCGTCGAGTTTTTGCCGCGAAACATCTCGTTGAGCTGCTTCATACGGTCGTCGGAAATAAACGCCACCGAGAAAGTCTTGCCGCTGGCTTCGTCTATCGCGGTTGTGAGCTGTTCGACAAGTGGACGGAACGACTTCGCGTCGAGCTTGACCTTTCGTTGGAGATTGACGATCGCGTTCATCTAGTTGTGAAACTGTTCGGCTTCGTTCGAATGTTCTTCGTAGGCACGCACGATCATCTGCACGAGCTTATGCCGCACAACATCTTTATCGGTGAAATAAACAAATTCGATTGCGTCGATGTCTTTTAGGACTATCTCGGCTTCCTTGATACCGCTCTTTTGGCCACGCGGAAGATCGATCTGCGTTTTGTCGCCGGTCACGACGGCCTTTGATCCAAAGCCGATGCGTGTCAGAAACATCTTCATCTGCTCGCTCGTGGTGTTCTGGGCTTCGTCGAGAATGATGAACGCATCCGAGAGCGTTCGGCCGCGCATAAACGCGAGCGGAGCGATCTCGATGATCCGTTTCTCGAGCATCTTCGTTACTTTCTCCGCATCGACGAGATCGAACAACGCGTCGTAAAGCGGACGAAGATAAGGATCGACCTTTTCCTGCAGATCGCCCGGCAAAAATCCGAGCCGCTCACCAGCCTCGACCGCAGGCCGCGTCAGGATAATGCGGCTGACCTGCTTCTTGAACAAGGCATCAAGAGCCATCGCAACTGCCAGATAACTCTTACCCGTACCCGCAACGCCGATGCCGAAGACGAGATCATTCTGGGCGATTGCCTCAAGATACTTTCTTTGATTTGCAGTCTTCGGAGCGACCGTCTTCTTTCCGGATGGATTGAACCGGGCTTTTTGGAAATGATCTTTCAGACTGTAGGCACGATCTTCGGCGATCTGCTTGAAAGCATCGCGCAGTTCCTTGTCCGAGAAAGTACTTCCACTGGCAAAGAGCTCGCCAAAATCAGCAAGTATTTGCTCGACTGTCTCAATGTCTTTCTCGGCGCCGTCGATGAGCAATTCATTGCCGCGAGCGCCTATACTTATATCGAGCAGGGATTCGAGAAACTTAATATTCTGGTCTTGAACGCCGAATAACGTGTTGAGGCCTTGGGTTGGTAATTCTAGTTTTTTCAAGTTATTTAATGACTAACGACTCGTCAGCGATTGCGACGGCCTGTTCTCGTCTGACGGTGGGGAAGTCGTCCAGAAATTCGTCTAGCGAAACACCGGCTTCAAGGTGATCAAACAGACTCTCGATCGGAACTCGAGTGCCACCAAACACAGGCGTACCGCCAAGGATTTCGGGATTGATATTTATAACCTTGGAATCCATAAGTCTCTAAAAGAATACAACAGAATCTCTTTCAGATTGAAAGTGCCTATGATTAAAAATCATATCCTAATGCCTTTGCAACCGCCGAAGCCGCTATGTTATCCTTACTCCTTTGTAAAACGAGCAGTTTTCTTATCCATATATAAGAGGAGAACTTTTAACAAGCATGGCACAAGAGGAAGCGGGACAGGTCGGCAAGGTTGTACAGATTATCGGTCCTGTCGTTGACGTTGAATTTTCGGATAGTTATCTTCCCCCGATCTATCAGGCTTTAAGGATCACGAGCGAAGGCTTTGATGTCGAGACAACCATTGACGTTGTCGCCGAAGTGCAGCAGCACCTTGGCGAGGGCCGCGTGCGTGCGGTCTCGATGTTGCCGACGGACGGTATGGTTCGCGGCATGAAGGTTGTTGACCTCGGCGGACAGATCATGGTTCCCGTCGGCAACGCAACGCTCGGCCGTGTGATGAATGTCATCGGCGATCCGGTCGATGAACTCGGCCCGGTTAACAGCGAAACCACATCTTCTATCCACCGCCACGCTCCATCTTTTGATGAGCAGGCCACGTCACTCGAAATGTTTGAGACCGGGATCAAGGTCATTGATCTTATCCAGCCTTTTCTTCGCGGTGGTAAGATCGGCCTCTTCGGCGGGGCCGGCGTCGGTAAGACAGTTCTCATTATGGAGCTGATCAACAACGTCGCTATCGGCAGCGATGGTTTCTCGGTTTTCGCGGGCGTTGGCGAACGTACCCGTGAAGGGAACGACCTTCTTCGCGAAATGGTCGAGTCCAAAGTTATCAAATACGGCGATGCTTTTAACGAGCACATGGAAAAGACCGGCGAGTTCGATCTTTCCCTCGTTGATAAGAATGAGATCAAGGGTTCGAAGGTGTCCTTAGTATATGGTCAGATGACCGAGCCTCCCGGAGCCCGTCTCCGCGTTGCTCTCTCGGGTTTGACCGTCGCCGAACACTTCCGCGATCAGGGGAACGACGTTCTCTTCTTTGTCGATAATATTTTCAGATTTACGCAGGCTGGTTCCGAGGTGTCCGCACTTCTCGGACGTATGCCGTCCGCTGTGGGCTATCAGCCGACGCTGGCGTCGGAAATGGGCGAGATGCAGGAACGCATCACTTCGACCAAGACCGGCGCGATCACATCGATCCAGGCCGTCTATGTTCCGGCCGACGATTATACCGATCCGGCACCCGCCACTACCTTTGCTCACCTCGATGCTGTTACGGCCCTGTCGCGACAGATCGTTGAGCTTGGAATTTATCCCGCGGTTGATCCGCTTGCGTCAAACTCGCGCATCCTTGACCCGACTATCGTTGGCGAAGAGCATTACAATACCGCACAGTCAGTCAAGAAGATCCTTCAACGTTACAAAGATCTCCAGGACATCATCGCCATCCTCGGTCTGGATGAACTCAGTGAGGATGACAAGCAGACCGTTGCCCGTGCACGCAAGATCCAGCGTTTCTTCTCGCAGCCGTTCTTTGTCGGCGAGCAGTTTACTGGCCTCAAGGGCGAGTACGTCAAGATCGAAGATACGATCAAGGGCTTCAAGGAGATCCTCGAAGGCAACTGCGACGATATGCCCGAGCAGTCCTTTTATATGGTCGGCACGATCGAGCAGGCCCGCGAAAAAGCCAAGAAGATGGCCGCAGCGGCGTAGCGGTCAATTACGAATTATCAATTACGAATTACGAATTGCGGAAAGGCCATTCTTAAATTCCTAATTCCTAATTCGTAATTCGTAATTCGTAATTATGCTTAGATTGGAAATAGTCACACCAGAACACCGCGTCTTCGATGCCGAGGTCGATTCGGTAACGGTGCCAACCGCGTCGGGCGAGGTCGGTATCTTGCCTAATCACGCGTCTCTTGTTTCGGCCTTAAA